>NZ_JBIAXM010000005.1:0-407086 GCF_042896695.1 Streptomyces sp. NPDC001270 | reverse complement strand
CGGCACTCCCCCAAGCTCTTCGAGCAGGGGGACCCCCAGAGCACGCACCGAACGCCGCTCCTTGACGGGCAAACGTTGCCTGCCGAGGCACTAGACCTGACGCTGCTGTGCACAGTCGACCGTTCTGGCTGCTCGCAGCAGCCTTCGCCCTATCCGCCTTCGCGATGTACGCAGTCGTCATCGCTCTCGTCCCCCTCCTCCTGGAACGCGGCTACACCAGCACCCAGGCAGCCTGGGCCCTCGGTCTGGGGGGCGCCGGACAAACTCTCGGCCGCACCCTCTACGCCGGACTCGCCCGCTGCACCACCGCGGCGGCCCGAACGACCGTGCTGATCGCCCTCGGTGGCCTCACCACCGCTGCCTTCACCCTCGTACCCGGTCCGTACATCCTCATCGTCGCCGCTTCACTCGCGGCCGGCATGGTCCGCGGCAACCTCACCCTCCTCCAGGCCACTGCCATCACCGACCGCTGGGGCACTCACCACTACGGCCGTCTCTCGGGAATCCTCGCCGCCCCAGCCACCCTAACCGCCGCCATCGCCCCGTTCGCCGGTACCGCCATCGCCGCTCCCCTCGGTGGCTACACCCACCTCTTCCTCCTTCTCGCGGGCATCTCCCTTGCTGCCGCCTTCGCTGGACCTTGGACGAATTCAAACAGCGTCAACCACAGTGCGATGCACTCCAGCTGACGTCCGGCATGGCGTAGATGATGCCCTCGGTATTGCCTTCTGCAACGTCCGCAGACCGGGGGCGGCGCTGTACCGAGGCGTCCGAGCAGTGTGAAGGGGCCCATGCCAGGCAGATCGTGTCGTCGAGTCGCTGCACCGAACACCCTTCCCTTGTGTTCCGTCTGTCTCACAGGTCAGAGACCGCTGATCCTGCAGCACAGCAAACCTGCGAATCAACTCCGCGTAGCAGAGCCAGACCTGGAGTGTGGCTATCGATGCCGTGGCGCTGTCCTGGCACCGGATCCGCACCAGGGTCGGATCGTGCCCTACGCTCGACCTACGACCTGTGCGTTGGAGAAGGTGGAGGGCATCGTGGTCCCGATTGCACCTGAACTGCTCATGGCCCTTGCCAGCGGTACCGCGGGTGCGGCCGGGGAGCAGATCTGGACGTCCCTGCGAAACCTGGTCAGGCGACGGCCGGACCAAGCGCCTTACGACGAGGGCGAGTTGACGGCCCTCGCCGAGGCGCCCGACAGCACGGAGCGGGCTACGGAGCTCGCGGAGGCACTGGCTCTGCGCGCCCGGCAGGACCCCGCGTTCGCGGAGGCGCTCGCGGTCTGGCGGCGGGAGGCCGAGGCGCTGGAGGGCACGCGGACCGGCGCGGGCGACGTACGCAACGTGGTCTCCGGGGGCACTCAGAGCACCGTCATCCAGACGCGGGACGTTCACGGTTCCATCAACCTCGGTGGCTGACGAGGCCGTGCACGGCCGGTCGGCGGCGCGGGAGAGGGCCGCGTGAGCCGGACGACTCGGCCGCGCCGGCCCGGCACCCGATCGTGGCACTGCTGACGTGCCGTCCCCCGTTGGTCTACTGTGAGTGCCGTGTCGGAACGTGACGAACCCTGTGCGCTGGCACGCGAGTTCACCGCGGCACTCGCTCGTCAGCAACAGCTCGCCGAGCGCCGCGAGGAGATCGTCACCAGGCTGCACGATGAGGTCGAGCGACTGCGCCGGGGCGAGATGGAAACGGCGCTCGACCTGGTGCGCCACTCCCTGATCCGGCTGCACGACCAGATCCTGCGCCAGGCCGGGAACGTCACCGCCCCGCTCGGCGTCGACGAACTGCGGTCCCTGCTGACCGCGCTGGCCGACGAGGCGGCGGACACCGTGGCCAGGACCGGCGTCGAGCGGTATGTCCCCGGGCCCGGCCAGGCGTTCGACATGGCGTTGCAGCGTCCGGTGGGCCGCGCCGCCGCCGAAGGGCCCGAGGCGGACCGGACGGTGGCGCGCGTCGTGGCAGCCGGATTCGTGCAGGGGGAGCGGGTCGTGCGCAAGGCCGACGTCGTGGTTTCCCGTTGGGAACCGGATGCCCCATGAACTTCCTCTCTCTCAGCGGGACATGAAGGACATGCCCTGCAAGGACAACTGGCGGGACAACAGACGGGGCGGACGTGACGCGCGGGCGTCCCGGTGGCGGGAGACCGTATGGCCGTGTACGGCATCGACCTTGGAACCACCTATTCGTGCATCGCACGGATCGACGAGGTCGGCAGACCGACCGTGCTGCGCAACCTCGAAGGGACGGACACCACACCGTCCGTCGTCTACTTCGAGAGCGCCGACAGCGTCGTCGTGGGGCAGAGCGCGAAGGACGCCACCGTCCTCGACCCCGAGCACGTGGTGCAGCTCATCAAGCGGGACATGGGCGATGTGGTGCCGCGCGAGTTCCACGGCCGCACCTACATGCCCGAGGAGATCTCCGCCCGCATCCTGCGCAAACTCGTCGAGGACGCCAAGGCCGCCGGCGGTGAGGAGGTCCGTGACGCGGTGATCAGCGTGCCCGCCTACTTCGGGCTCGCCGAACGGGACGCCACCCGCAAGGCCGGCGAGATCGCCGGGCTGCGCGTCCTCGACGTGGTCGCCGAGCCCATCGCGGCCGCGCTCGATTACAGCGCGCTGGAAGGAGACGAGGAGCGCGCGGATCGGGCCATCCTCGTGTACGACCTGGGCGGCGGTACCTTCGACACGACTGTCCTCACCCTGCGCGGACGGGAGCTGACCGTGCTCTGCACGGACGGCGCGAAGGAACTGGGCGGCAGCGACTTCGACGACCGTGTCGTCGTGCACCTGGTGGAGCGGTTCCGCGAGCGCTTCCCGGACGTCGACGACCCGCTGTCCGACCCGCAGTCCGAGACACAGCTGCGCAAGGACGCCGAAGAAGCGAAGAAGGCGCTGTCCTTCCGCGAGCGCTACACCGTCCGCGTCATGCACCAGGGCAGGGTCGAAACGGTGGAGCTGACCCGGGGACTGGTCGAGGAGCTGACCCGCGACCTGCTCGACCGCACCGTCGACATTACCCGCCGCACTGTCGAACTGGCTGCGGAGCGGGGCGTGCCGTCCTTCGACGAGGTGCTGCTCGTCGGCGGCGCCACCAAGATGCCCGCCGTCGCCGCCGCCCTGCGCACCCAGTTCGGCTTCGAGCCCAGGCTGCACAACCCGGACCTCGCGGTGGCCCGCGGCGCCGCGCTCTACGCCCTCGACCGGGCCACGTACATCCTCGCCAGCGGCGACCTCCCCGCCGGGCAGGCACCGGACGTCCCGGAGACCGGCCTCACCCGCCGCCCCTACGACATCTCCACCGTCGCCTCGCGCGGTTACGGCATCCAGGTCACGGACATCGACAGCGGCCGGGAGTACGTCACCCACCTCGTGCACGCCAACGACACCCTGCCGGCGTCGGTGACCGACGACTTCTACACCCTGCGCGACGGCCAGCGCCGGGTCCGGATCCAGGTCATGGAGCAGGCGGGCGCCGTGGAGTCGGAGGAACTGGAGCACAACGCCCCGGTTGCGGAAGGGACGTTGAAGATCCCGCCCGGCAAGCCCGCGCGCTGGCCCTTCCAATGCGTCTTCACGCTCGACACCTCCGGACTCCTCACCGTCGTCGCCACCGAGCGGGAGTCCCGCGAACAGATCGAGATCTCCATCCAGATCGGAGGGCTGTCCCAGGAGGCGGTCGACGAGGCCCGGGTCGCGATGAGCCGCCAGCGGATCGGCTGAGCGCGGGCAGGACGGGGGGAAGCAGGCCGTGGTCTTCGACGAGTCACGCTACCGGCGCGAGGTGCTCGACGCCGGGTTGCCCGTGACCGAGGATCTGCGCACGCGCTACCAGTTGCCGCAGCACATCGACGGGCCCGCCGTCGCCGAGGCGGTCACCGCGGTCCGCGTCTGCTGGCGCCGCAGTCGGGCTCGGCTCAAGTACCGGCCGGTCATCGAGCAGTTGGAAGCCGGGTACCTCAGCCACCGGCCGCTCCTGGACGCGGCCGCGGCCGGGGACCCGGGACGACTGCAAGCCGCCCTCGAGGCACACAGCCGACGCGCGGAATCCGAGCGGGCCCGGCTGCGCGCCGCTCTGCAGGAGGCCACGGGCGGGCTCGGCATGCTCGCCGAGCGCACAGTCGCGGAGATCGCCGCCGCCCACCGGGTCGGGGAGGACCGGGTGAGAGACCTGCTGCCCGCCCTCGGGCTGCGCCTCGCCGAACCCGACCCGCTGCCGCGGACGGTTCCGCACCCTTCGTACGCGCGCTGCGCCCGCCAACTGGAGGTGCTGGGACTCAGGCACCTCGGCGACTTCCTCGCGACCGGCAGGCCCGGCGGGCGGACCGAGCAGCCCGTGCGCGTCTTCGACCGGCCCCCGGTCGGTGCGCCGGTCGTCGAGGCAGCGGCGCGCCGCTGGGGCCGGCTGCCGCACGGCGCCGCGCACACAGCCGCCCAGGCCGTGATCGCGGCCGTCCGCGGCGTGCTGAGCGACCAGGGGCCGGAGGGGCTCGCCCAGATCCTGCGCCATGAACTGGCGACCCCGCTGCGGACGCGGCACGCCGCCCGCGCGACGCCGTCGACGCTCCTGCGATACGCAGTGGACGAGCTGGCCGTCGCCGAGGAGGACGCGCGGCGACTGGTGTTCGCGGTGCTGCACGAGGCAGCCGGGGATCCGTTCCTGGAGCGGGTGCGCCGGCTGGCCGCGGAAGGGCGGCTCGCCGAGGCGGCGGCCGTGGCGGACCGGTTGCCGCCGGGCTCGCTCGCCGAGGACGTACAGCGACTGGCCGAGCATGTGCGCGAGAAGCTGGCCGAGGCACGCGGGGCCGTGGAGCAGGCGCGCCGACTGCCGCCGGCCGACGCGGACCGGGCCTGGGACCTGCTGGACCAGGCGGAGGCGGCAGTCCGCGACCTGCCGGTGATCGACGCTGTGCGACAAGGGCTCGCGGTCCGTTCGGTGTCCGGCCTCACCGCGACCCGGGACAGCGCGGGCGTCACCGTCCGCTGGCGGCCCTCGCCGTCCACGCGGGGCGAGCCCGAGTACGTACTGCTGCGCAGTGAGCGGCGCCCGCCCCGCGACGCGGCCGACGGCACCGTGCTGCCGCTGACCGAGCCGCGTGCCACCTCGTACCTCGACGGCAGCCCCCCTGCCTGCATCCCGCTGTACTACGCGGTCGCCGTGCGCCGGGCCGCCGAACCCGGCAGCGCCCCCTCGCCGCTCATGGTGGCGGGGCCCGTCGTGCACTGGCCCGAGGTCGCCGGCGTCCGCCTGCGCGCCGAGGACCGTCAGATCGTCGCCGACTGGACCTGCCCCGACGGCGCGCACCGCGTAGAGGTCGTCCGCACCGCGCCGGGTGGTGAGACCGTGACGGTGGCCGCCCGCCGCGACGGCTTCACCGATGACGGGGTCTCGAACGCGACGACGTACGGCTATTGCATCCGAGTCGTCTACCGCACCGACGACGGACCGCCCGTGCGCACGGAGGGCGTCCGGCGCACCGCCACGCCGCTCGCGCCGCCCGAGCCGGTCACCGACCTGGACATCCGTCTCGTCGACGGCCGCCTCCTGGCTCGCCTCGACCCGCTGCCGGACGGCGAGGTGCGCCTCTACGGGTTCGACGACGCGCCTCCGTGGCCGGCCGGCACCCGGCTGCGCACGACCGAACTCCCCGGGCGGCCGATCGTCGCGGAGCCCGCCCCGGAGGGGCTGCGGTTCGCGCCGCCGAGCCGGCTCACCCTGGTGGTCGCGGTCACGGTCGCCGGGGAACATGCCGTCGTCGGCGCACATGCGGCGGCCGCCGCGCCCGTACTGGGCAGTCTCACGTTCACCCGGCACGGCGGCACGGGTGTGACCGTCGTCTTCGACTGGCCGCCGGGCAGCGGCGACGAGGTCGAGGTCGTCTGGCGGAGCACCGGCGTGGCGGACGGCCGGCGACGCATCGTCACCCGGGCCGCCTACCGGCACGAGGCGGGCGTGCGGCTGCCGGTCGCCGACGGCGCCGGGGTGTACGTCGAGGTGCGGCCGATCGCCTTGCTCGGCGGACTGGCCGCCTACGGCGAGCCGAGCACGGCGGCACTGCCACCGCGCATCGAGGTCGACTATCGCCTGGAGCGGCACGGCCTGCCCGGACGCCGCACGGTCACCGCCGTGTTCACGGCACGCGCCACCGTACGAGCCGAGCGACTGCTGCTGGTCCGCTCGCGCGGCCCGGTAAGGCCGCTGGAGCCCACCGACGGGGAGGTCCTGGCGGCGGCCACCGACGTGACGCTCGGCCCGGGACACGACGTCCGGCTGTCGGCGCGCCTGGCCCGCGGCCCGAGCGGCGGGCTGCGCTGCTTCGCCGTGGGCGAGTCGCTCGTACTGCGTGACCCGCCGCTGCACACGCTCAAGGTCTCCTGAGGGGAGTGGACGTGCGAATGCCGTGGCGCCGCAGCTGGGTGTGCCCGCTCTGCTTCCGGAGCATCTCCCGGGCACAGATCGCGTATGTCTGCGCGAGCGGCGCCGGCTGCGCGGAGGACCGGGTCCTCGCGTCCGCCGACCCGCGGGCCGGTTCTGCGGTGTGCGGTACCTGCGGCCGTACCACCACCCGGCTGCGCTGCACCGCCTGCACGGGCCGGCTGCCAGAGGGTTATCTGCGTGTCCCCGGAAAGCTGGTGGCGCTCGCCGGACCGGTCAGCTCCGGCAAGAGCACCTACATCGGCGTCCTCGTGCACGAGCTGCTGCACCGCCTCGGAGCCGAACTCGACGCGGCTCTGCTGCCCTGCGACGACGACACGATGGCCGACTACCACGAGCGGTACGAACGGCACCTGTACGAGGAGCAGCACACCGTCCCCAAGACCGCGGAGCACGACGCCGGCCGCCCCCTGGTGCACCGGCTCAGCCGCACCCGGCGGGGCCGTTTCGGGCGCACCCGCCGACGGGTGCTGACCCTCGTCTTCCTCGACACGGCGGGCGAGCACTTCGCGTCGCGCGACCGTATGGAGAACCAGCTGCGCTACTTCGCCGCGGCCGACGCCGTGGTCGTTCTCGTCGACCCGCAGGACCTGCCCGGCGCACCGGTGAAGGACGGTGACGGGGTGCCGGGCAGATCGGGCGACGTACTGGCCCGGGTGCTGGGCCACCTGGGCGGCGGCAAGGTGGCCGTGCCGGTCGCGGTCGCCCTCACCAAGGCCGACCTCCTGTGGCCGCACCTGCCGGACAACTCCCCGCTGCACCGCACCCGCCGCCCCGGCCCCGTCTTCGACGCCGACGACCGAGCCGCCGTCCATGCCGAAGTGCAGGCCCTGCTGCGACGCTGGCAGGAACACCAACTCGACGCGCGGCTCCAGCAGTTCTGCACCGATTACCAGCTGTTCGCGCTGTCCACGCTGGGCACCGCGCCCCGGCAGGGCGGTGACCTCGGACTCGGCGGCGTGGTACGGCCGCACCGTGTGGAGGATCCCCTCATGTGGCTGCTGCACCGCTTCGGCGCCCTCGACCGGGGACAGGGGTGACACGCATGGCCGGACAGGCGCACTACACGTCCGCCCCGCCCTCGGCGGACGCACCCCACGGCGGCTTCCGCTTCACCGCGGTCTCCCCGGCCGCCCGCCCCGCACTCGACGTCCTGCGGGTGCTGACGGGGTACGCGCGGCCGCCGGGCACGGACCGGCACGACCACTTCCCCGTGGCGTTCGCCTACGACCGGCCGGACGTCGACATGGCCGTGCTGACCCGGACCTGCTTCACCGGCCAGGACTACAGCGGTCGCTGGGGCAACCACTTCTGCCACGTCCTGTGCGCCACCCCCGGTGAACTCGCGGGCCTGCGCCCAGTCGAGCTCTGGGACACCCCGCAGTGGGCTCCGTCGCCCGAACCCGGCGACGGCCACGCCCTGCCCGACCTCGCCGAACTCGTCCCCGGCAGCGCCGTCGGACCCGACCGCGTGGGCCGCCTGCTGGCCGGCAGCGGCGACCCCGGCGTCCGCCTCCTGGAACGACTGCTCACCGCGGCTCTGCAGGCGCTGGTCGGCGAGGGCCCCGGCGCGACCCTGGTCTCAGCGGACACGGACCGTGTCGTCGGCTGGATCGCCGCCGTCTCGTACACCCTGCCCGCGAGCCTGGCGGCCGAGCTGACGTTCACCACGTACACCGCTCGGCCGGAGGACGACCACCGCCATCTGATCGGGACGCGGCAGGAGACCGGGAAGCGGACACCGGGCCCGGTGTTCGACCTCGACCGACTGACCGCGGACGGCTGTCCGGAGCCCGATCCGATGGCACGCTTCCTCGCGGACGCGTTGGGGAACGGGCGCCTCGACATCCTGGACACCGTGGCGGAGGTGTGGGACGCGGGACCCGCGGACGGCGTCGAGGCGGACGTACGGCGGCTGCGGACCGGGTGCGCGTTGCTCGCGCCGGACGGCGATGCGGGGGCTTTCGGCGGAGAGGACTCCGGGCTTGCGGGTTTCGTACGCGCTGTCGTGGAACTGCGGCCCCAGGTGGGCCTGACGTCCGAGCACCTCAGGAGAGCCGTCGCGCGTCATCTCGCCCGGGGGAGGGCACCCCTCGGCGAGGTACGGGCCGTGCTCGCTCCGTTGCCCGACTCCTGCCGGCCGGCCGTCCTCGCCGGGGTGTTCGCCGCCCTCGAAGCCTCCGCCGATCTACGGACCGCCGCCCTGGACGCACAGGCGTGCGCGTCCCTCGTCTCCCTCGCGGACGAAGCTCCGGACGTGCTCGCCAGTGCCCCCGGCACCGCACTGCACGTCCTGCGCCGGGCTTCCGCGGAACCAGCGTCGGCCGCGCTGCGGATCCTGCGGCTGTTCCGGCAAGGGCTCTGGGAGGAGAAGGAGGTTTATGCGGCGCTGCGTGATCTGGTGCGGACCGAGCAGCCGGAACCGGAGCGGGCGTCACTGCTGCCGTGGCGACGCGGGGCGGCCCGGCAGAAGGAGTGAGCCGTGTCCAATCCCGTGATTCTGCTGCTGGCGATCATCCTGCTGGTCGTCTTGATCGTCGGCCAAGGCGTCGTCATCACCCTGCCCAAGCTGATGTGGGCTCAACTGAACACCGTCTGGCGGACCTTCGGCCGGGCACCGCACACCGCACCCGACCCGGATGGCGAGCCGGCCATGCCTGCCTACGTCCGGGGCGTCGCCGCACGCGACCTGCGCGCGACCTGGTGGGACGGACTCGATCGGCACGAACGGCCGGTGAGCGAGGCCGACCGCTTCGTGGCCGAACTGGTCCGGGACGCGTTCCGCGGGCCACGACGGGGCGGAAGCGAGGGACAGGGCTGCATGATGCTTCTGCTGCGCCCGCCCTTCCTGCTCACGACCGTCTTCGTCGTACTGACCGCGACGGCGTTCAGCCTCCTTCCGCTCCTGCTCACGCTGCTGGCGTGGGCGGTGTGCTGCGCGCTGTGGGCCCTGTGGTGGGCGGTGTGGGCGGCGGTCGCGCGGGCGGGGCGCGCGCTGCGCGGCAGGCCGGCGCCCTGCCCGTACCCGGGCTGTGGACGCGTCGTCCACCGCCCGGTCAGGCAGTGCCCGACATGCCGGGCCGGGCACCGGCAGCTGGTGCCCAACCGGTACGGCGCCTTCCGCCACCGCTGCCGCTGCGGCACCCGGCTGCCCGCCGTGCTCGGAGTGCGCCGCCTGGACGCGTGCTGTCCGCACTGCGGGAAGGCGCTGCCCGCCGGTTACGAACGGGCACGGGTCGTCGTGCTCGTCGGGGGCTCGACCACACAGCGCGCCGCAGTGCACCGGCAGGCACTGGCCGAGCTGGGCGCCACACCCGGAGCCGAGCCGCCGCTCGTACGCACCGGCAGGACGCCCCTGCTCTGGTACGACCCGCCTGGTGACGCGTACGGCAGTCAGGGTTCGGCCGCCGGTCTCGAGGTGGTGCGCCGGGCCCGCGGACTGCTGCTGATGGTGGACGACCCTGCCGCGCACAGCGCCGACGTACACGCCGTGACCCGGGTTCTGCACGTCGTGGCGGGACTGCCCGCGCGCCGCCGTCCGCGCCGGCTGGCTCTGCTGTACACCCGAGTCCTGCGGGGCGACGGCGCCGGAGTGCGGGCGCGGCTGGACGCGGCCGGCGGCGGTCACCTGCTGCGCGCGCTCGATGCCACGGGCATTCCGGTGCGCTGCCTTCCGGCCGCCGAGCTCGCGGGGACGCTGCGGTGGCTCGCCGGTACGGCCGGCACCGCAGGCTCCGGGGAGACCATGGCGCCGCCGCCCGCGCGCCGACCGGAGAACCCGACGCTCCGCCCGGCCCGGTACCACGCCGCTCGCCGCACTCTGCTCCTCACCCATCTCGCCGGATACCTGGCCCTGCCGGTCGCCCTGGTCCTGCTGGCGACGGGCGCGCTGCCCTCGCAGGCCCTCTTCGGAGTGCCCGGGAGATACGACAAGTGGCGGCGTCCGCTGGCCGATTCCGTCCACCAGGTCGACCTCACCGCGGCCGCCACCCGGGACTGGCCGAAGCTCAGCGAGAGTTACTCGGCACCGGGGCATCCGGCGTCCGCCGCTCTGCCGGGACACGCGGGTTACTGGTCGGTCAAGGCTTCGCCGGAGAAGGACAACTGGCTGAGGCTCGACTTCGGGATGCCGTTGCCGCTGAGCGAGGTCTCGGTGGACTTCGATCCGGACAGCATCACGTCGTGGGCCCCGGGAGTCGACGTGGAGGGCCAGAACGGCGCCCAGACGTACTGGCTCACCAACGCCCACCCCCACCGGCAGAAGCAGGGCGCCTACCTCACGAAGACGTACGGCTACGACGATTCCGTCCCACGGACCGTCGACTCCATCCGTATCGGCCTGAACTCCGACCTCGACGGCAAGACCAGTGACGAGCAGCGGCTTCGGCTGCGCGAGTTCAACGTGCGCTGGCGCAGCTCCGACGCCCTGCGCCTGCACCCGGCGGCCGACGGCCGGCTGGCCATCGAGAACGCCACCGCACGCGACCTCGCCATCACCGTACGGCCGCCCCTGCTGCCCGCGGGCTGGCGGGCGACCCTCGTCGGACGGCCGCCCCGGACACTCGCGGCACACGGCATGTACGAGGCACGCTGGCGGATCACGGCTCCCCGGGGGACCACGGGGCGTTCTCCCATCGCCTACGCCGTCGACGCCGGCGAGAACGGGCAGACTGTGACGGCCCGCTGCCTGGCCCTCCTCACGGCCGCCCTGGACGCCGAACCGCTCTGCTGAGCCTTTCCGCTCTGCTCATCGGTGCCCGAACGGCCGGCTCAGGACTCCGTCGGTTTCCCATGCAGGCGTACCGTGCTCAGGATCTTCATGATCGTCGAGTCCGCCAGCTCGTCCTTGACGCCTGTGGCGCCGACGAGGCTCCATGCGACGAAGCCGCCCGCGGAGTTCTTGAAGCCGAACGTGACGGCCTTGCCGTCGCTCGCGCACCTGCCTTTCTGAGGCGTGTTCCTGGACCGGGCCCACGCGATGCTGCCCTTGACGCCGGACCTGGTCGTGTACGGCTGCGCCGTCCTCTCGCGGACGATGCTCTTCCTGTCCGGCTGCGTATAACCGCCGTACACCCACAGGTCCGCCAGGCTCAGGGCGGCTTCTGCGGTGCTATTCGAGCCCTTTGAGCCCTTGGTGCCCGCCATCGCCAGACCGGTGCTGTCCATGCGCCCGTCCTTGTCGTCGTCGGACAGGCACCAGTTCTCCCGGAGGACCGCGGGAGCGCTCATGACGACGATGGTCTTGCCCCAGTTGTCGGGGTTGCTGTAATCGACCGTGCTGTCGTCGAAGCCAATCAGCATGCCCGGTGGCTTGACGTCCCAGTCCGGCGGTACATCGAAGGCCGTTCCCCACTTGGGGTTGACGACGACCTTCCAGCCCGGGACGGTCGGCCGCTCGGTCGCGGTGCCGTGCGGCTCGGGGGACGCCGGCGCCGAGGCTGTCGCGCTCTTCGAGGCAGTCGTCGGCGCTTTGGTGGTTCCGCCGCCTCCGGTGCGGTCGTCCTGGGCGCCGCCCAGGAGCAGGAAGCCGCTCAGGCCGACGGCTGCGACCACGGTCGTGGCCGCAGCGACTGCGACCGCCTTCGCCCGGTTTCCGCCGCCGGGCGGCTGCGGCCGCAGCGGCCGTTGGTACGGGTCCTGGCTGTGAAGGTCCCGCTCGTTACCGGGCGGTTGTCCTGACCACATGCCTGACAACCATAGTCCGGAGTCTTCCCACGGGTGCCGTCCCAGCGGTCGGGAAAGAGCCGGCGGCCCCGTCGGCAGACCGGTCACGGGCCTTGGTGAACCGCACGCAAGCAGTGCACGCCGACAGAGCCTGTTCACGCTACGGTTGTCCGGAGCCGTGCGCCACGGCTCGGGCCCTCGCGGGCGCGTGGGTGAGCGGGCGCCTCGACCCGGTGGCCGTACGGGAGCCGGCGCGGGCGGAGGGCGCGGCTGCCGGAGTGGCGGGGCGGGCTCGTGCGGGGGAGGGAGTGAGCCGTGCTGAACCCACTCGAACTGCTCCTGGGTATCGTCGTGCTGGTGGTTCTGACCGTCGGCCACAGCGTCCTGGTGATCCTGCCCCGCCTCGTGTGGACCCCGCTGCGCGCCGTGTGGCGGACGTTCGGCCGGGCCCCGCACGTGGTGCCCGAACCCGGCGGAGAACCGGCCGTCCCTGTCTACGTCCGCAGCATCGCGCCGAGAGACCTGCGTGCTGCCTGGTGGGACGGTCTCGTCGGGCAGCGACACCCGGTGGGCGAGGCCGACCGGTTCCTGAGGCCCGACGTGCTCAGGGGACGGGGCTGCATACTGCTCTTCCTGCGCCCGGCCTTCCTGCTCGCAACCGTCGCCGTCGTACTGACCGCGACGGTCCTGAGCATCCTTCCCCTGCTGTTCTCCCTCCTGTTCTGGGCGTTGTGCGGTGCGCTGTGGACGCTGTGGTGGGCGGTGTGGGCCGTACTCGCGGGGGTGGGCAGGGCACGGCGCGGGCCCGCGCCGTGCCCGCACACAGGTTGCGGGCGCGTCATCGACCGTCCGATGCGGCTGTGCTTCACCTGCGGCGTCGCACACCACCGGCTGGTACCCGACCGGTACGGCGCCCTGTACCGCCGCTGCCGGTGCGGCACCCGCCTCCCCGCCGTGATCGGCGTCCGCCGCCTGGCCGCACGCTGCCCACACTGCGCGAAACCGCTGCCCGCCGGATACGACCGGGCGCGGGTCGTGGTGCTCGTCGGCAGCCCGGCCGCACAGCGCGGCGGCGTGTACCGGCAGGGACTGGCCGAACTGGGTGCGACGCCCGGGAGCGAGCCGCCGCTCGTGCGCGCGGGCGGGCGGTCCCTGCTCCTGTTCGACCCGCCTGGGGACGCGTACGGCAGCCAGGAGTCGGTCGCCGTACTGGACGTCCTGCACCAGGCCGACGGACTGCTGCTGGTGGTGGACGACCCCGCCGCGCACAGCGCCGCCGCGCACGCCGTCACCCGGGTCCTGCACGTCGTGGCAGCCCTGCCCGCGCGCCACCGTCCGCGCCGTCTCGCGCTGCTGCACACCCGTGCCGCACGGGGCGATGACACCGCCGTCCGCGCCGGGCTGGAGGCGGCCGGCGGCGGCCATCTGCTGCGCGGCCTGGACGCCACCGGCATCCCGCTGCGCTGTGTCCCCGCCTCGGTTCTCGCGGGAACGCTGTGGTGGCTGGCCGGCGATGGATGGCTCCCGGGCCCCGGCGCGAGCATCACGCCACCGCCCGTGCGCCGTCCCGAGAACGCCCCGCTCCGCTTCCCCCGGCACCGCGTCGCCCGCCGCACCCTGCTGCTCACCCACCTCGCCGGATACCTGGTGTTACCACTGGTCCTGGTCCTCCTGGTGGTGGACGAGCTACCGTCGGGACGCCGTCTTCGGCGTGCCCGGCGCGTACGACAAGTGGCGGCATCCGCTGCGGGGTTCGGTCCGTCAAGTCGACCTCATGGCCGCCACCACCCGGGACTGGCCCAAGCTCGGCGCCGGTTATTCGGCTCCGGGGCACCCGCCCTCCGCGGTGCTCCCGGGCCACACGGGGTACTGGTCGATCAAGGGCTCTCCGCGAGACTACAACTGGCTGCGCGTGGACTTCGGTCTTCCGCTGCCGCTGAGCGAGGTCACGGTGGACTTCGACCCGGACAGTGTCAAGCGGTTCTTCCCACCGAGCCTCAGCGTGGACGGCCAGGTCGGCGCCCGCACGGTCCCAGCTCCGTTCGAATACGCTCATTACAAGGACGAGGACGGTCAGTTCAGCGGCCTGGACTTCCCCTTCGCCAAGGCCGTCAACTCCCTTCGCATCGGCATCAGCCCTTTGGTCGAGGGCGGCGACGAAAAGCAGTTCCGCATGCGCGAGTTGAACATCCGCTGGATCAGCTCGGACGCGCTGCGCCTGCACCCGGCGGACGGCGGCCGGCTCGGCATCGAGAACGCCACGGGGCGCTCTCTCGCCATCGACGTGCGGGCACCGCTGCTGCCCGCGGGCTGGCACGCCACCCTCGTCGGGCACCCGCCCCGGGTGCTCGGGGCGCACGACACGTACGAGGCCCGCTGGCGGATCACGGCGCCGCGGGGGACCCCGGGCCGGGCTCCGATCGCGTACGCGGTCGATGCCACCGAGGACGGTCACACGGTCACGTCACGCTGCCTGGCCCTGCTCACGGCGGCCGGCCGGACCCGGCCGCTCTGCTGACCGCATTACGGCCGCCAGCGTGGGCCTGCGAAGTCCTCCAGCGCCGCGGCGAGTTGGGGACCGACCTGCGGGGTCGTACCGAGCGACAGGACGAAGTACCAGCCTTCGCCCATCCGGGAGCGGCGTGGCGGGCGCGGAGCTGTGGGCAGCAGACGTACCTGGAGCGCGTAGAAGCGCATGTCCCGGCCCCGGATGACGGCGCGGCGCGCGGTGATCTCCTCGATACCGTGCCACGCGTACGAGCGGCGTCTGCGCCCGATCACCGAGGTGATCGCGTCCGGAGTCAGCTCCAGCTCCACCGGCCGGCGCGGCAGGAGGAAGCCGACCACGGTGACCAGAACACCGACGAACGGCCAGAACACCACGAGCAGCCAGTTCACGGGCTCCTGCCATTGGCCGCTCACGGTGAAGCGGACGAGGAAGACGCCGGTGATGGGTCCCACCGCCGCCCAGTGCGCCAGCGGCAGCCTCCGGGACCGGCCACGGACGTGGTAGTTGCCCGCGGTCCGTTCCACGGTGAAGTCGCGGGAGTCCGCGAGTACGGGTACGCGCGGCTTCACGAAGACGGGCACGGCGCTTCCCCGCTGCTGAGCGCGGTGGGCGGCGAGATGCTCCTGGAGCCGCCGGTTACGGAAGCGGTAAGTGCCCCCGGACAACTGCAACAGGCCCGCCGTACGGGCGTCCCCGAGGAACCTCATCAGCGACCAGGGCACCCGTCCGGCCGCAGCCAGCGAGCACTTGGCGAGGATCCAGCGGCTCCACGGACTGAGCAGCACGAACATCGCCGAGGCGCCCGCCCAGGCGGCGATGGCCGGCCACCAGCTGCCCGACCCCTGTGCGTCGAACGCGGAGTCCGCCCCGGCACCGAGGCCGATCAGCGGGGCCACCAGCGTCAGCGTGGTGACGAGCGCGGCCTGTTCGCCGCGTAGGAGTTCGCCGGGGGTGGCGGCGTCGACGGTGTCGGCGGGAGCCGCGTACACGACCATGAGCAGCGCGGGCAGCACACCGCCGATCCCGAGTGTGATCAGAAGGAAGTCAGGCGTCGCGAAGACGTACAGGACGAGGAGCAGGACGACCAGGGCGGGCCCGCCGGCGAGTGCCGCGAGGCGCGCCCGCGGGCCGACCCGCGCATGCCGGTCCACGGAGCGCAGGGCATGGATGAACAACAGCGGATTCACGCTGCGGCGTGGCTCGGCGAGCCGCTGGCCGAACCAGCCATAGGTCACGGTCCGCGCGACGGCGGCGAAGATGACGCCGCCCGTCACGTCGTACGTCACGCCGAGATCGCCCAGCGGATCGCTCTCGGCGTAGCCGGACATGAGCGCCCTGGTACCGACGGAGATCAGAATGCCGGCTGTGAGGAGCGCGGGCAGCGCCATCAGCCGGGGCAGCGGCGCCGCGTACAGCCGCCACCAGGCCAGCTCGGACTCCTCGCGGCGGCTCAGCAGCAGCGCGAGGTACGACAGCCAGGCGCCGGCCCGATCGGCCTCCCAGGCACGGGGCGGGTGCAGGCGGCCGGGGTCGGGCGGCCGGGCCGGAAACGCGGCGGGCACGATGCGATCGAGCAGATGTGCCTCGACCGCGTCCCGCTCCGGAAACCGCTTCCGGTCCGCCAACTCACCGGGATCGGCCGGATGTCGCTCGTACGCGCGACGCACCAGCCACACCATCAGCGGACTGGTCAGAGCCCACGCGACCGGCGCGGAGGGTTCCTTCCGAAGGGACTCCAGCAGAGGGGCCCAAGCAGCGGCGCGAGCCCGGGGCCGGGCCTGTCGCAGGTATTCCGCCACCTCGTCGGGGCGCAGCGGCAGCGATTCGATGACCGTGGCGTGCCGCAGCCCTTTGCCCTCCTGGTCGAGGTCGGCGTATTCGGCCGTGCGGGAGACCAGTACGACGTCCCCTTGACTGCCGAGGCCGGCGTTGAGGGCGTCGAGGACCTCGGCGCGGCGGTGCCCGGGCAGTTCGTCGAGGCCGTCGAGGACGGGCAGGACACGCCGCTCCCGTACGAGCCGACCGGCGGGATGGACGCCGTCCACGGGCGGCAGACCAGGGTGGTCCTGCCGCAGCCGGTCCACGAGCCACTCGGTCAGCGGCTGTCGCCGGGTGTCCCAGGACTCCAGCGACAGCACGAGCGGGATCGGCACGTCGTCCTCGCCCTGTGTGAGCCGCCGGGCCAGGAGTTCGAGGGTGAGCAGGACGGAGAGCACGGTCTTGCCGGACCCGGCGTTGCCCAGCACGACCAGCCGCCGTCGGGGCTGGAGCCTGAGGAAGGTCCCGGCGATGGTGTCGGCCCCGGAGCCCACGGGCACGTAGTCCCCTGCGGACGCGACTCGTCGGCTGGGCGTCCAGCGCACTGGCAGTGGCTCGGGATCGGTCATGTCCCATGCGTCGGCCTCGGCACGCCACCGGAACAGGAGACTCCGTGCGAGCCTGCGCTCGGCCGCGGCCAGCGGAGCGTCGTCATCGGGAGGCGGGCTCTCCATGCGCAGCGTCAGATTGAGATCGCCTTCGAGGATCCCGATCTGGATCAGATAATCGGCTGTGCAGTCGACCGCGGTGTTGGTGATGTGCGGCCCACCGCCGGAGTCCCTCGTCATGTATGTCTGCCCCCGTTGTCGGCCTTCCCACTGTACTCATCCGCCCTCGGCCGGGGCCCAGGAGCACATGCTCCGGTCCGGCCGGGCCCGCCGCGAACACGGCGCCGCGCCAGGGGACTTCAGCTGCCGCTCAGAATTCCGCTCGGGTCCCCGTGGCGGCGTAATGTGCCGAGGATCTTCATGATCGTCAGGTCCGGGAGCTCGCGTCAGGGAGGGGATTCCACCCCATGTGGTGAGTGGTCAAGTAAAAGGACACTCGCTCTGCAGCGAATCCACAATCGGTCGGCAAGGGGTCTGCAGGGCGTGATATTCACGCGCGATGACCGGGCGGGGGAGGGGAAACTGTCTTCGCGGCTCGGTCTGGTGACGGAGGCTGTCGAGGCGGCGCCGGAGATGGATCTGTACGCCTACGTCGTGGGTCGTATGTCGCAGGGCGACAAGGTCGACTATCTGATGGTGGATGAGGCGCAGTTCCTGGCGCCGGAGCAGATCGATTTGCCCCCGATTGAGCCTCGAACCTGTCTGCCGCGCCGTGGCGGCGGCCATGGCGACTACGCGGCCGCTGAGCCGCCGGTCCGACGCCCGCACGCTGGAAGCGACCTGTGCGTGGTCTGGACCGGTGCCTGGCTGGCCGAGTACGTCACGCTACGGCAGCCCGCCGACCTGGACAAGCCCTATCTGGACCTGCGGCTCCGCGTGCCCGCAGCCGCCGCGTGCCCGGCCGCGCGCACGGTGACTCTCGCCGACGGAACCGAACTTGCCGGCGACGTCCTGATGTTGGGCTGCAAACCGAGCGGCACGGACAACGCCAAGTCCGCCGCGGCGACGCCATCGACCCGCGCCGACCGCGGCTGGGCCCGTTTCCACAGGCGGAGGCTGTCGGCTATGACCTCACCGGCAACCGGCAACCGGCAACCGGCAACCGGCAACCGGGTATGCGCACGTCCCGGGCCTCGATACAGGGCGCGAGTTCGTGGCGCCCAGGGGGTGTGTTGTAGGGCGCCAGATCGCGGAACTGATCGACTCAGCCGCCGCTCTTGCGCCGGAAGGACCGCTGACTCGCAGCCGGGCCGTTCGCCCTGCGGACCTTCGACGCATCGACGTTCGCAGCGAGGTCAGCGGCGTCCGCCTGCGCACCGCGCTTGCGCGCCAGGGCCTCCCGGAACTTGCGCTTCAGGTCGTAGTGGCCGTCGCTGTCGGGTTCCAGAGCGGACGTCTCGGGGTCGGTCGGCTCCGAACCTTCTGTGGATGCTGACTCTGCGGTCATGGTGACCTCCTGGGTTCGGGCAGTGGGAAGCACAGCTTGTCATGCCGGGCGCAGTGCGGGGTGCCGGCAGCATCATCTCGGCTCCGGCTACGGTGGGTATCGCCTCGCGGCCGGGCACACCACGTGGGCGTTCATCTCGTGGGTGTACGCACGGGAGGCTTTCGGGCCGGGCTGGAGATTCTCCATTTCGTGGTCGGACGTATTCGATTATCAGGGCAGCGGCTCTCAGCCGCCGCGGCGCACCAGGGCTGCCTTGCGGGCCTCGGCGAGCTTGCGGGCCTCGGCGGCCTTTCGGGACTTGCCGCCGGCGCCGCGGGAGGTGTCCTTGCTGGTGCCCAGGCCGCGGAAGGGAGCGTGGGTGTTTTTGGGCCGGGGTGCGGCGGGTCCGCCGTCGAGGGGGGTGCCGGAGGGGGCTTTGGCCCCGGTGATCCGGCTCAGCTCCGCCTCGCCCGAGCGCACCTTGGTGATGGTCGGCTCGATGCCGGCCTCTGCCAGCAGTCGGCTCAGCTCGCGGCGCTGATCCGCCAGTACCAGCGTGACGACGCTGCCGGAGTCACCGGCTCGGGCGGTGCGGCCGGCGCGGTGCACATAGTCCTTGGGGTCGGTGGGCGGGTCGACGTTGACCACGAGATCGAGGTCGTCGACGTGCAGGCCACGGGCCGCGACATTGGTCGCCACCAGCACGGTGAGCTGGCCGTTCTTGAACTGTGCCAGGGTCCGTGTGCGTTGCGGCTGGGACTTGCCGCTGTGCAGGGCCGTGGCGTGCACCCCGTTGGCCCGCAGATGCCGGGTGAGCTGGTCGACGGCGTGCTTGGTGTCCAGGAACAGCAGTACGCGGCCGTCGCGGGCGGCGATCTCTGTCGTGACGGCGTACCGGTCGGGGCCGTGGACGACCAGAATATGGTGGTCCATCGTGGTGACCGAGCCCGCGGACGGGTCGACCGAGTGGACGACGGGGTCGTGGAGGTAGCGGCGGACCAGCTGGTCGACGTCGCGGTCCAGGGTGGCCGAGAACAGCATCCGCTGACCGTCGGGGCGTACCTGGTCGAGCACCTCGGTGACTTGCGGCAGGAAGCCCATGTCGCACATCTGGTCGGCCTCGTCGAGGACGGTGATCCGTACTCGTCCCAGGCGGCAGGCCCTGCGCTTGATGAGGTCGTGCAGACGGCCGGGGGTGGCGACGACGACCTCGGCCCCGTCGCGCAGCGCAGCGGCCTGCCGGCCGATCGACATGCCGCCGACGACCGTGGCCATCCGCAGCCGGAGCGCGTCGGCGTACGGCGCAAGTGCTTCGGTGACCTGTTGGGCCAGCTCTCGGGTGGGCACCAGGATCAGAGCGAGGGGCTGCTTCGGATCCGCGTGCCGCCCGGCCGTCCGTGCGAGCAGAGGCAGGCCGAAAGCGAGCGTCTTGCCCGATCCGGTGCGTCCGCGCCCAAGGATGTCGCGTCCCGCGAGGGCGTTGGGCAGCGTGGCTGCTTGGATCGGGAAGGGCTCGCGCACACCGAGTTCGCTGAGTGTTCGCAGCACCTCGGTCGGCAGTTCCAGGCTCGCGAAGGAAGCGACCGGGGGCGCTGTTGGGGCAGTGGCCATGCGCGGGGCGTGATCGCTGTGCGGGGTGCCGGGGTGGTCAGGGTGATTCATGAAGAGCCTTCCCCATGCGAACGTACCGAGGAAGGCCCGGTAGGAATGAGCGGTCGATGAACAAGAGGAACCGGACAGGCAGGATCGCCAACCGTCACGAGCACGCAAAAGCATGAGGGTAACACAAGGTGGCAGCCCCGCGTCCTGAGATCGCGGCCCGGCAGCGCCGGCCTCAGTCGGCCGTCCGCCCGCTGCTTCCCCCGGCTGCCGGCCCCTGCGGGATCGCGCCCCCGATGGCCGTCTTGACGTCTCTTCCAGAAGGCCGATCGAGATCTTCTCGCCGGATCCGCGCACGGTGAGCGGTGGCTGGCCGGGCTGAGGGGCCCCGCACATCCTTGTTGTTGCGCCTTCCGCGAGTTCGGCCGGTGTCTCGGGACGCCGGTGTGCCCGGGAGAAGCCGGGTGGCATGACGAATGCAGAGCGCGCGCAGGAGATACCGTCGTCGCGGCGCGGTAGATGCGGACCACCGCCCTCTGTTCATGTCCGGTACGTCGTTGGAGACGGGCCGGAGGCTGCGCAGCTGCGACGGCGTCAACTGGATGTGATCCGCGCCGTCCTGACGTTCCTTGCGGATCAGGGGCAGGCTGCTTGCCGCCCCGGAGACGGCGAGGATCGAAGGTGTGGTGACCGTGGAGGGCCAGCGTTCGACAAGCTCGTGCATGTTTCGGGCGTTCACGCTGCCTCCCTGAGGTACGGAGGGTGCCGCTCGGCCCGATCGGTGCCAGGGCGGAGGGGACCTATCGGAGGCCGCGGCGGTCAAGGCGGTGGATGAGGCCGGGACGGCGCCGGTAGTCCTCGCGCAGGTTGATGAGGCGCTGTCGGAAGTCAGCGCTCCGTCCAGTGTGGGCGTACGCGTCGCGTAGTTCAGCGAGCAGGGTGACCGCCTGGTCGTAGGCGTTGGTCTTCTTGGTGGTGATGTGCGCCTCGATCTGCCGCCAGGCGGATTCGGCCTCGCTCGCGAGGGTGGTCAGGCGCTGGGCGCGGGTTGCGGCTCGTTCGTGTTCGGCGCGCTGTCGGCGCTCGGTGCGTCGTGTGTGGGCGGCGTCCAGGAGCTGGGCGGCGGAGCGGTGCCCGGGGAAGGTGGCGGGGGCGGCGGTGGTGCCGTGCAGGCGGTGCAGGAGTTCGGTGCGCAACCGGGGTTCCGGGCCGAGGGCGAGCCGTAGCAGCAGAGCGTCCTTCTCCTTCCGTGGCAGGGCGGCGATGAGCGGAGCGAGTTCCTTCTTCGTGGGCCTGGCCGACGTCTTGGGCGTCGCGGGACTGGCCTGCGCCGCGACCGCCAGCAGATCGCCGTCCACGCGCAGGAAGTCCGCGAGCGCGCGCTGTGCGGCGGTCAGCTCGCCGAGCCCGGCCGGGACGGGCGGTTCCGGGCAGGTCTGGTATTCCTCTTCGCTGTCGTCTTCGAGTTCCCAGGCGGCGAGCGCGGAGAGCCAGGCGAGGTAGAGGGGGCGCAGGTCGCCGGTGGCGAGTTCGTCGCGTACGCCGATGAGGGCGGCCAGTGAGTCGTCGGCGCCCTCGATCCAGTCGCCGCCCTCGTCCTCGCTGGTCAGGCCGAGCAGGAGGTGGGTGCGGGTGGTCCACGCGTCGACTTGGTGGTCCAGGCAGTACGGCTTCACCGTGGGCAGGGCCAGGGCCTGTTGGGACAGGCGGAGCAGCAGCCGGTGGGTGCCCCAGTTGGTGACATACAGGTGGGCGTCGAAGTAGCGCTCGACCATGCGGCGCGGATCGGCACTGAGGTCACCCCAGTTGTAGGTATTGGTGAAGCTCGTGGCGGTGATCCGGGCCCGGGTGGAGATGGCCCGCAGTTGTTCCTGCTCCTCGGGACTGAGCGGACGGTCGAGGGCCTGGAACTCGTAATACTGGTACTCGCTCACACGGCGGACCCTATCGCCACCGCAGGTGGGCCGGGACGCGGACGGGCCACGGCAGCGGAGCCGACCGGACACCGCACTCTGACGCCGTAGGGTGAGCCGGGGCGAACTGCAGCGGGGGAGGCGCGGGCTGTGGCGGTGCCGGGCGATGGAACACGATGTGAGGACGGAGCTCGCGGCCGTGCTGCAGTTGGCCGCCGCGGGCAGGCTGCGGTGCAGCGGCAAGACGAAGCGCCCCTCCGCGGTCACCCTCCGCGCGCTGGGCGAGGTTCCCACCGGCGGTCACTTCTACGAGGGCGAGGCGGTCAGGGCCCTCGCCCGGGCTGCTGCTTCAGGCCGAAGTTTCAGGGAACTGGCGTGCGGCCTAATGGAGTTGACTTCACGGGCCGATGGGATCTGGCCGAGTCCGCCCATGAGAGCATCCGGCACCTGTGGCGGCGCGCGACGGGTCGCTCCTCCCGCCACGAGGGACAGTGTGATGCCTCGTAATGCTTCCGACTTCTCAGCACCCACCGCGAGTTGCGTAGAGGAGACCGCCGAATGTGCGGAGCCGATCAGGTGCAGGTTCTCCGTTCGCGACGCCTGCCGATAACTGCCGGGCCCGTTGCCCTTGACGGCACCTTGGGCTTCCGTACGGCGGCGGCAGCACCTCGCAGACGGACGTCGCCCGCACATGGCGAATTCAGTGCCGCGGCGCGGGCGGCGGCGCTGTCGCCGGATGTGCTGCCGGTCACCGGCATGTGACCGCCGTCGGTGAGAAGCGCGTCGACTTGCTTGTCGGCCGCACTGGCCATGGAGGAGCGGGAGGATCTGGGCCGTGACCGTGGTCGGAGGTCCGAGTGCCAGGCAGGACTCGCAGGGCGGGGCGCGGGGTGAATGGCCGTGACGGGGCCCGCGTGGGCCGCTCAGCTGGACGTTATGGTGTCGTTGTCGCGCTTGGTCGCAGGTTTGAGTCCCCGGCGGGGCACCAGACAGATGGGAACCGTTGCGGGCGGTGGTTTCCGGGATCACGGATCACCGTGGAATCCACTCTGCACCTATGAAGAGGCTGTGCCGTTGGCCGTAGGTTCGAGTCCTGGGCAGGAGCCACAAAACATGGCTGGTCGGGCAAACGGCGCTGACCTGAACATGTGCGCCATAGTGGCGGTTAAGGGGCGGGCGCGGCTGGCGCCGCTCCAGCCGTGGACGGTCTCGGCGGCTCCGAAATCCGCGAGCGGGGCGACGGAGATACCGCGCGCGGTTGACGTGTTTCACGAGTTCGGTCGGGCATGACGAGACGCCGATGCGCCGGGGAGATGGTGGGGTGTACGGCGCATGCGGAGCGCGAGCCGTGCGGTTCCTCTCCGGTGGCCTGCTTGTGATCGCGCTCACCGACGACCGGGGCCGCCTGCTGTGGATCTCCGCGGCCCGGCCCGCGCGGACCTCGGAGATTACCGCCTGCCGACACGGCAAAACTCACCGCCCATCTCCGCGCGGCCGGCCTCGGAGCCATCGCCGACCTGGGCTTCGTCGGCCTCGACGACAGTGATCCCGACGCTGACCCGGCGGTGATCACCGGCTACAAGGCCGCCCGGAACCGGCTACTGACCCGTGGCCAGAAGCTGTCCGACAAGGCACTCGCCGCAGTGCGCGCCCCGGTCGAGCACGGCTTCGCGCACCTGAAGAACTGGCGCGTCCTGGGCAAGTCCGCACGGATCCGAGGTGGGCGACCGCGCTGGTACGGGCCCCTGCTGGTCCTTACGAACAAGGAAGTTGCCCGATGACGGACGATCTTGTCGCTGGACTACCGCCCCGGACCTGGCCGAGCGTCCCGACGCCTACGCATACCAGCCCGCCCGACCTGCCGTTTTCACGATGCACACGTCTCAGTCAAAACACTCGGGCCGACTTCACCACGGGAGGAGACCAATACGTCTCCTCCCAGGACTCTCACCGTGCTCTGCCAGGTGCGCTGTTGGCAGTGCCTGCCCGCGAGTGTTGGGATCCGCGGCTGCTGGAACTGCGGCGAGGGCCGGGGGCAGTTGCTGGGCGGGCAGCGGATCCGGCCGTTGCGATGTCGGGGAGGAAGCGGCGCGCAGCGGCACTGACATTCAGCATGCCCCAGCTGTCCGGGACCGTGCTGTGCAGCTCGACAGTCCGGTGCTGACGGGCTGTGGCCAGCTGGGCGGCCTGCCAGGCGGTCGGTGCGAACCCCGGGGGCGGACTGCCGGTCTGGGGAGGAACTGCGCGCAGTGCCATGGCGGTGAGCAGGGACTGTGTTTCTGCTCGGAAAACGCTGCGGGGCAGCTGATGGGAGGCGGCGCCGGTCACTTCGACGCGGTGTTGTCGTCCGCGGGCCTCGAAGGTGAGGCCGTAGCCGAGATACTGCTGTTCCTTGCTGAACATCAGATCTCCGGTGATCCGGCCACCGCAGGCTCGGGTCCAGTTCCCCAGTGCGGACGCGGCCTGCGGCAATGGTGCGGTCCGGCCCACGCAGCTGACGTACGCCTCAGCCTCTACGTTCCCCTCCCGGAAATGGATCTGCCCACGGGAGCCTGCCTTCATCTGCACTGCTCCCACCCGATTCGACGGGGCGACGTTGATAGCCAGGCGGCCGTCGCCGCCGTGTGCGGCGTCGAACAGCTTGCGTACTGCGTTGAACTGCACGTTCTCGAACAACACTTGAGGAATACGCGAACCGACGATGGTCACATGCGCGTGGGGATTGGCCTTGAGGATGATCTCGGCGTTGGCCGCGGCGTTGCCGCCGGAACCGGTGATGAGCCAGGTGTTGACGACGTTCGGGTCGAAGTGGTTGCGATTGTCAGCGATATCGTCGCCCAGCAGGACCCGCCCAGGAGCCTGCGCCCTGGCGTATTCCCACTCCGCGGTGGCGTCGAGAGTGCGCAGAGCGCCTTGTGCGTGCTTCTCCTCGCGGAGTGCGGTGAGGACGCCTCCGGCGCGCAGCATCCGCAGAGCGGCCTGCGCCGTGGTCGCCGAGGTCAGCCCGCGCACCGGACGGGAGGCGGGAAGGTGCTTGCGCAGGGCGTCCAGGGCTTCGGACAGTGTCTGAGCGCTGGAGTCGACACCCGGAATCACTTCGGGCGGCACTCCTGTGGCGACGGTCGGTGTGCCCTCGACCCTGATGCGGACGGGCTCGGAGCCGTCGGTGGGCTTGATCTGCGCGTAGAGGTGGCCGTCCTTGCCGGGGACAAGGCGGGCGTGACCGTCGACGACCGGGCCGCGGGCGGCCAGGGTGTCCTGCCACAGCTGTATGGCTCGCATCGGTACCCGGCTGGTGGGCTGGGCGAACTGGTGAGCGTGGCCGATGCCGGTAGCGGGTAGGGCTCGCACATGGTCGGCGGACTGGACGATGCCCTCGCCGGGATCCAGGTGCCAACGGCCGCGCGCATCAATGAGAAGTGTGTCGGAGGTCCGGCAGGTGAGGCTGGCCCCACCGCCGATGATCACCTGCCTGCTCGGCCATTCGCCTGTTCGGGCGATCTCGGCTCGCAGCTCGTCCAGGGTACGGTCACTGGCCCTGGTGCGCTGTTCGGCTGCCTGCCCCGCCGCTGCGGCGAGTTCCTCGCGGGGAATGGGCGAACCGTCCGGCCTGAATCCCGGCGTCGGCTGACTCGTGACAGCTCGCGGAACGCGCCGCGGTGCTGTCCGCGCGCGGGCATGGAAAGCCTGTACGGCACGGGTGTCGAAATTGCCCAGGCGCTCGATGGGGGCGGCCAGTTGCCGGACTGCGTTCTTCGCCGTCAGGGACAGGTGCCTATGGGCCGCCTTCCTGCGCAGGTCTGCGGCGGCCTGCTCCGCAGCGCGGTTCGCGGTTTCACGGATCGAGGCTTGAGGGCGAAGTCCCATATGGTCCATCAGGGCGATGAATTCGCTGCGTGCCTGAGTGTGCTGCCGGCTACCCAGGGCGCGGTCGTTCATACGGGCAGCGAGGTAATTGAGTTCTCCGACCCTGCCGAGATCCTCGTCCGAGAGCCCGCCCTCGCTCTCGGCTGCGCGGCCGCGCTTCAGGAAGTCCTGGTGGTGGGTGGTCCTCCCCGTGCGGGCCCGGTCCCGCACCGCGAGAGTCTCACCCAGCTCATGACTCAACGCCCGGCCGACCTGCCTCGGGTCCATGGAGTCGGACAGCTGCACGATGTGGTTGTCGGTCGTGGTGTTGACATACGTGCGGGCGACGGTACCCGACGGCAGAGGGACGGCGTCCACCCGAACCGTGAAGGTCATGCCCTGGCGGTCAGTAGCGGCGAAGTACCTCTCCTTGTCACCCTCCCGCAGGTCGACGGAGCGCAGTCGGTCCGCGTACACGCTCCGTACTACTGCCGGAAGGTCCGACTCCGCCTGGGCGATGATTGTGGCCTGCCGGGTTCGCGCATCCGCGGTGCGATCGGCGCCCCGGCCCGTGAACGCGGTGCCGACGACATCGGTGGCGGTGATGGCCGCCACCGTTCGGGGAGGCTCACCGGAATATTCACTTGCGGCCACGGCCAGATGTCTCCTTTGTCTCATCGCCGGTCACGCATCCGAGGTGGCTTATATCAGACGCAGCCGCACCTACAGTAGCTACTTGCCCCTGAAAACGGTGGCTTTTGCGAAGGGTTGACCTTTGGTGAGAGCCGGTGCGGACTTCTGGTGAGCCGGGACAGTTGATGCGGGTCATTGGCGGCCGGGGGTGGTGGCGGTGTTGCGGGTCTGGGAGTCCAGGACACATGGTGGGAGGTCCCCGGCCGGAGCGGGCACGGCAGTTACCGGCCGAGCCGGCTGCCTGCTGTGTCCTGACGCACGTTCTCTGGTCCTCCTCGCGTAGATGGCGAGGCGGGCAGGAAGTCGGTGTCTCCGCATGGCTGGGAGGCACGGGCTTCCACATGTGCGGAGGCGGGTGCCATCCGTTACGCCATCGCTTGCCGGTGAGAACAGCGGCACCTGGGGCTTCGTCGTGGCGGACGGAAAGAACGGTTCCGCCATGTCACGCGAGGCAAATTCGGATGACCGGATCGGGCTGTCCTTCAGAAGCGACGACAACCAGAACTTCTCCTGCTCCGTCGATCTGGCCATCATTCCGGTGGAACCTCGACTACGTCGTCGACCGGCACGGCAACGCGATCAGGGTTGAGCCGAACGCTCCCAGCGAATCACGCCGGGAGCGCTCAGGTCCGGCCGAATCAGAAGGCGTCGATCTGCCAGGCGATCACGCCACTTGATCCCTTGGTGCCGTTGACGTCGATGCGTATCGGCTTGTTCACCGTGATGCGCTGCTGAACCACCGACCGGTCGCACGGGACCGGTGTTTCCTCGCTCTCTGGCGTCACGGTGAGGTTCGCGCTGCCGCTGCCGAAGCAGACCAGGTTGAGCCGGTAGGTCCTGCCCTCGCTCAAGGTGGGTTCGGTGTGGATGCCGTCACTGACGCGTTCCGCGCCGGCTTCGACCATCTTCCCGTCCTGGACGGCGGCCAGAGCTGCCTGAGCCTGCTCGGTGAGCTTCTGCTCGGACGGACCGGCGGTCGTCCGGGACGCGCTCGGCACGGATGAGGGTGACGTCTTCGCCGACGTGTCGTCCTCGCTGCCTGATGTGCAGGCGGTGAGACACAGCAGCGACGCCGTGAGAGCGCATCCGACGAGTGAGGCTCGCGGGACCAAGTGGGTCATGATGGTGTTTCCTCATACTTCCGGCCGGTTTCGGGACGTGGGCAGCGTGCCGTTCCCCTGCCGATGTGTATGCCGACGTAGTCCTTTGCCTTTGGCTGAGCGGTACCACTTCCAGGACGCCTTGTGCCCCATGAACCGTACTTCAAGGGACCGTACTTGGTGCTGGTGCTGGTGCTGGTGCTGGTGCTGGTGCTGGTGCTGTGGGAGTACGTGTGGCCGGTGGTGACGGTCAGCTGGCGCCGATCTTGCTGCTGGCGGTCAACCTCGCCTTCGCGATGATTCCACTTGCGGTGAAGCCTCGGTGAAGGCCAGAAGCGGCGCGGCGGTCCGTGGCGGGTCCTCAAGGTTCGGTGAGTGGCCGATGCCGGGCAGCATCTTGACCGTCGCGCCCGGGACGGCGCGGTAGTCGGCCGCGGACGTGGGGCGCCACCTGCGGTCCTCCGCTCCGAAGAGCACCAGCAGCGGCTTGCCGAGCGGCGCCAGCCGTACCGGGAGCGACCGCTCGTCGAGAAACGCGCGGATCGTTCGTGACGTCGCGCCGAACACGTGGAAGTCGATGTCCCGGAACTGGTCCACGAAATCCTGGGGAATCGCGAAGCCCTCGTGGAATCCGTCGCTCACGGCCCGGCGAATCTGGTCGTCCGTCAGCTCCGTCCACGAGTCCGTCCGGAACGGGACCTCCTTCGCGATGTAGGCGGCCATGTCGGGGCCGGTGTCGATGAGCACGACGGCGGTCACGAGGTCGGGTCGTTGCTCGGTGAGGGCGGTGGCGAACACCCCGCCACTGGAGTGGCCGACGACGCCGGCCTGGTCGACGCCGAGCCGGTCCAGCGCTTCGCCGGCCCGGCGGGCCTGGTCGTCGACCGCGTAGCTCGCGCCGTCCGGTCTGCCTGACCGGCCGCACCCGAGCAGGTCGATCCGGATGACCCGGTGAGAGCCGGTCAGCAGCGGAACCATCGGCTCCCACGAGCGAGCCGACGCGCCGGTCCCGTGGATGAGCAGGAGTGCGGGGGCGCCGAGCGGGCCGTCCTGGCAGACGTGGATCTCACCGTCGGCCAGGGACAGGGTCGTTTCCTCGGCGGCGAGGTGTGACGTGTTCTCGGAAGCGGTCATGCGGGCAGTGTGGTCGGCGGTGCTGCCCGGTGGCTTGGAAAAATGTTCCGGCGACCGGCGTCCGTAACATGGAGGAATGGGGGCCGAAACGGACGATCTGCTGTGGGACATCGTCTGTCCCGCACGTCCCATCCGCATGCCTGGCGTCACCATGGCCGGGTTCCGTGACCGTGGCATCACCCCGCCCGGTCTCCGGCTCATCCCGCATCCGGCCGTCGCCCTGGTCCTGGTGTTCGGCGGCACGATCGTCGTGGAGGACACCACCGGTCGGCAGCAGCACGGCAGCTTCGTCACCGGGCTCGGGTTCGGCGAACGCCTGGCCGCGCTGCGGGTCGACGCCTTCGAGTGCCTACAGGTGCGCCTGTCGCCGGTGGTCGCGCACGCCGTCCTGGGCGGGGTCGTCGCCGACCTCGACACCACCGCGGTGACCCTCGACGACCTGTGGGGCCGGGAATCGGCGCGGATCAGTGAGCGACTGGGCGACCTTCCGTCCTGGGCGGACCGCTTCGCGTGGGTCGACGCGTGGCTCGCCCGTCGTTGTGCGGCGTCGTCGCGGGTGGCCCCGGAAGTGGCCTGGGCCTGGCGGCGGATCGACGCCAGCCGGGGCACGGTCCGGATCGAGCGCGTCGCGACCGAACTCGGCTGGAGCCGCAGACAGTTGTGGTCCCGGTTCCGGTCGCAGGTCGGTCTGTCGCCCAAGCGCGTCGCGAAGCTGGTCCGCTTCGACCACGCGGTCCACGGCCTGGTCGCGGGGCAGAACGCGGCGGGAGTCGCGGCCGACAGCGGCTACACCGACCAGTCGCATCTGCACCGGGACGTCATGGCGTACACCGGGTTGACTCCCGCGACCGTGGTCGACGAGCCGTTCCTCGCGGTCGACGACATCGCGTGGGGCTGGCCCGGACCGGCTCGGAAATAGAGCGCCGGCGTGGGCAGTCGCATCGTCCTGAGCCGCAGGCGCGCGGACACAGGTGGTGCCGCCCCGCGGTCCTGCCGTCCGTTCGCACCGTCCCTGACCATGGGTCTTGTCCGGCCAGGTGCGCCTCGTCGCCACGCCCTCCCGTCGGCCCACCGACACGGACTGCCTAGGAGTCGGCGCCCCCGTAGGAGGACAGTTCCTCCGCGGTCAGGAAGGGCCGGCACGCTTCGAGGAGGGTGTCGGCCATCGCCGTCGCCGCGGGTGTCGCGGGGAACTGGGCCTGGGTGGCGAGCGCCAGCGTCCAGGTGATGGTGGGGGTGACCGGAAGGGTCCGCAGATCCGGGTAGGTGCCGGCCGCCGTGGCGGGCATCAGGGTGACGCCGAGCCGGTTGCGGACGAGTCCTGCGGCGGTGTCGTAGTCGGCCACCTCGTAAGGAGCGTCGACGTCGATCCTGGCGGTGGTGAAGGCGTCGTCGGTCTGGCGGCGGATGCCCCAGCCCGCCGCGAATCGTACGACCGTCTCCCCGGCCAGGTCCGACACCTGGACCTGGCTGCGGGAGCCCAGCCGCTGATCGGGCCGGCACAGCAGGACCAGGGGTTCACGGGCGACCGGCCGCAGGGCGATCTGCGGTGGTGCCGTGGTGGCGGCGACCAGGGCGAGGTCCAGTGAACCGTCCGCGATGGCGGCCAGGTGCCCGGCGGTGCCGGCGACGCTCTGGTGCAGCCTGATCGAGACCAGCGGATATTCGGTGTGGAAGCGGCCGAGGGCGGCGGGCAGGTCGAGTGGCCCGGACGACATCAGCGTGCCCAGGTCGACGCTGCCGCTGAGGTGCTCGCGGAACTGGTCCACGGAGTTCTTCGCGCGCCGGGCCGCGGCGAGCGTCCCGCGTGCCTCGGTGAGGAACCGGGCGCCCGCCGGGGTCAGCGCGATGCGGTACCGCGAACGGTCGAGCAGCTGGATGTCGAGTTCGCGTTCGAGTTTGGCGACCGCCGTCGACACCGCCGACTGCACGACATGGACCCGCTCGGCGCCACGGGAGAAGCTGCGCTCCTCGGCGACGGCCACAAAGTACTCAAGCTGCCGTAGTTCCACCCACATATTATCTCACATCGAGATCGTCTCCATCGGGTCTTTTTGTTGGACGAGATATGTCTGCCGGGGTCATGCTTTTCGCCACAGGTCGAGAAGCAGATCCGCGTGAGGGAGACGAGCGATGGCGATCGATCTGACCGAGGAAACGATCACGGCCGCGGTGCAGGGGACCTTCGCCGGGGCGCGTGATGCGCGCCTGCGTGAACTCGTTGTCAGCCTGGTCCAGCACCTGCACGACGTCGCCCGCGAGACGCGCCTCACCAGCGAGGAATGGTTCACCGCGGTGGACTTCCTGGAACGGGTCGGCCACCTGTCGCCCCCCACCCGGCAGGAGTTCGTGCTGCTCTCGGACATCCTGGGACTGAGCGTGCTGGTCGACCAGATCAACCACGCACGCGGCTCGGCCACCGACTCCACCCTGCTCGGGCCCTTCTACGTGGAAGGCCGGCCCCGCGCCGAGAACGGCGCCGACATCTCCGGCGGCGTCACGGGCATGCCGCTGTTCTTCAGCGGTGGGGCCGTGGACCCCGAAGGACGGCCGGTGGCGGGTGCGTACGTGGACACCTGGCACAGCGACGGCGAAGGCTTCTACGACGTACAGCAGGCCGACAGGCTGAACGGCGAGACCGCCATGCGGGCGCTGCTGGCGACGGACGACGACGGCCGGTTCTGGTTCCGTTCGATCGTGCCGCGGTACTACCCGGTGCCCACCGACGGCCCCTGCGGCGAGATCCTCCGCGCCGCCGGCCGCTCCCCGATGCGGCCCGAGCACATCCACTTCTGGTTGCACGCGAAAGACCACGAGTCGCTGGTCACGATGCTGTTCCGGGGTGACGACCCCTATCTGGAACGGGACGCGGTGTTCGGCGCCAAGAGTTCGCTGGTCGCCGACTTCGTCCAGCACGACGCCGGGGAGACGGCGCCGGACGGGACCGTGATGTCCGAACCCTTCCAGACCGTCGAGTGGACCTTCGTCCTCGCCCCGGACCGCCGCTGACGCCGCGGAACCGGACTCCCCTGTCCAACACCCGTCCAGAAAGGACATCCGCGTGCGCGCGCTACGTTTCGACCGGTTCGGCGGTCCCGAAGTCCTGGGCGTCGCCGAACTGCCCGATCCGGGGCGGCGGAGATCATCGACGAGTTCGTCCCCTTCACCCCCGACCCGGCCGCACTGGCCGGCGAACTGCTGGCGCACACCGGACACCGGGGAGCCGAGGTCGTCTACGACGCCGTCGGCGGGATCACCACCGCCGCGGCCCTCGCCTCGCTGGCCCACCGGGGCAGGCTCGTGGTGATCAGCGCCGTCGGCACCCCGACGGTGGAGATCCACCTGCCGGACTTCTACCGCCGCGAGGCCCGCATGCTCGGTGCGGACAGCCGCAAGCTCGACGTCACCGAGTCGGCCGAACGGCTGGCCCTGCTCACCCCCTACTTCGAGCGCGGCGACTTCCGCCCGCTGCCGGTTACCCACCGGTTCGGCCTCGACGAGGGCCCCAAAGCCTATGCCGCGGTGGCGGACGGGGTCTCCGGCCGCGTCGTCGTCGTTCCCTGAGGCCGTCCGCAACCACCGAGGAAGGCGACACCATGACACGCTGCGCAGGCGCCCGTATCACCGTTCTCGACGAGAACTTCATCGACATCCTCCTGCCCTCGACCCCGGGCATCCGCCGCTACACCATGGACCAGCACTTCAACTCGCGCTACGGCGAACTGCTCGCCGAGAACGGGCTGTGCTTCCTCGTGGAGACGTTCACCGAAAGCGGTTCCAGCACGATCCTGTTCGACGCCGGGCTGACCTCCGAGGTGGTGCTGCACAACGCCCGGCACCTCGGCGTCGACCTGCACGAGGTGGAGGCGGTCGTCCTCAGCCACGGCCATCCCGACCACTTCGGCGGCATCAACGGAGTCCTCGGGGCGATCGGCCACCCGACCCCGGTCGTCGTCCATCCGGACGCGTTCGACCCGCGAATGATCGTCACACCGCACACCACCCTGCCGATGATCAATATCGGGCTGACACGGGAGGGAATCAGGGCATCGGGCGGTCAGCCGATGGAGGCCCGCGGCTCCGTCCCGCTCGGACCCGGCCTGCGCACCTCGGGCAAGATGCGGACCACCGCCGACTTCGAGTTCGAAGCCCCCGCCGGACGCCTGTGCGTCCACGCGGACGGCCGTGTGGAGGCCGACGACATCGAGGACCACCAGGTCCTCGGCATCGACGTCGAAGGCCACGGGCTGATCGTCATCGACCCGTGCGGGCACCGCGGCGTCGTCAGCTCGGTCGAACACATGCGGGCCCTCACCGGCACCGAGAAGGTCTACGGCGTGCTCGGCGGGTTCCACACCGGTCATCCCGGCATCAGCGCGGGCCGGATCGAGAACACGGCGAAGGCGCTCGCCGCCTACGAACCGCAGCTGATCGCCCCCATGCACTGCAGCGGATTCCCGCTCAAGAAGGCCGTCGCCGACCTCGCCCCGGAGGCGTTCGCCCTCATCACCGCGGGCACCGTGCTCACCATCGGCGACGTACCCGCCGACACCCGCACCTGGCAGTGACCCGCGGCCCTTCGAGCAACCGTACGGAGGTCAAAGGTGACAGACAGAACGCTCAGCAAGGGGGCATCGTCTGCACCGTCGCCCCCGGATCGGTGAACTCCCGCGCGGCGACGTGCTGGTGGAGGACGGCACGATCGTGGCCGTCGGTGAATACCTCCCCGTACCGGACGCACACGTCGTCGACGCCGACCGGCCGAACCTGTTGCCGGTGAACAACCTGTCGGCGGCCATCACCCTCGCCGACAACGAGAACGCCCACACCGTGCTGATCGCGGGCCGGGTGGTCAAACAGGGCGGACGGATCTCGGGACACGACCTGCCGGCCGTCCGCACCGGCCGCCTCACCGGCGGCGGCCATGCCGCCGCACGAGGCGCTCCGCGCCTGGACGCGCGGCTTCCTCGACCACGCCGGCCTCCGGCCCGGGATGGCCGACGCGCTGCGCACCGTCGTCGTCTTCGGCGTCCGCCCCTGCGCCAGCCGCGAGTTGCTGGTGACCGCCCTCACCTCGCTCGTGGCCGCCGCGACGGCGGACGGCACCGTACGGCCCGACACCCGCCCGACCGACCTGCTCGCCGCGCTCGTCGGCGTCGCCCTCGTCGCCGGCGATCCGGCCCGGCGCGAGCAGGCCGAACGCCTCCTCGCCCTGGTCCTGGGCGGCTGCGCGGCGGAACAGGGCTGAACCGGCGGGCGGGGCCGGCCGCCGGCGGTCAGCGCGGGCTCTGGATCACGGAGAAGACCGTGCCCTCCGGGTCCGTCACGGTCGCCACCCGCCCGTGCGCGCTGTCGTGGGCCGGCTTCAGGATCCCGCCGCCCAGGTCGACGACCTGGCGCAGCGTCGCGTCCGTGTCGCCGACCCCGAAGTACGTCAGCCAGTGCGGCCCGCGGGTGCGCGGAAGCCGCTGTCCCGCACCGTGCACGCCGGCCACCGGCCGGCCGTCGACGTGCAGGGTCACGTAGTCGAAGTCGGCGGACACCACCGGATCCTGCTCGTACCCGAACACCGACTCGTAGAACTTGACGACGCTCGCGGTCTCGAAGGTGACCAGTTCGTTCCAGGCCGGCGTGCCGGGTACCCCGGTGACCGCCGTACGGAGGCGGGCGGTGCCCTGGCAGACCCCGAAGACGGCTCCCGTGGGGTCGGAGGCGATCGCCATCCGCCCGGCCTCGTCCGCGTCCAGTGGACCGACCCCGACCGTGCCGCCGCACAGCCGTACCGTTTCCGCAGTCCGGTCCACGTCGTCGGAGGCCAGGTAGGGCGTCCAGGCAACGGACAGCCGCCGGTCGGGCGGCAACTGGCCGATGCCGGCCACCTCCTGCCCGTCGAGCAGGGCCCGCACGTTCGGGCCGAGTTGCAGCGGTCCGGGCTGGAACTCCCAGCCGAACAGCGCGCCGTAGAAATCCTCCGTCGCCGTCAGCGCGTGCACCATGAGACTCACCCAGCAGGGTGTGCCGGGCGCACGCCGGGCGTGCGCGCCGCCGGCCGAATCGGCCGACCCCCGTGACTCGGTCATCGTCACCCTCTCCCCGGCCCCCTGGCGGTGGCCGTGTCGCTTCCGCTCGGCGGAACCGGTGTGCCGCGGCGGCGTGCACGCACCGTGCCAGTGCTCACACCCTCCGTGCCTGCACGTGGCACGGCTGCGTCACCACCCGACGGCACACTGCCGGGAGAATGCCTGATCTGTCGTTTCCCGCCCGTTATCGAGTGTTTGCCGTCGGGTGTCCATCAGCTGTACAGCACGTGCCCGGTCCCGTACGCCTCGTGATCGAGCCTGTCCGGCGGAGCAGAGTAGCCGGACCTGGACGACGCGGCCACCCCTGGCGTATGGATGGGGGCCATGGAAGTCATCATCAGCGCATCCCGACTCGCCCACGACCTGACCGCGGACCGTCCGCCCGTGCTGCTCGACGTCCGCTGGCAGCTCAGCGTGCCCGGGGCGAACGGCGCGACGGCCTTCGACGGCCGGGCCGCATACGCGGCCGGGCACCTCCCCGGCGCGGTCTTCGTCGACCTCGACGAGGAACTGGCCGCGGCCCCGGGGGAACACGGCCGGCATCCGCTGCCCGACCTGGCCGAGTTCGGCGCCGCGATGCGCCGGGCGGGCGTGTCGGCCGACCGGCCGGTCGTGGTGTACGACGGCGGTCAGGGCTGGGCGGCGGCCCGTGCCTGGTGGCTGCTGCGCTGGACCGGGCACCCGGACGTGCGGGTCCTGGACGGCGGGCTGTCCGCCTGGGAGGGACCGCTGTCGGCCGACGTCCCCGAGCCGGCCGAGGGCGACTTCGAGCCGGTGCCGCGGCCGGCGGGGCTGCTGGACGCGGCCGGGGCCGCCGCGCTGGCCCGGTCCGGGGTGCTGCTCGACGCCCGCGCGGGGGAGCGGTACCGGGGCGACGTCGAGCCGATCGACCGGGTCGGCGGGCACATTCCGGGTGCCGTGTCCGCGCCGACCAGCGAGAACGTGGGGCCGGACGGCCGGTTCCGGCCCGCGGACGAGCTGACGGCGCGGTTCGCCGCGCTCGGTGTCTCGGCCGCGACACAGGTCGGCGTGTACTGCGGCTCGGGAGTCTCGGCGGCCCACCAGGCGCTGGCGCTCGCGGTCGCGGGGATCCCGGCGGAGCTGTACGTGGGGTCGTGGTCGGAGTGGTCGGCCGATCCGTCCCGGCCGGTCGCCGTGGGACCCGACCCGCAGTGACGACAGTGGAGGAGGCGGGGGGGGGGGGGCCCCCGCCCCCCCCCCCCCCCCCACGGCCCCCCCCCCGCCCAAAGGACGCCCCGTTACAGGGCCCACGCACCCCGGGGGGGGGGGGGTCCCCCCCCGCCCCCCCCCGGGGGGGGGGGGGGCGGGGGGGGGGCGGGGGGGGGGGCGGGGCCCCCCCGGGGGGGGGGGGGGGGGGGGGGGGGGGGGGCCCCCCCCCCCCCCCCCCCCCCCCCCCCCCACTACGGGCAGATCACTGACGGGCAGATCACTGGCACTGCTCCACGGGGTCGCGATGGGAACCCGCCGGGCCGCCACGGGTACGGGCCTCGGGCGGGACCGCTCCCGGTGGCTTCCGGCGTGCGCCCCGGACTGCTCCCGCTGCTCGGGGCTACTCCTGCTTCTTGCGCCGCGTGCCGAAGACGATCTCGTCCCAGCTGGGGACGGCCGCCCGGCGGCCCGGACGGACGCCGTCCGCCTCGGCCTGGCGGTCGGTGGCGCCGACCAGGCGGTCGCGGTGGCTGCCGACGGAGCGTGGCATGAGGACGTCCGCGTACGCGGAACCGGCCGAGGCCGCCGGGGCGGGGGGCTCCTCCGCCGCGGGTTCCGCGACGGGCTCCTCCTTGGGCTCCGCCGGGCGTTCGGGCACCACCATGTCGCCCCGGAAGCTCGGCACCGCCTCCAGCAGGCTGGTCAGCGAGTCGCGTTCGCTCGTGCTCTCCTCGGCCGGCTCGGGCGCCGGGGCCGGCAGACTCGGCCGTTCCCGGTCGTGGGAGCGGTCCAGCGCGCGCTCGCGCGGCAGCCGGGCGATACGCGGCACGAACGGAAAGCTCGGCTCCGGTACGGCGAGGTCGTCGGACTCGCCGATCAGCGAGCGCGCCTCCTCGTCGACGGCCTGCACGAGCCGCCGCGGCGGGTCGTACGTCCAGCTCGCGGAGTGCGGTTCACCCGCCACCCGGTAGACGAGCAGGACCTCCCAGGTGCCGTCGTCGCGACGCCACGAGTCCCACTGCACGGTGTCCTTCTCGGCGCCACGCAGCAGCAGCCGTTCCTGGACGGCCTCGCCGAGCAGCGGGCCGGAGTTCTCACCGGGGCGGCGTACCGAGGTCTTGCGGGCCCGCTCCGCCATGAAGGCGCGCTCCGCGAGCACGGGGCCCTCGAACCGACGTACGCGGTCGACCGGGATGCCGGCGAGTTGCGCGACCTCTTCCGCGGTCGCGCCGGCGCGTATCCGCGCCTGGATGTCACGGGGGCGGAGATGGCTCTCCACCTCGATCTCGATCTGGCCGAGCCGGGGGCGGTCGCCGCGCACCGCGGCGCGCAGCCGCTCGTCGATCGGAAGGGTGTATTCCGTGGAATCGGCAGCCTTGAGCACCAGCCGTGTGCCGTCATTCGAGACGGCCACGACACGCAGTTCGGGCATGGGAACCTCCCGGGTGGTGCCTGCCGACGTCACGTGCGTCGCTGCTTCCGCTAGTCGAGTGTGGCCTGCCCGGGTGCAGCCTGCCACAACCTTGCCGAGTTGCCCGGCGTGTCGGGCTGGGGCCCTGGATCGCCGTTATGGCACGGTTACCTGTTCGCAACGCTAAGTGACCAAAGTCGCCACCCTGCGCAACTAGCCCCCCTTCCAGCGGTCCAACAAGGCCCCGGGCACCCCGAAGGGCGACCGGACCCAGGGCTCGCCACAGTACTCCATTCGGACCACGTGCGTGGATTGGCGCGCCGCCCAACTTCCGGTGGGGGGACGGGCGCCAGGCGCCCCTGCCCCGGATTTCTCGATCACAGGCGTGGCAAACTTCACGCAATCCACAAAAACGGAACTATCGGTTTCGCCTGTACGTCACCTTCTCGTGTAGTCCGTCGGTCAACTGCATGAAAGACAGGCAAGGTCCGGGATGCGTAAAAAGCCCGATTCAACTGTTGAGTCGAGCGGGCGGGAGGAGGTGCGGCGCAGGCGGGTCGACCTGAATTTCCCCCAGGTCGCGGGGAGCGCCGTGGCCGCGGTCGTCGCCGCCAAACTCGCCTCCTACTTCGGTGTCTACGGCACCATCCTCGGCGCCGGCGTCGTCAGCGTCGTCGCCACCTGCGGCGGCAGCTTCTTCCAGCACTTCTTCTCGCGGACCGGCGAGCAGATCCGCGACGCGGCGGTCGCCACCAAGCCCAGGGAGCAGGCGCTCCCGGCGCCGGGCGAGTTCACCGGGGGCACGGTCTACCGGGCCCGGATCCGCGGCTGGCGGCGCCCGGTGCTCGCCGCCGCCGTGGTCTTCCTGGTCACCATGGCCGGCATCACCACGTACGAACTGGTCTCCGGCGGCAGCCTCAGCGGCGGTACCGGCACCACGGTCAGCGACGTGCTCCACGGCTCGTCGTCCGCCGACTCCGGCGGCGGCTCCGCCCCGGCATCGCCCGAGCGGTCCCCGTCGGCCCCGTCGGCCGGGACGTCCTCGTCGGCCTCGGGCACGTCCACGGCGGGCACCGGGGACGCGTCGGGAGGCGGGGGCACCGCGGTGGACGGGGCGACCGCGACCCCCTCGCCGAGCGCTTCCACGGACCGGGGGCCGGGCGTCCGGACGGAGGTGACGCCGTCGCCCTCCGCGACGCCCAGCGGCTCGGTCACGGCCCCAGCACCCTCCGCAAGTAGTCGTTCTGGAACCGCCGGTCAGGATCCAGCCGGTCACGCAGTGCCGTGAACTCGCCGAAGCGCGGATAGAGCTCGGCGAAGTAGGCGGCGTCCCGGGTGTGCACCTTGCCCCAGTGCGGCCGCCCCTCGTGCGCGGTGAAGACGCGCTCGGCGAGGGTGAAGTACGCCTGGAACGGCGTGCCCCGGAACATGTGGACGGCGATGTAGGCGCTGTCCCGGCCGGAGGCGGTGGACAGGGCGATGTCGTCGGCCGGGGCCGTGCGCACCTCGACCGGGAAGCTGACCCGCAGCCGGGAGCGGTCGAGCGCCGTCTTCAGCTCGCGCAGCGTGTCCACCAGGGCGGCGCGCGGAACGGCGTATTCCATCTCCACGAACCGCACCCGGCGCGGGGACGTGAAGACCTTGTGCGGGATGTCCGTGTAGGTGCGCGCGGACAGCGCCCTGCTGGCGGCGTTCGCGACGGCCGGGACGGCTGCGGGCACCGCCCGGCCCACCCACTGGGCCGCCTGGAACACCCCGTTGGAGAGGAACTCGTCCTCGAACCAGCCCGCCAGCCGTCCCACCGGCCGTTCCGGGCCCGCGCTGCGGTTGTTGCGCTTGGTGTTGGTGTTTCCGGTGTGCGGAAACCAGTAGAACTCGAAGTGCTCGTTCTCGGCCCAGAGTTCGTCGAAACCGGCGAGGACCCGGTCCAGGGTCATCGGCTCCTCACGTGCCGTCAGCAGGAAGACCGGTTCCACGGCGAAGGTGATCGCGGTGACGATGCCGAGGGCGCCCAGGCCGATCCGGGAGGCCGCGAAGACCTCCGGGTTCTCCTGCTCGGAGCAGGAGAGCACCGAGCCGTCCGCCGTGACCAGCTCAAGACCCCTGATCTGGGCGGCGATGGAGGCCGATTCGCGGCCGGTGCCGTGGGTGCCGGTGCTGGTGGCCCCGGAGACCGTCTGCTCGGTGATGTCGCCCATGTTGGTGAGCGACAGGCCCTCGCGCGCCAGGGCCAGGTTGAGCCTCTTGAGCGGGGTGCCCGCCTCGACCGTGACGGTCATGGCGTCCCGGTCGATCGTGCGGATGCCGGTCAACAGTTGAGGGCGGATCAACACTCCGTCGGTGGCGGCGACGGCGGTGAAGGAGTGCCCGGTGCCGACCGCCTTCACCTTGAGGCCGTCCTCGGCAGCCCGCCGTACGGCCGCCGCCAGTTCCTCCACCGAGGCCGGTGTCACCTCCCGCGCGGGGTGGGCGACGACATTGCCGCCCCAGTTACGCCACGTGCCGTTCTTTTCGCTCGCTGTGGTACTCAACGACGCCTCCCCGACCCGCGGCCGGCCTGCTGAGCCGGCGGAACCCGAGGAAACCGACCGTGACCGCGACGGCTCCGGACACGGCCGGAACCCCGTACCCGGCGCGCGCACCGGCCGAGTCGATCACCCAGCCGGCCACGGAGGAGCCGACGGCGACCCCGACCGCGAGGCCGGTGCTCACCCAGGTCATGCCCTCGGTGAGTTTCGCGCGAGGTACGTGCTGTTCGATGAGGGACATTGTTGTGATCATCGTCGGTGCGATCGACAGGCCCGAGACGAACAGCGCCACGGCCAGAAGCGGCAAGTTTCCGACCAGTAGGAGGGGGATCATACTCACGGCCATCGCGCATATGCCCAACAACCAACGACGTTCCGGCCGCCCGGCGAAGTGCAGCAGGCCGAACACCATCCCGGCCACGCAGGAACCCGCCGCGTACAGCGCCAGCACCAGGCTCGCGGCGCTCTTGTGGCCGCGCTCGTCGGCGAAGGCGACCGTGACCACGTCGATCGCCCCGAAGATCGTCCCCGTGGCGACGAAGGTCGACACCAGCACCTGGAGGCCGGGCGTGCGCAGCGCGCTGCCGCCGTGGTGCTCGCGGCGGTGGGGCTCGGGCTCGGTGGCGCGCTGGGCGGTCAGCCAGAAGACGCCGACGGCCAGGAAGCAGGCGGCCAGCAGCGGCCCGGCCTCCGGGAACCAGGCTGTGGACAGGCCGATGGAGATGATCGGCCCGAAGATGAAGCAGACCTCGTCGATCACCGATTCGAACGAGTAGGCGGTGTGCAGGTGCGGGGTGCCCCGGTACAGGGCCGCCCAGCGGGCCCGGATCATCGCCCCCAGGCTGGGCACCGAGCCGATCCCGGCCGCGCAGACGAACAGCACCCAGTCCGGCCAGGAGAAGTACGCGGCGAGCAGCAGCCCGGCCGCCGCGGCGAGCGCCACCAGGGTCGCCGGACGCAGCACCCTGCGCTGCCCGTGCCGGTCGACCAGCCGGGAGATCTGCGGGCCGATCGCCGCGGCCGACAACGCGAGGGTGGCCGACAGGGCGCCCGCGAGTCCGTACCGCCCGGTGAGCTGGGAGATCATCGTGACCACGCCGATGCCCATCATCGACAGCGGCATGCGGCCGAGGAACCCGGCCGTGGAGAACGCCTTGCTGCCGGGCGCGGCGAACAGGGCGCGGTAGGGGCTGGGCACGTGGGTCTCCGAGGTGCGGTACGGCGGGCGGTCCGGCCGGCGGCGGGTGCGCAACACGCGGTGGACCAGGTAAGCGGACCAGTAAGGCGTGAAGGCCGCCGATACAGCTTACGAGTAAGGGAACCCTAATGCACCAGGAAAGTCGCGGGAAAACCGGCCAGAATCGCACTCGTCACCCTGCCGTTCCCCGGCTGTCGGTACCAGGTGGCAGGATCGAGACATGCCAGACGCGCACGATGCCACTCCCTACGACGCCCTGCTCCTGCTCTCCTTCGGCGGCCCGGAAGGCCCGGACGACGTGGTCCCGTTCCTGGAGAACGTGACACGGGGGCGCGGCATCCCCAAGGAACGCCTCAAGGAAGTCGGCCGGCACTACTTCCTGTTCGGCGGGATCAGCCCCATCAACGCCCAGAACCGCGCCCTGCTGGACGCCCTGCGCAAGGACTTCGCGGAGCACGGCCTGGGCCTGCCGGTCTACTGGGGCAACCGCAACTGGGCGCCGTACCTGACGGACACCCTCCGGGAACTGGTCGCCGACGGCCGCCGCCGCGTCCTGGTGCTCGCCACCAGCGCCTACGCCTCCTACTCGGGCTGCCGCCAGTACCGGGAGAACCTGGCCGACGCGCTGGCCGCCCTGGAGGCCGAGGGTCTCGAACCGCCCCGCATCGACAAGCTCCGGCACTACTTCAACCACCCCGGCTTCGTGGAGCCCATGATCGACGGCGTGCTGCGATCACTCGCGGACCTCCCCGAGGCCGTGCGCGACGGCGCCCACATTGCCTTCACCACCCACTCCGTCCCGACCTCCGCGGCCGACACCTCCGGCCCCGTCGAGGCGCACGGCGAGGGCGGCGCCTACGTCGAGGAACACCTGGACGTGGCGCGGCTGATCGCCGACGCCGTCCGCGAGCGCACCGGCGTCGACCATCCGTGGCGGCTGGTCTACCAGTCCCGCTCCGGCGCCCCGCACATCCCGTGGCTGGAGCCGGACATCTGCGACCACCTGGAGGAGCGGCACGCGGCCGGCGCACCGGCCGTCGTCATGGCCCCCATCGGCTTCGTCTCCGACCACATGGAGGTCCTGTACGACCTCGACACGGAGGCGAAGGACAAGGCCGACGAACTCGGCCTGCCGGTGCGCCGCTCGGCCACGGTCGGCGCCGACCCGCGGTTCGTGGCCGCGATCCGCGAGCTGGTCCTGGAGCGCGCCGCCGCGGAGAGCGGACGGCCGGTCGAGCGGTGCGCCCTGGGCGCGCTCGGCGCGAGCCACGACCTCTGCCCGGTCGGCTGCTGCCCGGCCCGCACCCCGCGCCCGGCCGCCGCGGGCGCCGACAGCCCCTACGCATGAGGAGCCCCGTGACCGACACCCCGTACCCGGACCTGCTGGCCCTCGCCCGGGAGGCCGCCCGCCGCGCAGGCGACCTGCTGCGCGACGGCCGTCCGGCCGATCTCGCGGTGGCCAGGACCAAGTCCAGCCCGATCGACGTCGTCACCGAGATGGACATAGCCGCCGAGAAGCTGATCACCGGGCTGATCGCCGACCAGCGCCCGGACGACGGCTTCCTCGGTGAGGAGGGCGCCGCCAGCGACGGCACGAGCGGCATCCGCTGGGTGATCGACCCGCTCGACGGCACGGTGAACTACCTGTACGGGCTGCCGACCTGGTCCGTGTCCATCGCGGCCGAGCAGGACGGGGAGACCGTCGTCGGGGTGGTGGCCGCCCCGATGCGCGGCGAGACGTACCACGCGGTACGCGGCGGCGGTGCGTGGGCGACGGGTGCCTGGGCGGGCGAGCGCGCACTGGCCTGCCGCCCGGCGCCGCCCCTCGACCAGGCCCTGGTGTCCACGGGCTTCAACTACGTCTCCGAGGTCCGCAGTCACCAGGCCCAGGTCGCCGCGCGGCTGATCCCGCTGCTGCGCGACATCCGGCGCGGCGGCTCGGCCGCGGTCGACCTGTGCGACGTGGCCGCGGGCCGCCTGGACGGCTACTACGAGCGCGGGCTGAACGCGTGGGACATGGCCGCGGGCGACCTGATCGCCCGGGAGGCGGGCGCCCTGACCGGTGGACGCCCCGGAGAGCGCCCCTCCGGCGATCTGGCAGTGGCGGGCACCCCCGGCGTCTTCGAACCCCTCCAGCGCCTCCTGGAGGACTTCGGCGCCTGGCACGACTGACGGCGCCGGGGTACCGGGCCCCGGAAACCCGACCCGACACGACCGGGACCCTGCCGGTGTCCACCGGCAGGGAACCCGGCGGAGAACACCGGCCGGAAACCCGGCACAGGACACCGACCGTGAAACGCAGCAGGACCCCGGCGCTGGATTCGCCGGGGTCCCGCCGTTGCGCTACGGGCTGTCAGACGCTTGACGCGCCGACCTCCACACCGTGTTCGGCAGCGAGGCGGTGCAGGTCGTCGAGCTCGGCCTGTTCCACCTCGGCGAGGAAGTCGTCGCCCTCGTCGCGAGCCCGGGACAGGTCGGACTCGGTCGCCTTTATGCGCTGCAGAAGTCCTGCGGTGAACGCGTCCATGCTGCGCCCCCTCGTCCTGGGTCGTGGGTCGGTGGCACGGGGGTGTGCCGTTCAGAAGGGGCGATCACGTCTCCCGCAGGTGCCCAGCGCTGCCCTGCTGGGCGGCGACGGTGCCGGACACCCACGCCCGCCCTGCGGGAAGCGGACTGACATGCCGCATGGTGGTACGGCACACGCAGAGCGTGATCGCGGGGTGTAAACCGGTCCTCCCCCCGCTCCCTTCCGAAGAAACCTCAACCGAAGGAGAAAATTTCGCATTCCCGCCCCGGCGCCCCGATCCGTCCGGCTCCGTTCCCGTCTTACTGCCGACTTATGGCCGAAAAGGGCAGGATGGAGCCACACCCGGGAAAGCCCTGCCCGCGCGCCCACGGTTGGGCCGTGCGGGTGGACACAGGAAGGACAAGCGACGTGCGCGTACTCGTCGTCGAGGACGAGCAGCTGCTCGCGGATGCGGTGGCCACCGGACTGCGCCGGGAGGCCCTGGCGGTCGATGTCGTGTATGACGGCGCCGCCGCCCTGGAGCGCATCGGCGTCAACGACTACGACGTGGTCGTCCTCGACCGAGACCTCCCGCTCGTGCACGGCGACGACGTCTGCCGCAGAATCGTGGAGCTGGGCATGCCCACGCGCGTGCTGATGCTCACCGCCTCCGGCGACGTCAGCGATCGGGTCGAGGGCCTGGAGATCGGCGCCGACGACTATCTGCCCAAGCCCTTCGCCTTCAGCGAGCTGATCGCACGCGTGCGTGCCCTCGGCCGGCGCACCAGTGTGCCGCTGCCGCCCGTCCTGGAGCGGGCCGGGATCAAGCTCGACCCGAACCGCCGCGAGGTCTTCCGGGACGGCAAGGAGGTCCAGCTCGCGCCGAAGGAGTTCGCCGTGCTGGAAGTGCTGATGCGCAGCGAGGGCGCCGTCGTCTCCGCGGAACAGCTCCTGGAGAAGGCATGGGACGAGAACACCGACCCGTTCACCAACGTCGTACGGGTGACGGTCATGACCCTGCGCCGCAAACTGGGCGAGCCGCCCGTCATCGTGACCGTGCCCGGCTCCGGCTACCGGATCTGATGCACCGTGGCCACGACACCCGCGCCACCGCAGGCGCCCCCGAAGCCGACCTGGGACCCGCGCAGACCCCAGCCCCCGTTCCCCTGGCTGCGCCCGACCATCCGGATACGGCTGACACTGCTGTACGGCGGCATGTTCCTGATCGCGGGCATCCTGCTGCTGTCGATCATCTACCTGGTGGCCGCGAACGCGCTCAACGTGGGCAGTGAGCTGCCGTTCAAGATCCTCTCCGGCTCGGTGAGCAGCAGCAGTTGCAACTTCCCGAGCGCGCCGTCGGCGGCCGAGCTGAACAACGCGATGAACGACTGCGTCAACCAGCAGCGCCAGCACGCCCTCGACGACCTGCTCAGCCGCTCGCTGCTGGCCCTGCTGGGCCTCGCCGTGATCGCCTTCGCGTTCGGCTACGCGATGGCCGGCCGCGTGCTGTCCCCGCTCGGCCGGATCACCCGCACCGCGCGTGCGGTGGCGGGCTCGGACCTGTCCCGGCGGATCGAGCTGGACGGCCCGGACGACGAGCTGAAGGAGCTGGCGGACACCTTCGACGACATGCTGGAGCGGTTGCAGCGGGCCTTCACCGCCCAGCAGCGGTTCGTCGGCAACGCGTCGCACGAACTGCGCACCCCGCTCGCGATCAACCGCACCCTGCTGGAGGTGCACCTGTCGGACCCGGAGGCGCCCGTGGAGCTGCAACAGCTGGGCAAGACCCTGCTGGCCACCAACGAGCGCAGTGAGCAGCTGGTCGAGGGCCTGCTGCTGCTCGCCCGCAGCGACAACCAGATCGTCGAGCGGGGACCCGTGGACCTCGCCGAGGTCGCCTCGCAGGCCATCGACCAGGTGCACGCGGAGGCGGAGGCCAAGGGCGTGCGGATCACGGGCGAGCGCGGTCCCGCAGTGATCCAGGGCAACGGCGTACTGCTGGAACGGATCGCCCTGAACCTGGTGCAGAACGCCGTGCGGTACAACGTGCCCGAGGACGGCTGGGTCGAGGTCACCACCGAGGTCCAGCACGGACAGGCGGTACTGTCCGTGTCGAACACCGGCCCGGTGGTCCCGGCCTACGAGATCGACAACCTCTTCGAGCCCTTCAGACGGCTCCGCACGGAGCGGACGGGCAGCGACAAGGGTGTGGGTCTCGGCCTGTCCATCGTCCGGTCCGTGACGCGCGCACACGGCGGTCACATCTCGGCACAGCCGCGTGAGGGGGGCGGGCTCATGATGCGGGTCACCCTGCCGACCTGAGGGTGAGCCGCCGCGATCCCGGTCGCGGCGCAGAGGATCTTGCCGGACGGCCGACACACGCGGGGATGTTCGCTTTGCGCTGAATCCTCGGGCGGGTCGACGGGGGTTCGCATGTGTGATCAATCACAAGGGCGGATTTCTGGCCATCTACTCTCCGTGATCACAATCCTGGGCGGAAAGCCGGGAACATCCGGGTTTTCAAGGGTCTTGATCACGGGAAGTACACGGTGAGACGCCTTTGAGGTGCGGCGTTCGGACCGTGTACGGTCCCCATCGCCATCCAAGCCGATCACTCTTGAGGAGTCCGGTTGGGTGTCGATTGAGTAACAGACCTTGATGTGAGGCAAAATCTCCGCCTCGGGTCGGGCACAAGTCCGGCCTCTCACGCGTTACGTGCGCTGGAGACACCGCAGACACCCAGAGGGGGAGAGCGACATGGCAACCGATTACGACACTCCACGCAAGACCGACGACGACGTCGACTCGGACAGCCTGGAAGAACTGAAGGCCCGGCGGAACGACAAGTCGACCTCCGCTGTGGACGTGGACGAGTTCGAGGCCGCCGAGGGCCTGGAACTACCGGGCGCCGACCTCTCGAACGAGGAGCTGGCGGTCCGGGTACTGCCCAAGCAGCAGGACGAGTTCACGTGCATGAGCTGCTTCCTGGTACACCACCGCAGCCAGCTGGCCCGCGAGAAGAACGGTCAGCCGATCTGCCGCGACTGCGACTGAGGGCGGGTCGGCCGTGACTGGCTCGACCCCTCCTCGGAAGCGCCGCTTCCCGTTGCGGGGAGCGGACCACGGGCCGCGGGACGGCTCGTACGGCGCGCGTGACGACGAGCGAGGCTCACCGGAGACGGGGGCCTCGCTCGACGAACCGACCACCGACCGGGGTGACCGCCCGGAGCCGGCCGAGCACCCCGCGCCCGTCGCACCGACGGAGGAGTTCCCCGCCCGCACGCGACTGAGGGCGCGGACAAGAGCCGTCGCCATCGGCGGCAAGGCCCGGGACTTGGCCCGGGAAGGGGCCCGCAAGGGCGGGAGCCGCGCCAAGGCGGGGCTGGCGTACCTCGCGGACCGGATCATCGACATGGCCCCGCGGATCGCCGTACGTGACCTCGCGACGCTGCGCGGACAGTTCCCCGGCCTCGGGCCGGAGCAGCTCGCGGACAAGCTCGTGGCGGGTGCGGCCCACGGGACCTCGACGGTCGGAGCGGGGGTCGGTGCGGCGGCGATGCTGCCGGTGCCGCCCGCGATGCCGACCGAACTGGCCGCGGAGATCACCGGGGTCGCGGCGATCGAGCTGAAACTGGTCGCCGAACTGCACGAGGTCTACGGGGTACGGCCGCCGGGCGGCCTGATGGCCCGCAGCACCGCGTATCTGTCCTCCTGGTCGGGGGAGCGCGGGATCGACGTGATGAAGCCGTCGACGATCAACACGGCCCTCGGGGGCCAGATGAAGCGCGAACTGCGCCAGCAGATCATGAAGCGGATGGTGCGGAACCTGCCGAACCTGATGCCGTTCATGGTCGGCGCCGCCGTGGGGGCGGTCATGAACCGCCGCGACACCAAGAAACTGGCCGCGCGGATCCGCGCCGACCTGCGCAAGGTCCAGGTCTCCTGGGACGAACTGGCCGGGCTGCCCCCGCTGGAGCCTCCGGCGGACCCGCTGACACCGGGAGATCTCCCCGGGGAACTCGACCGCTGACGAGGCGCCCCGGGCCCCCTCGGGGCCTGGACCGGCCGAGCCGGCCGTGCGAAGTCCGCTGCGGTTCGGCAGCGCGCTGAAGAGGCCGAGGCTGTGCTGAAAGGGGCGCGGGACGGTATCGACATGCGGCTCCGCCGCGGTGGGGGTCCCCTGGTCGAGCGAAGCCGGGCGGAGCGCTCAGGCCGTCGCGCCGTCGCGGGCCGCGTCGATCGCCGCCGCCAGCTGCTCCGGGGCGCGCGTCGACAGATACAGGTAGGGCGTCGGGTCGGCCGGGTCGCTGACCTCGACCCGCAGGGCCTGCGGGATGTAGGAGCGCAGCAGCAGGAAGGCGCGGGTGTCGGCCTTGTACGTGCGCCAGGCGCGGGCCTCCTCCGGATCCAGGATCTCCCACGCGCCGAGCGCCGTCACCGGGATCTTCGCCTCGCCCGCGATCAGGTGACCGCCCACGACGCGGATGCGCAGCGAGCCGTACGAGCTGGCCATCACCGCGGCCACCGCCGTACCGCCGACCAGTCCGCCCAGCAGCGGCAGGGTGCCGAAGGGGAGCAGGACCAGGGCGCAGGCGACGCCGACCAGAAGGCTGATCAGCCACCACGAACGGGGGGCGGTGAGGCGTTCTTCGTACGGGGTGCCGGGGTGCTCCATGAACCAAGCTTGGCACGCGTGGCGAAGGCCGCCCGAATCGGGGCACCCGCCGCAACCGGACGCCGGCGAGGGGTGTAGCCGCGGGGTGCTGTGGGGTAGTGCGGAGGTGGGTCGACGGGCGACGGGTGGTGGGGCGTGTCAGGCCGGGTAAGGTCTGCGGCTGTGAGTGGTGGTTCCGCTGTGCTTCAGCCTCCCGCCGACGCCGTGAAACCGGTGCGGCATCCCGATGCGCCCGCGCCCGGCGAGGTGCTCGGCTCGCATTACGGACAGTGCTTCGGCTGCGGCCAGGACCAGCCGCACGGGCTGGGCCTCGCGGTGCGGGCGGGCGAGGGCGTCACCCTGACCGCCGAGTTCACCGTCCGGCCCGCTCACCAGGGCGCCCCCGGTCTCGCGCACGGCGGGGTGCTGGCGACCGCCCTCGACGAGGCGCTGGGCTCGCTGAACTGGCTGTTGCGCAAGATCGCGGTGACCGGGCGGCTGGAGACCGACTTCGTGCGGCCGGTGCCGGTCGGCACGCGGCTCCACCTGACCGCCGAGGTGACCGCGGTCGCGGGGCGGAAGATCTACGCCTGTGCGGTCGGCCGCATCGAGGATCCCGGCGGGCCCGTGGCCGTCCGGGCCGACGCCCTGTTCGTCGAGGTCGAGGCCGGCCACTTCGTCGAGCACGGCCGCGACGAGGAGATCCAGGCCGCCCTGCACGACCCGGACCGGATCCGGCGGGCCCGCGCCTTCGAGGTGAACCCGTGAGCGCCCCGGACAGCGCGGCCCCGGCGCGTCGTACCCCCCTGGACGTGCTGATCCGGCGCGTCGACCCGGACGTACCGCTTCCGGTGTACGCGCACCCCGGGGACGCCGGCGCCGATCTGCGCACGACGCTGCGGTGCGAGCTGGCGCCCGGAGAACGGACCGTGCTGCCCACGGGTGTGTCGATCGCCCTCCCCGACGGGTACGCGGCCTTCGTGCACCCTCGATCCGGTCTGGCCGCCCGCTGCGGTGTCGCGCTCGTGAATGCCCCAGGGACGGTTGATGCCGGGTACCGTGGGGAGATCAAGGTGATCGTGGTGAATCTCGACCCGCGCGAGTCCGTGCGGTTCGAGCGCTTCGACCGGATTGCCCAACTGGTCGTCCAGCAGGTCGAGAGGGTCCGCTTCCAGGAGGTCGCGGAGCTTCCCGACTCGGCGCGGGCCGAGGGGGGCTTCGGTTCCACCGGGGGCCACGCCACGGTGGGCGGCGAGAGCGACAGAAGTGGCCGGGTCGCCGAGGGCGGCCGGGCGGGTGGGAATCGATACGCTTCGGTCGTATCCGACCGGGAAGGACAGTGACGTGTTCGGACGTCGCAAGAAGAAGGGTGCCGCCGAGGACGCGGCCGGCGAGGCCGAGCAGGTCGTCGACAGCGTCGACACCGAGGCGGACGAGGAAGAAGCGGGCGAGCCCGAGCAGCGGGTGCGGCTCGAACCGGAGCCCCGCCCCGACGGACCGTGGGACGACTCCGAGGTGCGCGACCCGGCCGAGGGCCGGGTGGATCTCGGCGGTCTGTTCGTGCCGGGCGTTGACGGCATGGAGCTGCGGGTCGAGGTCGCGGGAGACGCGATCGTCGCGGCGACCGTCGTGCTGCGCGATAGCGCGGTCCAGTTGCAGGCGTTCGCCGCGCCCAAGCGCGAGGGCATCTGGGGCGAGGTCCGCGAGGAGATCGCCTCCGGCATCACCCAGCAGGGTGGCATCGTCGACGAGGTCGAGGGCCCGCTGGGCTGGGAGTTGCGCGCCCAGGTACCGGTGCAGCTGCCCGACGGGACCGGCGGCTTCCAGGTCGTGCGGTTCATCGGTGTGGACGGCCCGCGCTGGTTCCTGCGTGGAGTGATCTCCGGCCAGGGCGCGGTGCAGCCGCAGGCGGCCGGGCTGCTGGAGCAGGTCTTCCGGGACACGGTCGTGGTCCGCGGCGAGGGCCCGATGGCGCCCCGCGACCCGATCGTCCTGAAGCTGCCGAACGACGCCCAGATGGTTCCGGAGGGCGTCCAGCAGGAGGAGTCCTCGCGCTTCTCCGGCGGCATGGGCCAGTTGCAGCGCGGACCCGAGATCACCGAGGTCCGGTAGCGGACAGCCGAGTATCAGTCAGCCAAGAACGACGAGGGCCGTACCCCGGGCCAAGGGGTACGGCCCTCGTCGCGTTCACCTGCATGGTCGTCGATTCCGTTCCGGCGCGTGGACATCCGCTCTCGTGTGCGGGCCCTTGACGGGCTTTTGGTCTGTACCTATGGTCTCCGGCCAACGCCTCTGTTCATAAAGGCGCTCCGAGTTCACATACGAGAACGGAGTTGCTGTGCGTCGTACCCCCCTCCTCGCGGTGGTGGCCGCCCTCGTGCTGGGCGTCTTCGCGGCCCCCGCCGCACAGCGTGCCGACGCTGCCCCCACCGCCTTCGTCCACCCCGGAGTCACCGTCTCCCAGGGCCAGCTGGAGTTCGCCCGCACCAAAGTGCTGGCCGGAGCCCAGCCCTGGAAGGGCGCCTACGACCAGATGATGGCGAGCAAGTACGCCGACCTGAACCGCACGCCGAAACCCCGCGCCACCGTCGAATGCGGTTCGTACTCCAACCCCAACTACGGCTGCACCGACGAGCGCGAGGACGCGATAGCGGCCTACACCGACGCCCTCGCCTGGTACATCACCAAGGACGCCCGCTACGCCCAGAAGGCCATCCAGCTCATGGACGCCTGGTCGGCCACGATCACCAGCCACACCAACAGCAACGCGCCCTTGCAGACCGGCTGGGCCGGCTCGTCCTGGCCCAAGGCCGGCGAGATCATCAAGTACACGTACAGCGGTGGCTGGGCGAACTCCGGCCGTTTCGCCACCATGCTGCGCGACGTCTACCTCCCCGTGGTCATCAAGGGCTCCAACTCCAACGGCAACTGGGAGCTGTCCATGATGGAGGCCGCCGTCGGCATCTCCGTCTTCCTGGAGGACAAGACGTCCTACGACACGGCCATGGCGAAGTTCCGCACCCGCACGGCCGCCTACGTCTACCTGTCCACCGACGGTGACCTGCCGAAGACCGTACCCAGCCAGAACCTGAACACCCGGGACAAGATCGTCTCGTACTGGCAGGGCCAGTCCACCTTCGTCACCGGGCTCACCCAGGAGACCTGCCGGGACTTCACCCACACCGGGTACGGCATCTCCGCGATCTCGCACGTCGCCGAGACCAGCCGGATCCAGGGGCAGGACCTGTACGGCACCGACGTCGGCGAGCGGCTGCGGCAGGCCCTCGGCTTCCAGTCGAAGTACCAGCTCGGCACGGCCGCGCCCAGCTGGCTGTGCGGCGGCTCCCTCAACCTCGGCCTCGGACCGGTCACCGAGGTCGGCTACAACGCCCTGCACAACCGCCTCGGCATCGCCATGACCAACACCCAGACGCTGACCCAGAACAACCGGCCGGCCGGCAGCAACAACCTCTTCGTCGCCTGGGAGACCCTGACCCACGGCGACAACCCGAACTGACGGATCCGGACCGGTCCAGAACCGCTCACCAGCGATCCGAACCCGTCCGGACTCATCCGGACTCATCCGCACCCATCCGAACCCATTCGAACCCATCCGAACCCTTGGACGGCCGGGCGTCGGGCGGCGATACTGGCGCCCGGTCGACGGGGGGAATCGGTTGTGACGGGGGAAGCGGCATGAACGCTCAGGTCATCACGGAGACGATGGTGCGCGTCGAGGACGTGCACCGCTCCTACGGGCACGGAGCCGCCGCCGTGCACGCCCTGCGCGGAGTCTCCTTCGAGATCCCGCGCGGCGAACTCGTCGCCCTCAAAGGACGCTCGGGATCCGGCAAGACCACGCTGCTGAACCTGGTCGGCGGGCTCGACGTGCCGGACCGCGGCCGGATCACCGTCGACGGCCGTGACCTCGCCGGACTGGGCGAGCGGGGCCTGCTGGAGCTGCGCCGGGACCGGATCGGCTTCGTCTTCCAGTCCTTCGGGCTCATCCCGATCCTGACCGCGGCGGAGAACGTGGGCGTGCCGATGCGGCTGCGCCGGGCCGACCCGCGCGAGCGCGAGGAACGCGTCGAACTGCTGCTCTCCCTGGTGGGCCTCGCCGAGCACGCTGCCCAGCGCCCCGGCGAGCTGTCCGGCGGCCAGCAGCAGCGCGTCGCCATCGCCCGCGCCCTCGCCAACGGCCCCGCGCTGCTCATCGCCGACGAGCCGACCGGCCAGCTGGACGCCGAGACCGGTCACGCCGTGATGGAACTGCTGCGCGCCGTCGTACACAGCGAGCAGGTCACCGCGCTGGTCGCCACGCACGACACCACCCTGCTGGACCTGGCCGACCGGGTGCTCGAACTGAGTGACGGGGAGGTCGTCGAACGCTGACGCACGCGCCGGCGATCGGCGGCGCGATGGGCGTGCCGCCGCGGCCCGCCGCCCGCCGTACCGCGCCCGGTACGCTCTGACCTGCGCCGACCGGTGGCGGTGGGCGTGGAACCGATCGGCTCATCAGGGTTGCGTCAAAGTTGCCCGTCACCCCACCACCTGTCCCTTTCGTCGCAATTGCGGGCCGTAAGGTCGACGCTGCGTCGGCAGCAGTGACGGGAAGACAATGGGGCCATGGCACGCGGAAAGCTTCGGATCTATCTCGGTGCGGCACCGGGCGTGGGCAAGACCTACGCGATGCTCTCGGAGGCACACCGGCGCATGGAGCGGGGGACCGACTGCGTGGTCGCCTTCGTGGAGCACCACGAGCGGCCGCGCACCGAGGTGATGCTGCACGGCCTGGAGCAGGTGCCCCGCAAGGAGCTGGAGTACCGGGGCGGCCGCTTCACCGAGATGGACGTGGACGCGGTCCTGACCCGCCGCCCCCAGGTCGCCCTGGTGGACGAACTCGCCCACACCAACATCCCGGGCTCGCGCAACGCCAAGCGCTGGCAGGACGTGGAGGAAATGCTCGCCGCCGGGATCGACGTGATCTCGACGGTCAACATCCAGCACCTGGAGTCGCTGGGTGACGTGGTCGAGTCGATCACCGGGGTGCGGCAGCAGGAGACCGTGCCGGACGAGGTAGTCCGCCGCGCCGACCAGATAGAGCTCGTCGACATGTCGCCGCAGGCGCTGCGCCGCCGCATGGCGCACGGCAACATCTACCAGCCCGACAAGGTGGACGCGGCCCTCTCCAACTACTTCCGGCCGGGGAACCTGACCGCGCTGCGGGAGCTGGCGCTGCTGTGGGTGGCCGACCGGGTCGACGAATACCTCCAGCAGTACCGCAGTGAGCACCGGGTCTCGAAGATCTGGGGCTCGCGGGAGCGGATCGTGGTCGGTCTGACCGGCGGACCCGAGGGGCGGACGCTGATCCGCCGGGCGGCCCGGCTCGCCGAGAAGGGCGCGGGCGGCGAGGTGCTGGCCGTCTACATCGCCCGCAGCGACGGCCTGTCCGCGGCCTCGCCCAAGGAGCTGGCCGTCCAGCGTGCCCTCGTCGAGGACCTGGGCGGCACCTTCCACCACGTCGTGGGCGACGACATACCCGCCGCGCTGCTGGACTTCGCCCGCGGCGTCAACGCCACCCAGATCGTCCTCGGCTCCTCGCGCCGCAAGACCTGGCAGTACGTCTTCGGGCCCGGCGTCGGCGCCACCGTCGCCCGCGAGTCCGGCCCCGACCTCGACGTGCACATCGTCACCCACGGGCAGGTCGCCAAGGGCCGTGGGCTGCCCGTGGCCCGGGGCGCCCGGCTCGGCCGGAGCCGGATCCTCTCCGGCTGGCTGGTCGGGCTGCTGGGCCCGGTGGCCATGGCGCTGCTGCTGAACGCCGTGGACCTCGGCCTCGCCAACGACATGCTGCTGTTCCTGTCGCTGACGGTGGCGGCGGCCCTGCTCGGCGGACTGCTGCCCGCCCTCGCCTCGGCGGCCTTCGGGTCGCTGCTGCTGAACTACTTCTACACGCCCCCGCTGCACCGGCTGACCATCGCCGACCCGCACAACATCGTCGCCATCGTGATCTTCGTCGGGGTCGCGGTGTCCGTGGCCTCGGTGGTGGACCTCGCCGCCCGCCGCACCCACCAGGCGGCACGGCTGCGCGCCGAGTCCGAGATCCTGTCGTTCCTCGCCGGCAACGTGCTGCGCGGCGAGACCAGCCTGGAGGAGCTGCTGGAACGGGTCCGGGAGACCTTCGGCATGGAGTCGGCCGCCCTGCTGGAGCGGGCGGGCGACGTCGAGCCGTGGACCTGCGCCGGCCGGGCCGGCTTCGGCCCGCCGCTGGAGCGCCCCGAGGACGCCGACGTCGACATGCCGGTCGGCGACCACATGGCGCTCGCGCTGACCGGCCGCGTGCTGCCCGCCGAGGACCGCCGGGTGCTGGCGGCCTTCGCCGCGCAGGCCGCCGTCGTCCTGGACCGCCGGCGCCTGCGGGAGGAGGCGCTGCGGGCCCGCGCCCTCGCCGAGGGCAACCGGATCCGCACCGCGCTGCTCGCCGCCGTCAGCCACGACCTGCGCACCCCGCTCGCCGGGATCAAGGCCGCGGTGACCTCGCTCAGGTCCCACGACGTCGACTGGTCCGAGGAGGACCGGGCGGCGCTGCTGGAGGGCATCGAGGAGGGCGCCGACCGCCTCGACCACCTGGTCGGCAACCTGCTCGACATGTCCCGGCTGCAGACCGGCACGGTCACCGCGATCATCCGCGAAGTCGACCTCGACGAGGTGGTCCCGATGGCGCTGGTCGGCGTGGACGAGGCCGGCGTGGAACTGGACGTCCGCGAGACCCTGCCGATGGTCTCCGTCGATCCCGGGCTGCTCGAACGGTCGGTGGCCAACCTGGTGGAGAACGCCGTCAAGTACAGTCCGTCCGGCCGCCGTGTCATGATCTCCGCGAGCGCCATCGCCGACCGGGTGGAGGTGCGGGTCGTGGACCGCGGGCCGGGCGTCCCGGACGAGGCCAAGGAGCGCATATTCGAGCCCTTCCAGCGCTATGGCGACGCCCCGCGCGGCGCCGGGGTGGGGCTCGGGCTCGCGGTCGCCCGCGGCTTCGCCGAGGCGATGGGCGGCACGCTGACCGCCGAGGACACCCCCGGCGGCGGCCTCACCATGGTCCTCAGCCTCCGGGCGGCAGGATCGCGTCCCGAGGTCCTCGCCTCCGGAGAGGGCCTGGCAGAACCCGAACCCGAAAGGGAGGCTTCATGACCCGGGTGCTCGTGATCGACGACGAGCCGCAGATCGTGCGCGCCCTCGTGATCAACCTCAGGGCCCGCAAGTACGAGGTCGACGCGGCCCCCGACGGCAGGACCGCCCTCGAACTCGCCGCCTCCCGCCACCCCGACGTGGTGGTCCTCGACCTGGGCCTGCCGGACATGGACGGCGTCGAGGTGATCAGGGGCCTGCGCGGCTGGACCCGGGTGCCGATCCTGGTCCTGTCGGCCCGGCACTCCTCCGACGAGAAGGTCGAGGCGCTCGACGCGGGCGCCGACGACTACGTCACCAAGCCGTTCGGCATGGACGAACTGCTGGCCAGGCTGCGTGCCGCCGTGCGCAGGGCCGAGCCGGTCGGCCCCGGCGAGGACGACGTGACCACGGTGGAGACCGAGGGGTTCACCGTCGACCTCGCGGCGAAGAAGGTCAACCGGGGCGGCAAGGACGTCCGGCTGACCCCCACGGAGTGGCACCTGCTGGAGGTGCTGGTCCGCAACACCGGACGGCTGGTCAGCCAGAAGCAGCTGCTGCAGGAGGTGTGGGGTCCCTCGTACGGGACGGAGACCAACTACCTGCGGGTGTACATGGCACAGCTGCGCAGGAAGCTGGAGACCGACCCCTCGCACCCGAAGCACTTCATCACCGAACCGGGTATGGGGTACCGGTTCGAGCGGTAGGCCCGCCGGGAGCGGCTTGCGGCGGGCCGTTGACGCGAGTGTTCCGTCCCGCCACCGGCACCCGGACGCACCGGTACGTCGCCGTCGGCGGGCGCCGGTACGCTTCTGTTATGAGTGCTGTTCCGCATTCCGAGAAGCCGGCCGGCCGGTTCCGGCGCATGCTCGACCGGCTCTCCTCCTCGCAGGAGGACCTGGAGTCCGAGGAGCTGCGGGAGGACGCCGAGACGGCCGGCTGCATACGGATCGGCGACTGCCAGGACCGGCAGATCGTCACGGTAACTGGTACCTTGCGCACGGTCACGCTGCGTCCGCGCGCCGGAGTCCCGGCCCTGGAGGCCGAACTGTTCGACGGCTCCGCCGCACTGGACGTGGTGTGGCTCGGCAGGCGTTCCATCGTGGGTATAGAACCGGGACGCAAGCTGATCGCATCGGGCCGGATCTCGATGAGCCGGGGCCGCCGGGTGCTGTTCAACCCGAAGTACGAACTGAGACCCCTTGGACGGGAGTAGCCGGTGACGTCACTCGACAAGCCGACCGAAGACGCCACTCAGCAGGACGACGCGCGGACGGTGACCGAGGCCGCGCTGTTCGAGGCGTTCGGCGGTGTCCGGGGCATGGTCGAAACGGTCCTGCCCGGGCTCCTCTTCGTCACCATCTACACGATCAACAAGAACCTGCACTGGTCCGCGATCGCGGCCCTGGTCGTGTCGGTGATCCTGGTCGTGGTCCGGCTGGTGATGAAGGACACCGTCAAGCACGCCTTCAGCGGCGTCTTCGGCGTGGCCTTCGGTGTTCTGTTCGCGATGTTCACGGGCAACGCCAAGGACTTCTACCTCCCGGGCATGCTCTACACCCTGGGTCTGGCCCTGGCGTACATCATCACGACCCTCGCCGGTGTTCCCCTGATGGGCCTGATCCTCGGCCCGGTCTTCAAGGAGAACCTGTCCTGGCGCCATCGCAACCCCGGCCGCAAGAAGGCGTACGCCAAGGCCAGTTGGGCCTGGGGACTGATCCTGCTCGGCAAGTGCCTGGTCCTCTTCCCGCTGTACTGGTGGGCCGACACCGCGCAGCTCGGCTGGGTCCTGGTGGCGCTGAAGATCCCGCCGTTCCTGCTCGCCGTCTGGCTCACCTGGGTCTTCCTCGCGAAGGCGCCCGCGCCGATCGACGTGTTCGCCGAGATGGAGGCCGCGGAGAAGGCCGAGGAGGAGCGGAAGGCGGCGCAGGCCGACCAGGCCGCGGAGTCCGGTGAGTCGACCGCTGGACGGCACCGCCGGGAGGCGTGAGCGACATCCTCGACACGGAGGGGGCGCCCGGGATCACCGGGCGCCCCCTCCGTCGTGTCACTCGGCTCGCTCGGCGCTGGTCGGCCGGATCGGCTCTCACCCGGCCCCGGTCGGCCGCAACGAGTCCCAGCCATTCTCGCCCGGACCCGGACCCGGACCCGGACTCAGCCGCCCTCTTCCGGATTCAGCCGGCTGGGACTCAGCCGTCCTCGCGGCGCACCGAGAGCAGATCCTCCAACTGCTCCTCGCGGGCCTGGGCCGCCACGAACAGCAGCTCGTCACCCGCCTCCAGGGAGTCCTCCTTGGAGGGGGCCAGGACGCGGTTGCCGCGGATGATGGTCACCAGCGAGGTGTCCTCCGGCCACTCCACGTCGCCGACCTGGGTCCCGGCCAGGGCCGACTCCTCCGGCAGGGTCAGTTCGACCAGGTTCGCGTCGCCGTGGCTGAACCGGAGCAGCCGGACCAGGTCGCCGACGCTGACCGCCTCCTCGACCAGCGCGGACATCAGACGCGGGGTGGACACCGCCACGTCGACGCCCCATGCCTCGTTGAACAGCCATTCGTTCTTCGGGTTGTTCACCCGGGCCACGACGCGCGGAACGCCGTACTCCGTCTTCGCCAGCAGGGACACGACCAGGTTGACCTTGTCGTCGCCCGTCGCGGCGATCACCACGTTGCAGCGCTGCAACGCGGCCTCGTCCAGGGACGTGATCTCACAGGCATCGGCCAGCAGCCACTCCGCCTGCGGGACGCGTTCGACCGAGATCGCGGTCGGCGCCTTGTCGATGAGCAGGACCTCGTGGCCGTTCTCCAGCAGCTCGCCCGCGATCGAGCGGCCGACCGCGCCGGCACCGGCAATGGCGACCCTCATCAGTGACCGCCCTCCTCTTCGGGACCCTCGGTGAACGCCGCCTCGACCTTGCCCACGTCGTCGGTCCGCATCATCACGTGGACCAGGTCGCCCTCCTGGAGCACCGTCTGGGAGGTGGGCAGGACCGCCTCGCCGAGCCGGGTGAGGAACGCCACGCGGACCCCGGTCTCCTCCTGCAGCTTGCTGATCTTGTGGCCGACCCAGGCAGGGGAGGTGTGCACCTCCGCGAGCTGGACGCCACCGGTGGGGTCACGCCACAGCGGTTCGGCCCCCGAGGGGAGCAGCCGGCGCAGCATCTGGTCGGCCGTCCAGCGGACCGTGGCCACCGTGGGGATGCCCAGCCGCTGGTAGACCTCGGCGCGGCGAGGGTCGTAGATGCGGGCCGCGACGTTCTCCACGCCGAACATCTCGCGGGCCACCCGCGCCGAGATGATGTTCGAGTTGTCGCCGCTGGACACCGCGGCGAAGGCGCCCGCGTCCTCGATGCCGGCCTCGCGGAGGGTGTCCTGGTCGAAGCCGATCCCGGTGACCCGGCGACCGCCGAATCCCGGGCCCAGCCGGCGGAAGGCGGTGGGGTCCTGGTCGATCACGGCGACCGTGTGCCCCTGTTGCTCCAGGGTCTGGGCGAGAGCGGAACCCACTCTCCCGCAGCCCATGATGACGATGTGCACGACCGTCCTTCCGATGTCCATAAACCGACAGCTCAGCCCCATCAGGGTCTCAGACCGACGTTCAAGCTACACACGCACTCTCCGGGCCCGGCACCCCCGTGCGGCTTCGTCCGCGCTCAGCGGCGCGTGATGCTGCGCACGCTGAGCAGTGTCAGGAGTCCGAGGCCGACGAACGAGGCGAGGGCGCCGATCAGCTCTGCGGTCGCGGGCATGGAACCTCCGGGGGCGGCGACGGGCGGGTCTGCCATCTAGGCACGGCGGGCGCTCCACGCCCGGAATCTGCCGTTTTATTCGCCTCATATTTCACTCGTGAGGCAGATCTGGGACGGCAGGTGGGCGGCTGCCAGTTCGAAGCCTTACGATGCTCTGTCGTGTCCAAACTGACCGACGTGCCCAAACGGATCCTGATCGGCCGCGCACTCCGCAGCGACCGGCTGGGAGAAACACTCCTGCCGAAGCGCGTCGCGCTCCCCGTCTTCGCCTCCGACCCGCTGTCCTCCGTCGCGTACGCACCGGGAGAGGTCCTGCTGGTCCTGTCCATCGCGGGCGTGTCGGCGTACCGCTTCAGCCCCTGGATCGCGGTCGCGGTCGTTGTGCTGATGTTCACGGTGGTCGCCTCCTACCGGCAGAACGTGCACGCCTATCCGAGCGGCGGCGGCGACTACGAGGTCGCCACCACCAACCTCGGCTCCAAGGCGGGCCTCACGGTGGCCAGCGCACTGCTCGTCGACTACGTCCTGACCGTCGCCGTATCCATCTCCTCCGGCATCGAGAACCTCGGCTCCGCGATCCCCTTCGTGGTCGAGCACAAGGTGCTGTGCGCGGTCGCGGTGATCGTGCTGCTGACGCTGATGAACCTGCGCGGCGTGAAGGAGTCCGGCACGCTGTTCGCGATCCCGACCTACGTCTTCGTCGCGGGCGTCTTCATCATGATCGTGTGGGGCGCGTTCCGGGGTCTGGTCCTCGGGGACACCATGCGCGCGCCCACCGCCGGCTACGAGATCAAGGCCGAGCACGGGGGCCTCGCGGGCTTCGCCCTCGTCTTCCTGCTGCTGCGCGCCTTCTCGTCCGGCTGTGCCGCGCTCACCGGCGTCGAGGCGATCTCCAACGGCGTCCCCGCCTTTCGCAAGCCCAAGTCGAAGAACGCGGCGACCACGCTCGCGATGATGGGCCTGCTCGCCGTGACCATGTTCTGCGGGATCATCGCCCTCGCCATGACCACCAAGGTCCGGATGGCCGAGAACCCGGCCACCGACCTGCTCCACCACGGCATGGCGCTCGGTTCCGGCTACGTCCAGAATCCGGTGATCTCACAGGTCGCCGAGGCGGTGTTCGGCAAGGGCAGCTTCCTGTTCGTCGTGCTGGCGGCGGCCACCGCGCTGGTGCTGTTCCTGGCCGCCAACACGGCCTACAACGGCTTCCCGCTGCTCGGCTCGATACTCGCCCAGGACCGCTACCTGCCCCGCCAGTTGCACACCCGCGGCGACCGGCTCGCCTTCTCCAACGGCATCGTGCTGCTCGCGGGCGCCGCCGCCCTGCTGGTCTTCATCTACGGCGCCGACTCGACCCGGCTGATCCAGCTGTACATCGTCGGCGTGTTCGTGTCCTTCACGCTCAGCCAGACCGGCATGGTCCGGCACTGGAACCGGCACCTCGCGGTGGAGCGGGACCCGGCACGGCGCAGCCACATGATCCGCTCCCGGGCGATCAACGCGTTCGGCGCCTTCTTCACCGGCCTGGTGCTGGTCGTCGTCCTCGTCACCAAGTTCACCCACGGCGCCTGGGTCGCCCTCCTCGGCATGGTGATCTTCTACGCGACCATGACGGCGATCCGTAAGCACTACGACAGTGTGGCCGAGGAGATCGCGGCGCCCGAGGAGCCGAGCGACGAGAGCGTACGGCCCTCCCGGGTCCACTCGATCGTCCTGATCTCCACGATCCACCGCCCCACGCTGCGCGCCCTGGCCTACGCCCAGCTGATGCGCTCGGACACCCTGGAGGCGCTCACCGTCAACGTCGACGCGACGGAGACGAAGGCGCTGCGCGAGGAGTGGGAACGGCGCGGCATAGAGGTACCGCTGAAGGTGCTCGACTCGCCCTACCGGGAGATCACCCGGCCGATCATCGAGTACGTCAAGAACCTGCGCAAGGAGTCGCCGCGCGACGCCGTCTCGGTGATCATCCCCGAGTACGTGGTCGGCCGCTGGTACGAGGCCCTGCTGCACAACCAGAGCGCCCTGCGCCTCAAGGGCCGGCTGCTGTTCACCGCCGGTGTCATGGTGACCTCGGTCCCCTACCAGCTCCAGTCCTCCGAGGTGGCCAGGAACCGGGCCCGCAGGCGGCAGGAGTGGACCGCGCCCGGCGCGGTGCGTCGCGGCCCGGCGGAGCAGCGGCCGAAGGACCCCGGCACCGGCGAACCGAGCCGGGGCGAGCCCGCCGGGAAACTGACGGGGGGAGAGCCCGGCACCGGGAACTGACGGGCGGGGAGCCGGGTGGGGGCCGATCGTGCGGGGCCCCCGGTGCCCGGACCCGGACGCTGCGGGGAGCACGTAGACTGGTGGGCTGTCGTCGGCCCGCGAGCGGGCCGTTCCCCTCACCCGATCTGGAGTCACCCCGCCATGCAGGCACAACGGAAGCAGTCGCAGGCGGGGTCGCTGGTGGGGGAGGAGTACGAGGTCGAGGTCGGCCCCGTCGCGCACGGCGGCCACTGCATCGCCCGCACCGCTGAGGGCCAGGTCCTGTTCGTGCGGCACGCGCTGCCGGGCGAGCGGGTGGTGGCCCGGGTCACCGAGGGTGAGGAAGGCGCCCGCTTCCTGCGCGCGGACGCGGTCGAGGTCCTGGAGCCGTCCAAGGACCGTGTCCCGGCACCCTGCCCCTACGCCGGACCCGGCCGCTGCGGTGGCTGCGACTGGCAGCATGCCAAGCCGGGCGCCCAGCGCCGGCTGAAGGGCGAGGTCGTCGCCGAGCAACTGCGGCGCCTCGCGGGCCTCACCCCCGAGGAGGCCGGCTGGGACGGCACCGTGATGCCGGCCGAGGGCGACAAGCTCCCGGCGGGCGAGGTGCCCCGGTGGCGGACCCGGGTGCAGTACGCGGTCGACGCCGCGGGGCACGCCGGGCTGCGCCGGCACCGCTCGCACGAGGTGGAGCGGATCGACGACTGCATGATCGCGGCTGCGGGCGTCGCCGAACTGGGTATCGAGAAGCGCGAGTGGTCCGGCATGGACTCGGTCGAGGCCATCGCGGCGACGGGTTCGGGGGACCGGCAGGTGATCCTCACTCCGCGTCCCGGCGCCCGGCTGCCGCTGGTGGAGCTGGACAAGCCGGTCTCGGTCCTCAGGGTCGACGAGACGTCCGGCGGTGTGCACCGCGTGCACGGCCGCCCCTTCGTCCGCGAGCGCGCCGACGGCCGCACCCACCGGGTGGGGGCCGGCGGCTTCTGGCAGGTCCACCCGAAGGCGGCCGACACCCTGGTGACCGCGGTCATGCAGGGCCTGCTGCCGCGCAAGGGCGAGACGGCCCTCGACCTGTACTGCGGCGTCGGCCTCTTCGCCGGCGCCCTCGCCGACCGCCTCGGCGAGAAGGGCGCGGTGCTCGGCATCGAGTCCGGCAAGCAGGCGGTGGCGGACGCCCGCCACAACCTCGCCGAATTCCCGCGCGTGCGCATCGAACAGGGCAAGGTCGAGTCGGTCCTCCCGCGCACCGGGATCACCGAGGCCGACCTCATCGTCCTGGACCCGCCCCGCGCGGGCGCCGGCCGCCGAACGGTATCCCACCTGGCCTCACTCGGCCCCCGCAGGATCGCCTACGTCGCCTGCGATCCCGCTGCGCTGGCAAGGGACTTGGGGTATTTCCGCGAGGAGGGTTACCGGGTGCGGACGCTGCGGGCGTTCGATCTGTTTCCTATGACGCATCATGTGGAGTGCGTGGCGATTCTGGAGCCTGCGGCAAAGGGTGCCTGACCTGCAGGTTCGGGTGGTGTGCGTTATGTGCGGTGTGGGCGTTACGGGCGATATCTTGACGCTGAAATGACGCTCGCAGGGGTATCTTGACGCTCGTTTGACGCTCGTTCTGATGGGGTGTCAGGCACCTTTTTGGGCAGCTCAGGCCCTCTCAATATGGCGAGTGCCATGGGGGAGTCGAGGACTGGTGACGCTCTCGGTGGCACGGCCGGAAGCCCAGGGGGATGACGACAGCAAAAAGCCGCTCTTTCGGGTCTATACAGGGCGTGACTGTGCGGTGTGGGCCGGAGGCCGTGAAACGACGGCCCGCTCCGAACGAACGCCAGCGCGCGCGCTCCTTGAACGGATCGCGGCTGGCGAGGAACCGGGAGCCTGGGCGCCGGGGGATTGGCGCTCGGCGTATGCCCTGCGTGATCGTGGGCTTTTGATGGTGGACAAGGGCGGTGGTGCTGCCCGTGCGGAGGTCACTGGGGCCGGCCGGTTCTACCTCTGTCATGGCCGCCATCCTGACGATGCGGAGCCTGTCGACGGTGGCGAGCCGTCGGTGTCCGCCGAGTCTTGGCCGCCGTACAGTGAGCGACCTGTCGCCCGTGCGTGGCGGGCGAAAGCTTGCGAGTTGGTCCAACGGCTCCTCGTCGAAGGACACGTTCGGTTCGACCATGCCGATGATGAGGAGATGGCGGAGTGGCGGCGCGTCGTCAACTACGCGAAGCGGCACGGCATGGAGCCGGTGGGCAAGCGTATCGAGAGAGTGCCGTACGGTCGGCTCGGGCTGGAGTTCTTCCTCGCGGAGGGCCCGCATCCCAATGCCCGGAGCCAGCGACCGACCAGGGGCGCGTCGAGGGTCCGGGTTCCCACGCGGCTGGTGTCCCTTCATCCGGTTGTGGCTGCGCTCAAGGACGACACGAGGCAGTTGGTGATGCCGCCTGCGCTGCGCCGCAGGTCGCTTCTGATGCTGCAGGGGCTGGCTGCCGAGGCAGCGCGGCGAGGGCACGAGTCCGGAAGGTCGGGTCGTCCTACTTTCCGCGTGAGGGCGGGATGGACGTCGTTGTCGGCGGCTTCGGGTATCCGGTCACCATCAGGCAGGAGTTTCCCGAGTCCACGGATCCGGAGCGGTCCGCTCGTCTCGTTGTGGAGGTCTCCCACGGGCTGACCAAGCGCGTCGCCCGCCTGATGCGCGAGGCCGGGCTGACGGGTGTGCACCGTCGCACCGGCCGGACCTCGCTCACCCGCCAGGACCGGCAGGCCACGGCCGCCCCCGACCTGATGGGCCGCGACTTCACCGCGAGCGCACCGAACCTGCGCTGGACCGCGGACATCACCTACGTCCCCACCGGCGAGGGCTGGCTCTACCTCGCCGTCGTCATGGACCTGTTCTCCCGCCGCATCGTCGGCTGGGCGGTGGCCGACCACGTGCGAACCGAGCTGGTCACCGACGCGCTCGCCATGGCGGTCACGGCCCGCAGACCCCGCCCCGGCCTTGTGCATCACAGTGGCAAGGGATCTCAGTACACCAGTCTGACGTTCGGTCAGCGATGCGAAGAGGCAGGGATCCGGCCTTCTACCGGTCGCACCGGCTCGTGCTACGACAACGCCGTCACCGAGAGCTTCTTCGCCTCCCTGGAGACCGAACTCATCGACCGAACCGCCTTCCTCACCCGTCACCACGCCGAGCAAGCCCTCTTCGGCTACATCGAAGGCTTCTATAACCCCTGCCGCCGCCATTCGGCGAACGGGCAGCTCAGGCCGGCCGAGTACGAACGTCGCCACACTGCGAAGACACCACATAGCGTGGTCCACGCAGCTGCATAACTCGCAAGCCCATCGGTGTCTGTCAGACCGGGGCAACTCCACCCACTTCCTGCCCCGCGCCGGTGCACGGGGCAGCGCCGCCATCGACGCGATCTTCGCGTAGCCGCGGCCGGTCGGCAGGGTCCGTGGGGCGTGGCTCGTAGCCCGCCGCAGGCCCAAAGGCCCAGAGAAGTCCCACGGATGCCGCCTCGCCCCTCCCTGACCAGGAAGAGGCCGGCCGGCTCTGTGAGCTGCGATGCGAAACAGCTGCACCTTGTTCAAGCTCTTCGAGCAGGGGGGACCCTCAAGGGGGTGCCCCCACGCCCGTTCAGGGCAGTGGGGGACACGCTCCCCCAAGCTTTCGGCTGCGCTCAAGCAGGGGGCACCCCCATACGCCGCTCCTTCACGGGCAAACGTCACCTGCCGGGGCACTGGAAGCAGCGGCAGGACCTCCAAGGGCCGTCACGGCCGTTGCTGGGGCCACCCGCCCTTGACGTCAGAGGAGTTGACCGTCTTCGTCTTCCTTCCGTCTCGGGCACGCGTCGGACAGTTGAACCTCAAGTCTTCTGAACTTCCGCACCACCATGCGGTTCTGCCGCTGCGGCGGGCCGGCCAGGGCCAGCGTGTCGATTCGCTGGGCGAGTTGGCGGAAGGCTATCTCCGCGGTGACCAGGGCCAGTTCGGCGCCCGCGCAGCGGTGGGTTCCGAGGCCGAAGGACAGCACGTCCCTGGGGTTGGCGGCCGGTGCGGTGAATCGGTCCGCTACGAAGGTGTCTGGGTTCGGGAAGCGGCGGGGGTCTCGGCCGAGTGCGCCCAGGCACACGAGCACCAGGCTGTCGCGGGCGATGCGCAGTCCGCCCAGTTCGGTGTCCTCGACGGCGACCCTGGCGCCGTACTGGACCGGCGGGTCGTGGCGGAGGGTTTCGAGGACGAACGACGTCAGCAGGGCGTCGTCGTCACGCAGCCTGCGGAGCAGGGTGTTGTCCCGTGCGAGGTGGAGCAGTCCGCTGCCGAGCAGGGAACTCGTGGTCACCGTGCCGGCGCCGAGTACGAACACCAGGTTGCTGACCAGGTCTCGTTCGTCCAAAGCGCCGAGCTGGGCGAGCGAACCGACAAGGCTCGCGCCGTCCGCCGCCGGTGCGCAGAGCAGTTTCTCCCGGACGTAGGCGGCCAGGCGCAGCGCGGCGTCGTCGGCCTGCCGGAGCGGCTTGTCCGGCGAGTGCAGCTCGTTGCGTTCAAGGAACATGTCGAGCCATCCGGCCAACTGCTCCATGTCGTCGTGGGGGATGCCGAGCAGTTCGCCCATCACGGAGTTCGGGAGGGCGGTGAACGAGTACGCCGCGTCGGCACCGCTGCCGTCTGCGACGAGTGCGGCGACGTGTGCGGCGGCCTGCCGTTCGATCATCGGGCGCATCAGCGTGACGCGCCCGGGGTGGAAGGAGCGGGACAGCAGGCGGCGAACCGGCTGGTTGTCCGGCGGGTTGAGAAAGAGCAGGCTGCGGTAGAGCAACGCGGTCGACGGATGCTCCTGCCAACCGGGCCAGGAGCGGTCGGCGTAGTCACGGTCGGGCACCTTGAACAGTCGGGTGTTCAGCAGAACGTCGGCGCTCTCCCGGAATCCCATCACCACCGCGCGCTTACCCCCGACGGGCAGTACGGGGGCCCGCTCCAGCAGTTCGCCGTAGAAGGGATACGGGTCCCTCCGCCCCTCCGGGCCGAACAGCCGCAGCAGGACGACATCTTCAGGAACCGTCACCGCGCACCTCGCCGTGCCGACACGTCTTCCCGTCCGCTGACGACGAGGCCGCTCATCGTGAGGAGTCTGCCGCCGCCTCCTGCCGGATCTTCGGCGGTTCCCCGGGCTGTGCTCGGGAGCATTCCACCGGCGGCTCCGTCCGCGCTCCCGTCGGCATCGCCATCCGCATCGCCGGCCGCGGCGCCGCCGGTGTGGGTGACGCGCAGTCGCACGTCCCGCGTCTCCCGGCTCGACAACGTGAGGTCGTTGGCCGCGGTGTGCAGGGTGAGCTCCCCTATCGAGTGCGGTGTGGCGTACCGGTTCGGCGTACCGGTGGCACACGCGGTCTGCAGCAGGGCGTCCGCCAGTAGCCATGGGATGCGGTGCCGGGAGAAGAACTCCAGCTCCTGCGCCGGGACCTCCTGGCGGACCTGTGGCTCCCATCCTGCCGTTGCCGTCAGCTCGGTGAGCGTCACGTCCCGGACCTGGTCGAAGAGGCCGGACATCGACATCACCGCCGGTGTGCGCCGCACGCCCGCACCGGCCTGAGGCGCGGCGCGCCCGCCGGGCGCGGCGCTGTCGTCCTCACCGTCGCCGATGGGAACGAGCACGTCGAAGTGCTGGACGCGCCGATCGTGGTGTCCGGTGACAACCCGCGAGCGGATACCGACCCGGACGGTGCCGCGGGCGAAACCGGCCGGGTCGAACGAGGCGGTGAGCAGGTAACGGACCATCTGCGGGTCCACCGCGATCGGTGCCCGGAAGCGGATGTCCCGGAAGCTGTGTACGGGCGCTGCGCCGACGAGGAAGTCGGCTGCCTCCGCCGCGAGTTCCAGTGCCAGCGCACCCGGCAGCAGTGCCCGCGACTCCCTGCGGTGTCCGAAGAGGTGTCCGTACCGGGCGAGATCGAGTTCCCAGACGGCGCCGTCCTCGCCGACCCACGAGGGAGTCCCAAGATAGGGGCGCCGCTCGGGGGTGTCCACCAGGGCCGGGAACCGGGAGCGCAGCATGCGCCGTTCCGCGTCGCCCAAGGGCACGGGCACGGCCCGGCCCGGCCGATCGGCTTCGACCTCCGCGTTGAACAACCGCTGTCCCTCCGCGTCGGAGAGCAGGCCGAGAGTCCCGGCGTTCGCCGCGTACTCTGTGAAGCCGGCCCGCGGGCCGAGACCTGACGCGCCCCACAGGCTCCAGTTGATGACGTACTCGGCGGCCCCGGAGTCCGCCGATCCGTCGCACGCCGGCGCGTCCGGGTGTGCCGACGGCTCCCGGGACGCCGCCGACTCCGGGGGTGTCGACAACTCCCCGTGCGCCGACGACTCCCCACGCACCGACCTCGACCGCGCCTCCTCATAACGCGCCGCGGCGTTCAGAACGTCGTTGGCCGGCCCGTAGTCGGTCTCGCCCACCAGCCCGAACGCTCCGGCGACCGAGCCGAAGGTGCACCACAGGCGCGGTGCGGACGCCGCGAACGCGGACTTGAGGTGGTGGTGTCCTGCGACCTTGGTGTCCCGGACCTTGCGGAAGGTCGCCAGGTCCTTCGCCGTCAGCCGCCGGGCCCCGCTGATCCCGGCGCCGTTGACCAGCAGATCGATGCGGGGCGTCACACCGCGGATCACCGCGGCGGCGCGGTGCACGGCGCTCTCGTCCGTGACGTCGCATCCCAGGTAGTGGACCCGTTCCGCACCGAACCGCTGCCGCAGGGCGGCGAGGCCGGCCAGGGATTCGCGGGACCTGCGGCAGCGGTCGTAGGTACCGCGCAACTCGGCTATCGGTACGTGGGGTTCGGCGGCTCGGCGTCTTCGTACGTACTCCTCGGCCGTGGCCGTGCCTATCTCGCGGGAGTTCGCCGCCATCGTCGCGGAGTCGGTGCTGCCGAGCAGCCAGAGCATGGACGGAGGGGTCCGCATACCCTCCAGGCACCGCGCGGTGATCCCACGGGCGCCTCCCACCGCAAGGACGACAGGACCACTTCCCGGCCGTGCCGGAGGGGCGGTGGCACCTGCGGCGTAGGCGCCGTCCCCCGGGGACAGCCCTTCCACCGGCCCCGCGTCCGCCACCGGCGACAACCTTTCCTGCGAGCGCTCCACCGGCAGCAGCCGTTCCTCCCAACGCGCGCCGGTCGCGGGCTCCCCCCGGTAGTAGGCCACCGGCAGTCCTCTGACGCAGCCGGACTCGTGCCGCAGTCGCGCCAGCGCGGTCGGCAGGGTGGCCGCGTCGGTCACCACGGCGTACGCCTCGGTGTGCGGCAACTCCCAGGTGAGGGACTTGATGAGGCCGGTCAGCAGCGCGCCGTACGGGTGGGGTGCGCCGTCCGTGAAGGGGTCGAGGACGAGGGCCACCAGCGACGAGTCCGACGGGGCGGAACGCGCGAGCCGCTTCGCAGCCAGGAAGGCCGCCTCCTGCAGGGCCAGCAGACGCGGTTCGGGCGCGGCGGGCCACGTGGCCGGGTGCAGCGAGGCGATGACACGGATATGGCAGGGGAACGCGTCACCGGCGGGCAGGAGTGCGGTGATCGCGTCCTCGTCCCAGGCCGCCGCCTCCGGCGGCACGACGACGGTGGTGACGTCCGGCCGCGCCGTCCGGGAGAGGTGTACCGCGGTCTCCCGGTCGTCGGTGAGCACGAGCGCGCCGCGCGGCAGGGGGTCGCGTTCCGGCGAGACCGTCACGGCCGGCGCCGGCACGAGCCGCAGTGTGTACAGCGGGGTCATCGTGTTCCTCCGAAGTTCAGTCCCGCGCGGGCGGAAGGACGGTGACGGTCGGTCCCGCCGAGCCTGAGAACCGCCGGGGAAGTTCGCCCGCGAGGACGGCGCGCAGTACGGCGACGATGCCGTCCGCGGCGAGGAAGCGCGGGGGCTCCCGCCGGTCCGCCGCGCCGGGCTCGGTACGGAGCCCGGTCCGCACGCGCGCGAGCACCGGCCAGCCGCGTTCCCGTGCGGTCTCGGGGCGGGCGAGGGCCACCGCGTAGGCGCCTTCCGCGAGCTGGTCCGGGGCGAGGCCGAGCGATTCCGCGGCCTGCTCCAGCGCGCCCGCGCTCCAGGCCATCACCAGGGCGAGGTCGACGTCGCCGCGCCGCAGGTAGCAGCCCGCCGCGTGCAGCGCCGCAAGTGCGGAGTCCGGTCCCGCGTCCGCCATCATCGTGGGGCCGTGCAGATCCCTGCGGTTCGCCACCCAGCCGAGCGCGGCCGACGACATCCGGCTGATGAGGGTGTAGGCGCCGAGCGGCTCGCTGTTCGACCGGCGTTCGCGAAGGTAGTCGGCCGCCGCCCGTGCCTGCGCGCCCTCCAGCGAGCGGGCGGTAGCGGTACCCAGACACCGCAGTGTGGAGTCGACGGCGGAGCGGTTGAGGCCGTAGTGCGCGCCGAAAACGCCGGTGCGCTCCTCCAGCCCCGCCCAGAGCGGCTCGGGGCGGTGCTCCAACGCGCCGAGTCTGCCCGCGAGTTCGAGCACCAGCAGCTGGCCCGTGTCCAACTGGGCCGACACCTTCGGCGGGATCAGGGACTTCTCGAACGGCGGTACGGGATAGGGGGTTTCGAAGCGGGATGTCTCCGCGGGTGCCTCGCCCCGGGACAGCCGCGCCGCGACGGCGTTGTCGTCGGGCCGGCCAGGGAGCAGGGCGCTCCAGCGGACGAGGACCAGCTCGTTGCAGAGCGGGGGCGGTGCCGATCGCACCGTCTCCTGCCGGGCTCCCGGGGAGCGCAGGAGCTGGTAGCCGTTGATGCCTCCCAGTCCGCAGGCGAACACGCCCGCGAGCGGCGGATCGCCGCCCGTCGTCGACGCGTCGAGTGCCACCGGGGCCGAGGGGACGCGGAGCGGGAGTGCGCGAGCGTACTCGGGCAGTTCCGTGTGCTGGGGTTGCCGGGGGATGGTGGCGCGGTGCAGCCCCAGTGCGGCCTGGATGAGGGAGACCGCGCCGCAGGCCATTCCGGTGTGGCCGAGTGCGGGCTTGTTGCCGGTCACCCAGGGCGTGCCGCCGGAGTGCGCGGCGGCGATGGAACGCAGCTCGGTGGCATCGCCCGCGCGGGTGGCCGTGCCGTGGCCCACGACCCACGCGATCCCGCTGCCGGGCACGCCGTTGACGTTCATCGCCCGGGTCATCGCGCGAGTCTGGCCCTGCTGGCCGGGCGCGAAGATGGCCTTGCTCTTTCCGTCGGACGCTGCGCCGAAACCGGCCAGTACCGCGAGCACCGTGTCGTGGTCGCGGACGGCGTCGCCGAGCCGTTTGAGTACGACGAGCGCGGCGCCCTCCGAGAAGACGGTGCCGTCCGCGGCCGCGTCGAACGCCCGGAGCTCGCCGGACGGGGACAGCGTTCCCATCTCGGAGAAGTAGGACTGCCGCAGCGGCCCGTGCGAACTCACCCCGCCGCAGAAGGCGATGTCCACCTCCCCGTCCAGCAGGTGCCTGGCGCCGAGGTCCACGGCATACAGGGAGGACGGGCAGATATTGTCGATGACCAGGATCGCGGTGTCCTGCGGCAGGACGCCCTCGACCGCCCGCCTGGCCTGCTCGTACGGCAGGTACGCGCTGTGGTGGGAGGCCGCGCACGGATCGGCCCGTGCCAGCCGGCGTCGCATCCCGTCGGCCGGGGCGCCATCCTCCTCGGGCGGCAGGTGCGCCGCCGCGCCGGTGGCGATCAGGTCGGCGCTGAGGGCGGCGTCGAGCTCGTAGCTGGTGTCGGTGGACGCGGCGAGGAAGAGACCGGGTCTGGACAACTGCCCGGGTGCGGCCGTGAGGCACTGCCGCAGGGCTCGGCGCAGCCAGGAGACCTGGAGGTCGCCGGGCTGATCGTCGGCGGTGCCGGGCACTTCGCCGAAGCGCAGGTCATGTACTTGGCCGCCGTCCTCCCGGACGGCCGCGGTCAGTTCCTCGTGACCGTGGAACCGGTGCGGGAGTCCGAGCGGCAGCGGACCGTCCTGCGCACGGCGCCACAGATCCTCGATCCCCTCGCAGCCGGGTAGCACGGCCCCCGCCGCGACCAGGCAGACAGGCTCCTCGTACACCGCAGCTCACAATCTTTCGTGCGTGGGGTCGGGACGCCGCTCCGCGGGTCCGGAGTCGACGTGCAGCTCTTCGCGGACGGGGTTGCGGCGCTGTGCCGCCTGCCCGGTGTCATGGCTGCGCAGCAGGTCGGCCACCGTTGAGAGGGTGAGCGTCGCCGGAGACTCGGCATTGCCCAGTTCCACGTCCCACAGCTCCGCGGCGCGCCACAGCACGAGCCGGTGTTGCAGGGAGTCCAGGCCGAGTTCCGCTTCCAGGTCGACGTTCGGCGTCACCAGTTCCTCGGGGATCTCCAGCGCCGTGGCGTACATCGTCCGCAGGCTCGCCAGCAGGGCATCGGGTTCGGGCAGCATGGTCACTCCTTGAGGTGGCGCCGGACATCGTTGTCAGTCAGGCGTTTTCTGAACGGGGCCCACGTGTGGACGGTGTCCCCCGCGATCTCGGCGACGAACTGGGAGAGGGTGTCCTTGAGGCCGCATTCCACGAAGCGGTCGACACCCGCTGCAAGCAGTCGAGTGACGGCCTGCGCGAAATCCAGCGGATGGGTCAACTGGGCCGCGGTGACGGCGATCAGGTCGTCGCCCGCACGGAGCCGACGCCCGAGGACCGGTGAGTCCACAGGTATTCGCGGTGCTCCCTGCGGAACGGCGCGCACGGCGTCGAGGTAGCGGGTGCGGGCGGCGCCGAGGCACGGGTGATGCTGTGGATACGGGCCGGTGCGTAGCGTCGTCGCCAGTATTCCGCGGGAATCGGCGGCGCTCAGCAGTAACCGCAGCTGCTCGGCCGGTCCGGAGAGGATCATCTGTGACGGGCCGTTCACCGCGGCGACGACCACGTCCCGCGCCGACCTGGCGAAGTCCTCAGCCTCCGCCGCGGACAGCATGAACGCCGCGGTGGCGCCGGTCGGTCGGGCGTGCAGTCGCAGGGCGCGGGCCCGTTCGCACAGCAGCAGCGCCCCGTCCTCGACCGTGAGTCCTCCCGCGGCGACCAGAGCGGTGATCTCGCCGAGGCTGTGTCCGACGACCACGTCGGGACGCAGGCCGAACTCTTCGTCGAGGATGCGCAGGCAGCAGAGTTGGAAGTGGTAGGTCCGCAGTTCGCTCGCCTGATCCCATGAGGTCCGTGTCCGATCCGGCTCGGTGCGCACGGTCGGCCAGCCGTACGAGGCGCTGACCGCGTCGACGCGGTCAGCGAGCTCGGCGGCGATGCGCTGGCCGGGCGGGTAGTGCGCGTAGGGGTCCGCGTAGGAGGAGCCCGCGCCGGGGAACATGAAGGCTGTGACCATGGGAACCTTGCTCGGGCTCGATCGGTACGGTGAGTTGGCCCGGTCCGTCTGATGGGAGCGACGGACTGCGGTGTGCTGTGCTCGGCGGCGTCGGGGTGACGCGCTCTCGGGCAGGGGGTATCGCCGGTGCGGCGACGTCCTTTTCGGGGGCTGCGGGGCGTGCCGATCGGGCGCGACCGTCTGTCCTGGTAGGGCAGTGGACCGCACCGATCGACAACATCGATTGCGGATTGAACATAACTGCGCTTCGGCTGATTGGGAAGTCCTTACCTGGGAGCACGCAGGCAAGAACGGATTCGGCCATACTCGGGTCTCGCACCCGCCCGGCGCCCTCCCCCTCCCCACGCGAGGCCGCAGATCTGGCGTGAGCTGAACCGGCAGGGACAGGCGGTGGCCCGCTGTATCGTCGAGCGCCCCTTGCGCGAGTTCGGCACCACCGGCGCCGTCCGCCGCAGGAAGGTGATCACCATGCTCTCCGGCGGGCGGGTCGAACGGGCTCCCGACCGTCTGGAGCGCGCCTTCGTCGACGAGGCGGTGAACCGGTGCTGGGTGGCGGACTTCACCTACGTGAGGACCTGGGCTGCCACCGTCTACGTCGGGTTCGGCGGGACACCTTTTCCCGCTGGAGTGTCGGCTGCTCGGCCGCCACCGTCGAGGATGCCGTTTTCGTCCTGGACGCTCTGGAGATGGCCGTTCGGCAACGTGACTGCGATCAATATTCCATCCAGCCAGGAGAGTCGATTCATCACTTGTACTCCAGCCGGAGATCTTGAGGATCGATGATGGGTGGGATCGGCCGGTGGTGGGCCCAGGGGCGGAGGTGGTGCGGGAGCGGGTCTCCGCGGCGTCGGTAGTGGCTGACCATGGCGCGGGTCTGGTGAAGTCGGCGCCATAACTCGTAGGGCAGGAGGGTCTCCACGGGGTGGCGCGGGTTGAGGTGGGTGGCGGCCAGGCAGTGCCGGATGGTGTGGACCGAGGGCCGCAGGAGCGGGCCGGGGATCAGCCAGCGGCCTCGCTCTCCTCGATGCCCGGAGCTTTTCCCTGATCGGGGGCTTGCTCCGGGCCGGTGCCCGGCTCGGGTTCGGGGGTCTGGTCGGGTTCGGGGATGGCGGCGCGTTGAACGCTGAGGAACGCGGTGGCCAGCATGCAGGCGGTGACGTGACGGTGCCAGGGGGTCCACTTGCGGACCTGGTACTGGGCCAGGCCGACAAGCTGCTTGTTGATCTCGTTGTCCTCCTCGATCTGCCAGCGGCCACCGGCCCTGGCGATGACCTCCGAGACTGTGGTGCCGACGGGGGCGTGGACGAGGAAGTAGGCGATCTCGCGGTGGAGTTGTCCGTCTTTGCCACGCCGGTTGGGGTGCAGGGACCGTCGCAGCACCAGCCAGTGCGTGAAGCCCTCGGCCGGGTTCGCGTCTTTGACCTGCACGGCGAAGGCCGTCCAGTCATAGAGTCGCTCGCCCTTGGCGCCGTCGCCGCAGGAGCGGCGTTCTTACTGGTCACGGACTTTCGCGTAGTGGAGCAGGTCGTCGGCGCGCCGGACGGCCCCCTCTCTGTCAGCCTGTGGTGAGACGCCCTTCTGTGAACGTTTAACCTGAGAGGGCACGACAATGCCGCCCCACACCCCTTCGTGGCCGTCGCCTGCTTGGCGTGGCAGTTGCCAGCCTGCTCTCAGCTGCCGAGGAGCGATGCCTACCGCAGGGCATGAGGAGCGGTAGGTTCCTCACTCCACGGCCTTCAGTCGGTCGTAGTCATGGGGATGAGGGTCGGCGCAGGCGAGGCAGAGCGAGCGCTGACCACTGGCTGGGCCTCGTTGGGCGGAGGTCAGCTCATGCCTCGGCCGTGACGCTCGTTTGACGCTCCGAGCGTTCGAAGGGTCCTTCGGCGGGGCTATAAATGGCGTCTGACCTGCGAATACGTTACATCCTCCACATTCTGACGTTTCTTTCCGATGACGCATCATGTGGAGTGCGTGGCGATCCTCGAACCGGTCGCAAAGGGCTCCTGACCTGTGGGTTCGGGTGGTGGGCAGTATGTGCGGTGTGGGCGTTACGGGCGATGTCCTGACGCTGAAATGACGCTCTCGGAGGCATCCTGACGCTCATTTGGCGTTCCGTCGCTGACCTGCCTGGAACGTGGCCACGTAGGGCTCGTTGGAGCCGTCGGCCCGGGAGCGGTCCGGATCTTGTCCCCAGGGAGAAGGGCCCGGTCGTCTGTCGACGCCGTACCCCTGGGCTCGGGGCTGCTCCCAGTGGATGTGTCGGCCCGCGCGGTGCTACGGCGAGGTGGGCAGGTGCGGGGAGCGGAGCACGAGCAGGGTGATCTCGCTGGGGGCGAAGACGCGGAACGGTGGGCCCCAGAAGCCGGTGCCGCGGCTGGTGTAGAGGAGCGTGCGGGTGCCGTGGTGGCTGAGGCCGGCGAGGGCGGGCTGGTCGATGCGGACCAGGTGGTGGAAGGGCCAGATCTGGCCGCCGTGGGTGTGGCCGGAGAGCTGGAGGTCGATGCCGTCGGCCGCCGCCCGGTCGACGAACTTGGGCTGGTGTGCCAGGAGCAGGACGGGCAGGTCGGGGTCGGCGCCGTCCAAGGCTCCGGCCAGGTGGGCGCGGTGGCCTTCCAGCCCGGAGGACTCGGCGGTGACGTCGTCCACACCGGCGACCACGAGGGTGTCGCCCCCGCGTTCGAGCAGTAGATGGTGGTTGCGCAGCGGCTCCCAGCCCAGCTCGCCCATCAGGTCGACCCAGCCCTGTGCCTCGCTGTAGTACTCGTGGTTGCCGGTGACGTAGACCCGGGCCCGGGTGGCCCGCACGGTGCCGAGTGGGACGGCCTGGGCGCGGCGGCGTTCGGCCGTGCCGTCCGCGATGTCGCCGGTGTGGCAGACCAGGTCGGCTTCCAGAGTGTTGACCGTCTCGCACACCCGCGCCGACCAGCGAGCGCGATCGAGCGGGCCGTAGTGGGTGTCGGTGATGAGGACGACGCGGAGGCCGTCCAACCCGGCGCCCAGCCGGGGGAGTTGCACGTCGAGGCGGCGCACCCGTGGCACGCGACGGGCCTCGGCGTATCCCCAGCCGAGCAGTACGGCGGATATGCCGAGGACGGCCCAGGTGACGATTCGGGCCCGGTCCTGACTCTCGCCGACGTCGGCCACGGTCAGGGCGAGCCGCAACAGGACGCCGAGCAGAACGGACCAGGTGAACAGGACCCAGCTGGTGCCCAGCAAAGTGTCACCGACGATCGCCGCCCGGTCCTGCTGGCGCCGGCCGTGGCCGCGCACCATCGCGAGCGGCATACCGATGAGGCCGAGGACGAACAGGGCGGTGCCGGCCAGGGTGACGGGCAGCGGCCAGTGCTGGCCGGTGTGCAGGAGCACCCAGCAGGGCACGGCCCACAGCAGGACGGGGGCGATCAGGGGGATGGAGCGCATCAGGCGGCGCAGTCGGCTCTGCCGTGGAACTTGCGCTTCGCTGTCGGCGGGTCGGGTGTTGCTGGTGTCGGTCACGCTTCCCCTCTCTGATCGGGCTGCCGTCCCGCGCACTGTATCCGGTCGTCCTCGGGCCGACCGGACGGGCGTTCATGGGTTGCGGCCCCGTGGGCGGACGGGCGCGAAAGCCGTCCTCACCCGGGAGCGGCAACCGGCGCTGATGGACAAGTGGGCAACTGTCGTCGGCGCGCTTCTCGGTTCGCATCACTCCACTCCAACTTCTGCTGAGGAAACCTCGGTCCCCGGCCCGGCCTTGGCGCATGACAGCGGCGGACTACCGTGCCGCGACCGCCCGCACACCGCACGGACCTGAGCCCGGCCGCCTGACCGAGGCTCCCTGGGACCCCGAGCTGACCCGTGCCATGACCGACCACGGCACCGCCGTGGTCGAGGAACTGGTGGCCGACGTCCTGTTGGCAGACCTGGCCGAAGCGATCGGGTGAGGAAACCGCTCCGGCCGGACGTGACGCCCACGTGACGCACGCGTGACCCTCCGGGTGCCCGAAGGCCCCCCGGCGGACCGGAAAACCGGTACGGCGACGCACGAACTGATCGCGGCCGGCTGACCGTCTTCCGCTGCCCCCGGCGATCGAAACCTCAGGAGATCGTTCACATCCGCACTCGGCGGGGCGCGCGGCTCGGAAGGCGGGCCGGCGATGGGCCGCTGCCGCGCACGGGGACCGCCTGGGCACGCCCGTCCAGGGCAGTGGGGGCCACGCACCGAAAGCCGCTCCTCGACGGGCGGACGGTGCCTGCCGGGGGCACTGGACCGCAGCCGTCACCCGGTCGCACCGCCTCGGGGGTGCATCCGGGCGTGTGGCCAGCACCGTAGAGGTACGGAGGGCGCGGTGCGAGGCATCCGCGCGTGGGCGACGACTGGGACGGTACCTGTGGCGGACGAGGTGGCAGGGGCGGCGGCCGGGGGCCGGGCGTCGGCGGGTGCGGCGCTGACCTGTCTGGTGACCGGCGCGAGTGGTTACATCGGCGGTCGGCTGGTGCCCGAGTTGCTGGACGCGGGGCACCGGGTGCGCTGCCTGGTGCGTACTCCGGGCAAGTTGCGCGACCACCCGTGGGCGGATCGGGTGGAGATCGTGCAGGGCGATGTCACCGACGCGGAATCGGTGGCGCGGGCCATGGACGGCGTGCACGTCGCCCACTACCTGGTGCACGCGCTCGGCACCGGCCGCGACTTCGAGCGGACCGACCGCGACGCGGCCCGCGTCTTCGGGGAGCAGGCCCGTCGGGCCGGCGTCCGCCGCCTGGTCTACCTCGGCGGTCTCGCCCCGGAAGGCGTGCCCGAGTCACGGCTCTCCCCGCATCTGCGCTCCCGCGCCGAGGTCGGCCGGGTCCTGCTGGACTCGGGCGTGCCGACCGCCCACCTGCGTGCGGCCGTCATCATCGGCTCCGGGTCGGCCAGTTTCGAGATGCTGCGCTACCTCACCGAACGGCTGCCGGTGATGGTCACCCCGCGCTGGGTGCACACCCGCATCCAGCCGATCGCCGTACGGGACGTCCTGCGTGTCCTGGTGGGCTGCGCCGGTCTGCCGGCCGACGTCAGCCGTGCCTTCGACATCGGCGGCCCGGAGGTGCTCACCTACCTGGAGATGATGCAGCGGTACGCCGCCGTCGCCGGCCTGCCCCGGCGGCTCATCGTGCCGGTGCCCGTGCTCACGCCCGGTCTGTCCAGTCACTGGGTCGGCCTGGTCACCCCGGTGCCGGCCTCGGTCGCCCGCCCGCTCGCGGAGTCCCTGCGGCACGAAGTGGTCTGCCGGGAGCGGGACATCGAGCAGTACGTGCCCAGCCCGCCCGGCCATCCCCTCGGTTTCGACCGGGCCGTCGACCTGGCGCTGCGCCGCGTCCGGGAGGCGGAGGTCGCCACCCGCTGGTCCTCGGCGTCCGTGCCGGGCGCCCCCAGCGATCCGCTGCCCACCGACCCGGACTGGGCGGGCGGCAGCCTCTACACCGACCTGCGGGAACGCGAGGCGGACGTGGCGCCGGCGGCGCTGTGGGAGGTGATCGAGGGCATCGGCGGGGTGAACGGCTGGTACTCCTTCCCGTCGGCCTGGGCCCTGCGCGGCCGGCTCGACCGGTTCGTCGGCGGTGTGGGCCTGCGCCGGGGCCGCAGGGACGCGCGGCGGCTGCGGGTGGGGGACTCGCTGGACTTCTGGCGGGTCGAGGAGATCGAGCGCGGGCGGCTGCTGCGGCTGCGCGCCGAGATGCGGCTGCCGGGCCTGGCCTGGCTGGAGCTGCGGGTGGACGACACCGGCGCCGGGCCCGTGCGGTACCGGCAGCGGGCGCTGTTCCATCCGCGCGGGCTGCTGGGCCACCTGTACTGGTGGAGCGTCTCGCCCTTTCACGCGGTCGTCTTCGGCGGCATGGCCCGGGGCATCGTCCACGCTGCTGCCCGCGCACAGCAGGAGCGCCCGCACACCCCCGCACCGGCCGCGGCCGGGCGGCGTACCGCATCCGGACCCGCCGCGTCGGCGGAAGACGGTGCGGACAGCGAACACCGCGCTGTCCGCACCGACCGTCGCCGACCACCGGAAAGAAGCTGACCGCCATGCACGTCTCGGTCGTCCTGTTCACCTCCGACCTGCGCCTGCATGATCATCCGCCGCTGCGCGCGGCGTTGGAGGCCGCCGACGCGGTGGTCCCGCTCTTCGTGCGCGACCGGGCCGTCGAGGCGGCCGGGTTCGCCACCCCCAACCGCACTGCCTTCCTCGCCGACTGCCTCACCGACCTGGACGCCTCGCTGCGGGAGCGCGGCGGGCGGCTCGTGGTGCGCTCCGGGGACCTGGCGGAGGAGGTCTGCCGCGCGGTGGCGGAGGCGGACGCCGACGAGGTGCACATGGCGGCGGCGCACAGCGCTTTCGCCACCCGCCGGGAGGAGCGGCTGCGGCGGGCCCTGGAGTCCGACGGCCGCCGCCTGTTCGTCCATGACGCGGTCACCGTCGCCGTTCCGCCCGGCGAGGTGACCCCCTCGTCCTCCGACCACTTCGCCGTCTTCACGCCGTACTACCGGCAGTGGACACGGTTCTGCCTGCGCACGGCCGTGGCCGCCCCGCGCCGCGTGCACGTGCCCGACCAGGTGAAGAGCGAGCCGCTGCCCGCGCGCGCCGACGTCACCGGCGTCTCGCCCGCCCTGCCGCCCGGAGGGGAACGCGAGGGCCGCAGGCGGATGACCGCCTACTGGCGGCAGGGCCTGGACACGTACGAGGACCTGCGCGACGACCTGGCCGCGGACGCCACCTCCCGGCTCTCCGCCCACCTGCACTTCGGCACCCTGTCCCCGGTGGAACTGGTCCACCGGGCCCGCCGCCGGGGCGGGGCGGGCCCGCAGGCGCTGGTACGGCAGCTGGCCTGGCGCGACTTCCACCGCCAGGTCCTCGCCGCCCGCCCGGAGAGCGCCCACGCCGACTACCGCACCAAACGCGACCGCTGGCGCACCGAGCGCACGGCGAGGGCCGACATCGAGGCGTGGCGGGAGGGCCGTACCGGCTACCCGGTGATCGACGCGGCGATGCGGCAACTGCGCCACGAGGGCTGGATGCACAACCGCGCCCGCCTGCTGACCGCGAGCTTCCTCGCCAAGACCCTCTACGTCGACTGGCGGATCGGCGCCGCCCACTTCCTGCACTGGCTGGTCGACGGCGACATCGCCAACAACCAGCTCAACTGGCAGTGGATGGCCGGCACCGGCACCGACACCCGGCCCAACCGGATCCTCAACCCGGTCATCCAGGCCAAGCTCTACGACCCCGACGGCACCTACGTGCGCCGCTGGGTGCCCGAACTGGAGGGCGTGGACGTGCCCGCGGTGCACGAGCCGTGGCGGCTGCCCGGCGAGCGCCGCGCCGCACTCGACTACCCCGACCCGATCGTGGACCTGGCCGAAGGCCGGGACAGGTTCAGCCGGGCCCGCGAGCGGCAGGAATGACCATGGCGGGCCGGCGCTGCTCGTTCGGCGACCGACTCGGCCCGCACGGCCCGCACTTCCTCGCCCGCCCCCGCACACCACCGGGTACTGGTCCTTCACGCACCGCCTCCGCGCCCTGCCCGCCGGCGTCCCGGGCTCAGCGTGCCGGTGACGCGTGCCGTGCGCCGTCCTCGTCGCCGTACGGGCGGCTCAGGGTGGCCACGGCGTCCCGCAGACCGGTGCACCGCGGAAAACCCGTGGAGGTCCGCCGGTCCCAGCCCGGTCCGGCGGGCAGCACGAGGGGCCGCCCGCGAGCACCCGCCGCTCCCCACTCCAGTCCGGCGACGTGCCGGGCCAGCGGCACCGACGCCATCGAGCGGGTCTGCGCCCACAGCACGACCGCGGCCGGCCCGGTGCGCCGCACGCACGCCAGCAGTGCCTCCGAAGGCACCGCCGCGCCCAGCGTCCGGGTCGGCACGCCGCGCTCGCCCAGCGCGGCGGTCAGCGCCTCCAGGGCGAGGGAGTGCTGCTCACCGGGCGTGCAGGCCAGTACCACGGGTGGGGCCTTGGCGGCGGGCGGCGCGCTCGGCAGCAGCAGCGGCGCGCTGCGCAGGGTGGAGGAGATGTGCCAGGACAGCAGGTGCTCGACCTCGACGTAGCGGTCACCGGAGGACTCCCACTTGCGGCCCACCGCGCGCAGGGTCGGCACCATCACCTCCTCCCACGCCACCGTCAGACCGTGCCGCCGGACGGCGTCCAGCAACCGGTGCGTCAGTTCCGGCGCGTCCAGCCGGACCGCGGCACGGGCCAGGCCCCGGCACTCCTGCCGTACGTCCCCGAGCGGAAGCCCGCCGCCCGGGCCGCCGGGACGGGCGGCACCGGCCGACCCGGTGTCCGGCCCAGGCCCCGGTTGCGGGGCAGGAGAACCGGGCGGGACTTCGTCCGGCGCCGCCGGGCCGCGCGGGGCGAACCGCAGCAGGGCCACCCGAGCCGCCTCGGCCGGTGGGGCGCCCGTGGCGGTGAGCCGGCACATCTCCTCCGCCATCGCGATGTCCCCGGGCGCCCAGCGCCGGTGACCGCCTCGCGAGCGTCCCGCGGGGCCGAGCCCGTAACGGCGGTCCCAGGAGCGCAGGGTGGTCGGTGAGACGCCGAGCCTGCGGGCGAGCGCGCCCGTCGTCACGCCGACCGCCGAGGAGGGGTCCGGTCGGCCGGTGCCGGCCCGTGGGTGGGTGCCGTCCTCGGCGGTGAGGGGTTCGTCGTTCATGACTGTCGCGTTGCTCGGCGTCCTGGTGTCGTGGTCGGTCGGCGAAACGATCTGCCCTGCGTGCCGCACACGGGTCGGCGGGGCAGTCCGCCGGAACCTTCCTCCGGGGCATCCGGGCATCCGGACATCCGTTGCGATATCGATGCGAGTTGTTCCCATCCTGCTCCGGTGCGCAGTCTGGTGCAAGGCGGGGCCGGTGGCCCACCGGACCGCCACGTACGGCCCGGGAGGCTCGCGATGGACCGGTTGACGACGCCCCACGGCGCTGTGACGGCCCGTCCCGGCCTGGGGCGTCCCGCCGAGACGCCCGCCGCCGCAACCTCCGCCGCAGAGACGCCCGCCGCCGAGGCGTGCGGCCCGGGTGCCGACTGGTCGGAGCTGCACCGGCAGTGGTCCGGCTTCGTCCACGCGTTCGCCCGGCGGGCGCTGGGCGACGCCAGGGACGCCGAGGACGTGACCCAGCAGGTGTTCGCCGCCGCCTGGCGCGGCCGTGACGGCTACCGCGCCGACCGCGGCGCGTTCCCCGCCTGGCTCACGGGCATCACCCGGCGCAAGGTGGCCGACGCCCTCGCTGCCCGCTCCCGGCGCGCCGAACTGACCGCGCGGGCCGCCGAACGGCTCGCGACGGGCCCGCGCCCGGAGTCCGACCCGGAGGCGGCGCTCGACCGTGTGGTCGTCACCGCCGCGCTGGCCCGGCTCACGCCTCCCCAACGGCGCGTCCTGCGGCTGGCCTTCTACCAGGACCTCACCCAGAAGCAGATCGCACAGGTCACCGGCTGGCCGCTGGGCACGGTCAAGAGCCACACCCGGCGCGGCCTGGAGCAACTGCGCCGCTGCCTGCGGGACGACCGGATGCTCGCCGCGTGAGCCCGAGGTGAGCCGAGGTGAGCCGCGTGAGCCGAGGTGAGCGCCTGAACGTGTCGTCGTAGAGCGATGCACAGTCGATGCGTCCTGCCACCCGCGTGCCCTGGTCCGCCGCGGCTCCGCGGTGACTGCCGTGACCACGGTGCCTACAGTGCCTACAGGGAACAAGCCGTCGCCGTCCGTCCTCCGTGACGGGTGGGCACCTGACGAACTCGGACGTCGTCCAGGGAACGGATTCCGGCGGGATGCGACCGGCCGGCCCAGCCGGTCGCCGATCCGCGACCGTCGTGCCGTCGTGCCGTCGTGCCGTCGAGTGGACGCGGGCCAAGGCGTGGGAGGCGTCCGCTCCGGTTGGTCCTACGTCGTCGCCCCGACGAGATCGTCGCCGCCCGGGGCGCTCCCCCGGCTCGGGCCCGTGGCTGTGAGAGGTGAGTCATGTCCCACACTGATGCGATCGTCGTCGGCGGCGGCATCGGCGGCCTGGGCGCGGCGTTCTCGTTGACCCGGCAGGTGCTGAACGTCCGCCTGCTGGAACGCGCCGCCGCCCTCGGCGAGGTCGGCGCCGGCCTCCAGCTCGCGCCGAACTGCACCCGCATCCTCGACGACTACGGCCTGCTGGCGGAGGCCAGGCACCTCGGTGTCGTCCCGGGCGCGATGGTCATGCGGGACGCCGTCGACGGTGCCGAGCTGACCCGGCTCGACCTGCGGGACCTGGGACGGCGCTACGGCCACCCGTACCTGGTCATCCACCGCAGCGACCTGCACGACCTGCTGCTGCGCGGGTGCGAACGCGCCGGTGTCGAGCTGATCAACGACGCGCGGGTGACCGCGTACGAGAACACCGGCGACGGCGCCCGCGTGACCCTCGCCTCCGGCGAGATCCGGCAGGCGGCCGTCGTCCTGGCGGCCGACGGCCTGCACTCCCTCGCCCGCGGGCTGCTCGTCGACGACGAGCCCGTCGCCTCGGCCTACGTCGCCTACCGCGGCACCGTCCCCACGGGGCTGCCGCGGGCGCGGTCCGTGGACCTCGACGAGGTCGTGGTGCACGTCGGGCCCGCCTGTCACTTCGTCCACTACGGCCTGCGCGGCGGCGAACTGCTCAACCAGGTGGCGGTCTTCGAGTCGCCCAAGGCGCTGGCCGGGCAGGCGGACTGGGGCACGCCGGACGAGTTGGACACCGCCTTCGCCGGGGCCTGCGGCTTCGTCCGGGACGGCCTGCCGTTCATGTGGCGGGACAAGCGGTGGCGGATGTCCGACCGCGACCCGATCATGACCTGGACCCACGGCCGGATCGCGCTGCTCGGCGACTCCGCGCACCCGCCGCTGCAGTACCTCGGGCAGGGCGCGATCATGGCCATCGAGGACGGCTGGGTGCTGGGCGAGCACGTCGCCCGCAACCGCGCCGCGGACGGCACGGTCGGCTGGGACGCGGCCACCGCCGCGTACGAGGCCGTCCGCCCGGAGCACTGCCGCCGCGTGCTGACCACGTCCCGCACGTGGGGCGAGCTGCGGCACCTGGACGGGGCGGCCCGCGAGCAGCGCAACGAACTGCTGCGCGCCCGCGACACCGACGACTACGCGTTCGTGGACTGGCTGTACGGTCCGACCGCGCTGACGCCGGACCAGGAGCTGCCCATGTTCACGCCGGTCCCGCTGTCCTCGCGGCAGCCGCGGACCCGGAGGAGGAACCCGTGAGGTCGCGGCCCGACACGGCAGGGCTCCGTGCGCGGCCGTTTCCGTCGGCCGTTCCTAGACCGGCAGCAGCCCCTCCGGGGCGTACCGGGTGTCGAGGCTGAAGTCCTGGTAGTGGACGGGCCGGATCGAGTGGAGCCGGACGCGGGTGACGGAGGGGAGGTGCCCCGGGGCGGTGGCGAGCACGATGACCGAGCCGGGGTTGAGGTTGGCCGCCGTGTAGGAGCCGTCGGCCGTGGTGGTGGTGCGCAGGATTCCGCGGCCGTGCTCCGTGGTGACGGTGATCGTCGCACCGGCCAGCGGCAGGCCGCTGCGATCGGTGGCGCGGCCGGTGAGGGTGCACAGCGGCATCTCCATGGTGGGGTCGTCGACCGGTGCGGCCGGCGGCAGGGCCTGCGCGCGCTCCGCCGGCGTCCGGACCAGTTCCTTCACCCAGCCGAGCAGGATGAGCAGGGACCCGAGCGCGATCCACGCGGACAGCACCAGAGTGGGCCGCAGCAGGTTCTCGTGGTGGAAGTACCCGATGTCGCGCACCGCGTCCACCACGTTGCCCATCGGCAGCACCGGATGCAGGAATCTGAAGAACGCGGGCACCATGTCGGTCGCCACGGTTCCCCCGCTGCTGGGCATCCCCAGCATCATGAAGACGACGACCGCGACGGCCGGGAAGAACCGCCCGAAGAACGCGACGAGACCGAACGAGGTCAGCGTCACCGCCTCGGCCATCAGACAGAGGTAGAGCAGGATCAGCGGGTTCTTCGTCACGGCGTGGTAGCCGTAGGCCGGGACGACGTAGGTGAGCCCGGCGATGACCAGTGCGCCGCAGACGTAGGTCAGTACCTGTTTGCGGCGGCTGAAGCCGGCCCGTTGCAGGGAGACGACCATGAAGTAGCAGGGCAGCGTGCAGGCCAGCGCGAGGTAGAGGCCGGTGGTGCCGGAGGTGTCGCCGGGGAGGGTCGGTACCAGTTCGTGCACCTGCAACTGCGGTGCGGCCTCGGGGTGCTGAGCGGCGGTGGCCGCGCCGACGGCGTTCTCCACGAGGGTTTCCAGCGAGCTGCCGTCGGCCTTCGCGAGGTAGAGCTGCGGATGGTGGGTGTCGGGCTGCCACGCGGCGACCGTGTCCTGGTGGAGGACCGCCTCCCGGGCCGTCCGGACGCTGTCCGCCTGGCGCAGGTCGAAGGCGCCGGGCGCGGTCCGGTCGAACGCGGCCTGGAGGGTGGAGGTGGTGTGCGCGGGCGCGGCCACCGCGATGCGGACGCCGTGCGGTGCGGCGTGGTGGAAGGCCGGCAGGTAACAGAAGAGCAGGCCGGCGAGGAACACGGCCGGCAGCCAGAGATTCCCCATCAGCGCGCGAACGGTCGCGCCCACCTGTGTCGTGTGTTCCTGCTTCAACGCCTCGTCCATGCCCGCGAGCCTAACAAATCTTGCATTCGTGCAAACATGCACGCCTGCAGTTATGTATCGCGGCAGGTAGGCTGCGCTCGACGACGAGGTCGAGAGCGCGTGCGGAGGCCGGAGGACCATGGTGGCGGGCGAGCGGGAGCCGGGGCTCCGCGAGCGGAAGAAGGCCCGCACCCGGGCGGAGCTGCGCCGCGCGGCGATCGCCCTGGCCCTCGAACGCGGCCCCTCCGCCGTGACCGTGCCGGATATCTGCGCGGCCGCCGGAGTCTCGCCGCGCACCTTCTTCAACTACTTCGACAGCAAGGAGGAGCCGCTCTTCGCCTGGGACCCCTGGCTCAGCCGCGAGGCCACCGCCCGCCTGGCCCTGCGTCCGCCGGACGAGGACCCCCTGACCGCCCTGCGGCGCGCCATGCAGGAGACCCTCCCGGGCGTCGGTACCTCCGGCGACTGGCCCGCGCGCAGAAAGCTGCTGACCACCCACCCGGACCTGGTCGGCCGCCTGGCCCAGAACCTGCACCACATGGAGGACCTGCTCGCCGGGGTGCTCGCCGAACGCCTGGCCGTTCCGCCCAGCAGCCTCTACCCCCAGCTGGCCGCCGGTGCCGCGGTGACCGCCCTGCGCGCCTCCTTCGTCGCCTGGGACCCGGACACCGGCCAGTCCGGCCTGGCCGACCTCCTCGACCGGTCCTTCGACCTCTTCGCGGCAGGGCTGCCCGTCGACGCCGGACAGGCGGATCGAGGGGAAGCCGAAAAAATCTCGGACGGTGATGTCGAGAATCCGTGACCCGGCTCCGTCCCCGGGACGAACGCGAACCACAATGGGGCGCACCAGTACCGAGGAGAACCACGATGGCCAAGTACTTGCTGCTCAAGCACTACCGCGGCGCCCCGCCTCCGGTGAACAACGTGCCGATGGACCAGTGGACGCCCGAGGAGGTCTCGGCGCACGTGCGGTACATGCAGGACTTCGCGGCCCGGCTGGAAGGCACCGGCGAGTTCGTCGACGCTCAGGCCGTCGCGCCCGAGGGGACGTGGGTGCGGTACGACGGCGCGGGGCGCCCGCCGGTCACCGACGGCCCGTTCGCCGAGACCAAGGACGTCATCGCCGGCTGGATGGTGGTCGACGTCGACCGCCACGAGCGGGCCCTCGAACTGGCCGGGGAACTGTCGGCGGCCCCCGGGGCGGCCGGGAAACCGCTCCACGAGTGGATCGAGGTGCGCTCCTTCCTGGCCGCACCGCCCATGGTGACGGAGTGACCTCTGCCATGGACGAGGCACTGCTCCGCAGGCTCGTCCCGAGCGTGCTCGGGATCCTCGTCCGCGGCGGAGCCGACTTCGCGGCGGCCGAGGACGCCGTGCAGGGCGCGCTGGCCGAGGCGCTCCGCGTCTGGCCGAGCGGATCCTCCCCGAACTCCGCGAGCGGGCCGGACGCCGTGCGGGACATGAAGGGCTGGCTGGTCACCGTGGCCTGGCGGCGCTTCCTCGACGCGACCCGGGCGGACGCTGCCCGGCGCCGGCGTGGGGACCTCGTCGACGAGGAGCCGCCGCCCGGGCCGGTTCCGGCCGTCAACGACACGCTCCAGCTCTACTTCCTGTGCGCCCATCCCTCACTGACGCCGTCGTCGGCGGTCGCGCTCACGCTGCGCGCCGTCGGCGGGCTGACGACCCGCCAGATCGCCCGCGCCTACCTGGTGCCCGAGGCGACCATGGCGCAGCGGATCAGCCGGGCCAAGCGCAGGGTCTCCGGCGTGGGGTTCGACCAGCCCGGCGACGTCGCCACCGTGCTGCGCGTCCTCTACCTGATCTTCAACGAGGGCTACTCCGGCGACGTCGACCTCGCCGCCGAGGCCATCCGGCTCACCCGGCAGCTCGCCGCGGCGACCGACCACCCCGAGGTGGCGGCGCTGCTCGCCCTCATGCTGCTCCAGTACGCCCGGCGTGAGGAACGGACCGAGCCCGACGGCAGCATCGCGCCGTTCGCCGAGCAGGATCGTGGCCTGTGGGACACCGAGTTGATCGCCGAGGGCGTCAGGATCTTGCAGGGGGCCCTCGCCCGCGACCAGTTGGGCGAGTACCAGGCCCAGGCCGCCCGCGCGGCACTCCACGCCGACGCGCAGAGCGCCAAGGAGACCGACTGGGCGCAGATCGTCGAGCGGTACGACGAACTCGCCCGCCTGACCGGCAGCCCGGTCGTCCGGCTCAACCGCGCGGTCGCCGTCGGTCAGGCCGACGGACCGCCCGCCGGGCCGGCGGCGCTCGCGGAACTGGACACCGCACTGCCCCGCCACGCCGCGGTGGCCGCGTACCTCCACGAGCGTGACGGCGACCCGGCGACGGCGGCCCGGCCGCACACGGAGGCGGCCGGGAAGGCGGCCAACCTCGCCGAGCGCGACCACCTGCCCCGTCAGGCCGGCCGGCTCAACACCCGCCGCCATCGCTGACGGCTCGCGCGCACCGACCGGCATCGGCGCCCGAACGCCTCGGTGTGGGTGGGCCGTCGGCGACGGTGGCGGACATCGAGGACCCGGACCTCGTCACCCGGCTTCTGCTTCGCGGGTGGGTGCGCGAGCCGGGTCCGGCGCGGGTGGTTACTTCGATTCCAGTCGTCCCAGCGGGTGGGAGTCGCCGGCGAGGGCGGCCTGCGCCGTTTCCCAGTCGGCGTGGTCGGTGCCGGTGACGTGGCGCAGGTAGGCGAGGGTGACCTGCTGGACGAGGGCGACGCGGCCGGGATCCTCGTCGGTGGTCTCCGCTGCCTCGTAGCCGGAGATGCCGCCGAGGGAGTGCCGGCCGCCGTAGACCGTCAGCAGGCTCTTGCCGCTGCGGCTGAGGGTGTACGGGTCGGTCGTCCAGGACGGGCCCCGGGTGGAGAGCGGGAGTTCGTCCTTGTCGCCGGCGACGACGAGTCCAGGTGCGGTGACCTGGGAGAAGTCCTGGTCGCGCAGCCAGGGAGCGTTCTCGACGGCGAAGGGGGTCAGTTCCTCGCCGCCCTTGCCGGCTGTGGCCAGCTGGATGCTGGCCATGACCCGGGAGTCGGACATGTCCTCCACGATGCCGGTCTGCGGATCCCTGACGCGCAGACCGACGAGGATGCCCGCGGTCTGGCCGCCGAAGGAGTGTCCGGCCGCGACGATGCGACTGTGGTCCGTCCGGCCGGCCAGGCCGGGCACGGACGCCTCCAGGGTGTCGAGTGCGTCGAGGATCCGCTTCATGTCCTGCACGCGGTAGCGCCACAGGTGGGGCTTGCGGGGATCGTCCGCGGCCACGGTGAAGCGCCTGGAGTCGAGGTGGGTGGCCTGGATCACCACGAAGCCGTGGGAGGCCCAGTGGTCGACCAGCGGTGCGTAGCCGTCCAGGTGCGAGCCGAATCCGTGCGCGAACAGCACGATCGGCAGGTTGCTGCCGGTGACCGGTGCCGAGACACGTATGTGCAGGTCCTCGCCGCGCTGCGGTGCGGGCAGCACGACCGGCTTGACCGACACGGTCGGGGTGGACGGGGGGCCGGTGAGACCGGTCGTCTTGTACGTGGTCATGCGTGTGCTTCTTCCAGGTGTGGTGCGGTGCGTGGGGTGGCGGGTCAGGCTGTCTTGGGACAGGGGATGCGTTTCGCGCGCGCCCGTCGTTCGAGCCCTTGTGGGTCAGGAGGCGAACCGGGAGAAAGCCCCCGGTGAGGCGCACGTCAGTCACGCTAAAACCTGACGTTGACGTAAGAGGCAAGTAGCGCGAGCCGGGCCGGTCGGCTCGCCCCTGGCGGCGGCACCCGGCGCTCACGCAGCCCCGAGATCGACTTCCGGGACATACGCCACTTCTTGCAGCACACTGAATGTGATCGCTTGCGACGGAGGGCAATGCCATGGCCGGGTCCCAGCACGACGTCGAACAGCTTCTCGCCCCCATGATCAAGAAGCGGCTGTACGCGGCCGTCAACCGTCGGGTCGCCGCACCGGAAGTCATCACGCCTTACGTCGCGGACCACCTGCGCTATATGACGGACCTGGAGGAGCGCGGACTGCTGTGGGCCTCCGGGCCCTTCGTCGAACCCGGCGTGCAGGTCGGCGACGGCCTCACCATCCTGAACACCGCGACCGCCGACGAAGCCGTGACCCTGCTCAGGAACGAGCCCCTGGCCAGACGCGGGCTGCGTACCTTCGACGGGCCCTTCCTGTGGGAGTTGCGGGAAGGGCGCATCCCGGTCCGTCTGAACGCCTCGACGTCCATGTTCCGGCTGGAGTGAGGGGCGGGGCCGGGTCCGTGTTCCGGTCGGGGTGAGGGCGGGTCCGGACATGGCCGCCGGGTGCCGGGGTGTCCGGTCGCCCGCCCCGTGCCCGTCGGCCGGTCGCGGGTGTCACGAGCCGGTCGGCGTGTCCGTGCCGTGTGTCGAGCGCACCTGGAACAGACGTGGCTGTACGTCGGTGGCGATCTTCGCTGCCTGGTCCATGTGGACGCGGGCCTCGGGGTTGGCGAGCATCGCGCGGTAGTGCTCCTCGGACTCCCACTGGGCGTAGTTGATGACGCGCAGGCCGTCCTTGGAGGCGTGGAAGTTGGCGCGGATGAAGCCGGGTTGGTGCTTCATCGTCTCCTCGGTGGCGCGGGCGAGCAGCGCGACCAGTTCGTCCTGGCGTTCGGGGGACACGGTGAAGATGTTGATGAGCGTCGCCACCGGGCGGGTGCTGTCGATCTGTGCGGTAACGGCCATGCTCCCTTTCCTCCCCTTACGGGGGGTGGGTGGGACGCGTGCGGGTCCGCTTTCGCCCGATCGGATGAGGCCACCGGCCCCGGGCCGGATCTCGCACACATCATCTCAGTCAGAGATGAAATCTATCGAAGATTGCCGCTGGACAAGATGAGGTGGCCGAGTGATGCTCGGTGATGTGGGGGGACCCGCCACCGGCGGGCGGACAAATCCATCCCCCATGAGAAAGGTGCCGTCATGCGTGCACTGCGTATCCACCCCTTCGGCGATCCCCGTGCCCTGTCCCTCGCCGAGATGCCCGCCCCCGTGACGAGGGTCCGGGAGGCCGCCGTTGTCGCCGGGAGCGGCCCGGTGCACCCTCCGCGTGCGCGGCACGTCACCGGCGGGGTGGCGCGGCTGTGCACCAGGGACTGGATGCTGCTGCTGGTCAGGCTGACCTTCGGGCTGCTGATGGCCGGCCATGGCGCGCAGAAGGTGTTCGGCATCTTCGGGGGTCCGGGACTCGCGGCCACCGGCAAGACCTTCGACGCCCTCGGCTACCACCCCGGTGAGGTCTTCGCCGCCATCGGCGGTCTGTCCGAACTCGTCGGCGGTCTCGGCCTGGCGGTCGGACTGTTCACCCCGCTCGCGACCGCCGCCGTCATCGGCGTGATGATCAACGCCATGGCCACCGTCAGCGGTGCCCACGGCCTGTGGATCCAGAACGGCGGCGTCGAGTACAGCGTCTCCATCTGCGTCGTCGCCCTCGCCATCACCGCCGCCGGCCCCGGCCGGCTGGCCCTGGACCGGATCTTCCCGTGGCGGGCCGGCGGGTGGGCCGCAGCCGCTCTCGCCCTCGGTCTCGGAGGCGTCGGTGCCGCGGTCGCACTGAGCGTGTGAACCGTTTGGCCGACCCGAACGGCACGGGAACGCCGGGGGTGGTACCCGGAAGGGCACCACCCCCGGCGTTCCGGCGTGCGCCGACGCGTCCGGCGCGCGCAGGTCTGTCGGCCGTTCGGCCGACACCGCCGCCGGACTCGACCACCCACGGGCGCATCTCGCGCCCGCCCCCGGAACGCACGCAGAGCCGCTGGTCACGTGCCATGGTGCTACGGCGGCGGGAAGGCGCGGGTGGCAGGGCGACGCGGCGCCGGAGCATTCCTTCGCATGCTTGTGTGAGCCCTGTACGCGCCCCCTTCCGTGCGGAGAAACTGCGCCGTGTCGGCGGACGATGGTCGATCTCTCGCCCGCCCAGCTCCCAACTCGCCCCGGAAGGAAGGTCGTTTGCGGTGCAGCTGCGGTTTCCCACCTCCGTGTCCGAAGCCCAGGAATGCCTGGCCGAGGAGTCCGTCCCGATCGGCGGAGCGACGCTGGTGTGGGCCACCTGGCAACGCGACGGCTTCCCCCAACACGCCATGTCACTAAGGGACTTGCCGGAAGCCAACGTCATCGGACGGGAGACGCTGGGCGGCGCCGTGGTGCTGAACCGGATCGACGACCGGCTGCCCGACGTGCTGCGCCTGGCCGCCGCCACGATCGGCACCGGCGCCGTACGCCGCACCGCCACGGTCGGCGGCAACATCGTCGGCAGCGCCCTGCGGTGTCTACTGCCCGCGGCCCTCGTCCTGGACGCCCGCGCCCGGATCCTGGGAGCCGACGGCGTCCACGAGACCGACCTGGCCGAGGTCACCGCCAAGCGCCCGCTGCTGCTCAGCCTGCACTGGCGCGAACCGGTCGCCAGCGCGTACCGCAAACTGCCGGGCGAGCCGGGCGGCCCGCCGCCGCTGGTCGTCGCCACGGCACTGCACGCCGACACCGGTACCGGAAGGCGGCTCCGGGTCGCCGTCCGTGACGGTTACGACGTACTCGGCGGCAGCGCGGCGTGCGCCACCGACACCGACACGGCGGAGGTGCTGCGTGCCCTGCGGAGGCAGCACTTCGGCGACCTCCCGGCCGACGCCTGGACGGCGATCGGCGACCAGGTCTCCGACCTCCTGAGCCGCCCGGCCGACTGAGCCCGCGTCGCCGCTCAGTCGCTCAGCCGCTCAACTTGCCACTTTTCACTGCCGTGATGAAGGCGGACCAACTGTCGTTGGGGATGACGAGCGCCGGGCTGTGGGGGGTTTTGCTGTCGCGTACGGGGACGGCGGTGGCGTGGGCGTCGGAGATCTCGACGCACTCGCCGCCGTCCTGGTTGCTGTAGCTGCTCTTGCGCCAGGGCATCAGCTCAGATTCCCGTCCTTCAGGGCGGTGATGAAGGCGGACCAACTGGTGTTGGGGATGATGAGGGCCGGCCTGTGGGGGACTTTGCTGTCGCGTATCGGGACGACGGCGTCGAGGCCACCACAGATCTCGACGCATGCGCCGCCGTCAGAGTTGCTGTAGCTGCTCTTGCGCCATGCCAACTTGGTCAGTTCGGTGGTTCGCACGGTGTTTCCTCCAACATGCGCAGGACGAATTTCCGCGAATCGGCCGGGGACAATGCCAGGTCGCGCACTGCATCGTAGGCGCCTTGCAGTCGTTCGACGGCGGCGTTCTCCTCGATCAGTTCGCCTCTGTATGCGTTCTCCGTGTACGCCACCGTACGACCTTCGGGCATCCGCAGGAACCACAGGTCAGTGCTGTCCAGTCCATACGGACCCGCGCTGAACGGCAGTACTTGGATGGTGATGTTCGGTCGCTCCGCCACCTTGACCAGGTAGTCCAACTGGCCTCGCCACTCGGGCGTGTTCAGCAAGGCCACGCGCAGAACTGCCTCGGAGAGGATCGTGCGGAACTTCGGGGCACCTTGGCCTTCCAGCAGTTCCCGCCGCCCCATCCGCGCGTCGACCTGCTGCTCAAGTTCCTTGCCCAGCAGTCCGCCCGCCGCCAGTACCTCTCGCGCGTAGCCCGGTGTCTGCAACAACCCCGGCAGCACGCTCACCGCGAAGTGCCACAGGCTCACCGCCTCCGCCTCCAGCGTCATGTACCGCCGATACCGCTCCCGGAACTGCGTATGGTCCCCGGCGGCCAGTTCCCACAGGGCCAGTAGCAGGCCCGGTGTTCCGTAGTGCTGGTCGAGGGCCTGGGCGACCTCGGGACTGCCCAGCGTCTCGCCCTTCTCCATCTTGCCGAACAGGGACCAGTCCCAGCCGAGCCGTTCGCCGAGTTGCCGCAGACTCATCCCGCCGGCCGCCCGGAGGGTGCGCAGTTCCTCCGCGAACCGTTGGCGTGGTTCCTGACTGCGTCCGGTGATGGCGCGTCGCTGCGGCATACCGCGTCCTCCGAGATGTGCGTTCGGCCCTGTGGAAGATGTGGCACCTGCTCCGGGGGGCCGGGAAAGAGGGCCCGGCCACGGCGTGAGCCGGTCCTGTTCGGGCGCATTCTCGTAACACCCGGACTACGCAGCGTAATCCAGGCCGCGTAGCCGCTTCAGGGATTCGCCGGAACCGTACCGACAAGGACGCTCATGCCCCCCACACCTCGACGCACCGACGCAGCGACCACCCCGGAGCACACCACCATCGTCACCGGGCCCCCGGAACCTCGTGTGCCCAAGGTCCAGGAAGCCCTCGACGCCCGGGACACCCTCGCCTCGGCCCTGAGCCGGGCCGGTATCCAACTGCCCGCCATGGACATCCGTACCCCGTGGGCCGACGACCGCGAGGGCGAGGCCCGGTACGCGCTCGTCCACCTCGGGGTCTGCTCCGCCCCCGTGGCGCTGATGATCGCGGACGTGATCCTCAGGGGGGTCGCCTCATGACGGAGGAGGAGGTGCCCGGCGTCGGGGAGGCGGTTCACGACAAGGGGCAGGGTCGTTCCGGGAGGGTCACGGGGCGGGTGGGGCCGTATCTCCGGGTGTCCCCGTTCGGTGGTGGCCGGGCCTGGGACGCCGACCCGGAGCTGATCCGGCGGCTGACTCAGGACGAACTGCTGCGGGAGCTGGTCGCCGAGGCCAACGCCCGGAGCAGGCAGGCCACTTGACGGTCAGGGGCCAGGGCAGCGTCGTCAGGACGTCCGGCGCTGCCGCCTGATCGGTTCCCCGATGCGGTGCATGTGGGTGAGCGCTTCGCGGTAGGACCGGAACAGCCCGGTCTCGTGGTACGGGACGCCGATCTCCGCGCAGTACTCGCGCACGACGACCTGGGCCCGCCGCAGGTGGGGCGTGGGCATGCTGGGGAAGAGGTGGTGCTCGATCTGGTAGTTGAGGCCGCCGAGCATCACATCCGTGAACAGGCCGCCGCGCACGTTGCGGGAGGTGAGCACCTGGCGGCGCAGGAAGTCGGGCCGTTCGTCACCCGTGAACGTGGGCATGCCCTTGTGGTTGGGGGCGAAGGTGCAGCCGAGGTAGACACCGAAGAGGCACTGGTGCACCGCGAGGAACGCCACCGCCTTGCCGGGCGAGAGCACCAGGAACAGCGCGGACAGGTAGGCCGCGAGGTGCAGGAAGAACAGGACGCCCTCCAGCAGCCGGTTCTTCATGGACGGCGAGCGCAGCGCCCGCGCGCTCGCCACATGCAGGTTGAAGCCCTCGAGCGTCAGCAACGGGAAGAACAGGAACGCCTGGTGGCCGCCGATGATCCGGGCGATGCCCCGGCTGTTGCGGGCCTGCTCGGTGGACCACACCAGGATGTCCGGGGCCACGTCGGGGTCCAGTTCCTCGTGGTTGGGGTTGGCATGGTGGCGGGTGTGCTTGTTCATCCACCAGCCGTAGCTCATGCCGATGCCGAGGTTGCCGAAGAGGCGGCCCCAGGTCTCGCTCGGCCGGCGCCGCCGGAACACCTGCCGGTGCGCCAGGTCGTGGGCGACCAGCGCGACCTGGCCGAATATCAGGGCCAGGAAGGCGGCGACCGCCAGTTGCCACCAGGTGTCACCGAGTGCGAAGAAGGTTCCCCAGCCCGTCGCGAGCAGCGCGATCACCAGGCCGAGCCGTGCCGTGTAGTAGCCGGGGCGCCGCTTCAGCAGGCCCGCGTCGGTGATGCGCTGGGAGAGCCTGGCGAAGTCGCTGCCCGGCCCGGCGGCGGAGCCGGAGGCAGCCGTGCGGGGGCGGGCCACGGAAGCCGGCGCCGCGGACGCCGCGGGTGCTGCGGATCCTGCGGGTGCGACGGAGGAATCGGTCGAGATCGTCATGCTGTCGAGTCTCGGGACGGCGGTCCGGCCGAGACAGCCTGCCAGGCACCCGAAGCGGCCGGGGGCTGTCCCCAGCAACCCCAGGGGGCTGCCACCACCCTGGGCCTCTGACCTGGGCTTTCCCTGCTTGTAGGGGTACGGTGCGGGTACGGGATGGGGGTCGGCCCGCGGGAGAAATGGGGGTCGGCACCGATGGCGGTCCGGGGCATGGGCGGGTGAGGGTGGGGGGGGTGTGCCGTGGGACGCGTGCGGGGATGGCGAAAGACCGCCGCGGCAGTCCGTTTCCGGTCGGCGTTCCGGTCGGCGTTCTCGTCGTCTCCGCCGTCGTTTCCGTCGCCGTCTCCGTCGTCGCCTCCAGTCGTCCCGAGCCCGTGGTGCGGAAGGCGGTGGCCTGTGGGACATGCCGACACGCTGCTCGCCATGGGCGGTGCCTTCGTGGCCGCCGCACTGCTCGCCCGGCTCGGCGGCCGGATCGGGCTTCCGACGATTCCGCTGTTCATGCTCGCCGGCCTGCTGCTCGGCCCGCACACTCCCGGCCCGGTCCTCGTCGAGGACGCCCATGACTTCGAGATGCTGTCCGCGCTCGGGCTGGTGCTGCTGCTGTTCTGCCTGGGCGCCAACTTCCGGTCCGGACGCCCGGTATGCGTGAGGGCTCCTGTGCGGGGCAACCACCAGGAAGATGAGGGCCGAACCTGATGGCGGCAGGCCGCGGGCGGGGGAGAGCCTGGAGGTCCGGACGGGCCGGTCGGGTCAGGAGTGACGGGCCGGCTCGCCGACCGTGTCGGGTTCGGGAGGGATGGAGCCGTGACCCAGTTCGACGAGGAACGTCTGCTCGACCTCGCCGCACGGCTGGAGCGTGATGACCCCCGCTTCGCCCGCGGGCTCGGGGCCGGGCGCCCCGCGCGGCCCCGCGAGTACCGGCGCACCGGCGCCTGGTGGGGGCTCGCGACCGGCGGCGCCGCGCTCGCCGCGGGCGTCTTCCTGCCCCACGGGCTGCTGATCGCCGCCGGGCTCGTGGTCATGGGCATCGCCGTGCAACTGCTCGACCCCGACCGGGCCCGCAGCGCGGACCGCGCCCGGGGCGGACACCGAGGGCCGCCGCAGTGAGGCCGTGCGCCTCACCGGTGACGTTCTCGGGTGGTCGACGGCTTCGTGCGGCCGATGCCTCTGCGCGGTGTCCGGTGGCTTCGTGCGGCTGGCGTTTCCGTGTGGTGGTCGGTGGCTTCGTGTGGTTGACGTCTCCGTGCGGTCGACGACGTCTCCGCGCGCGGGGGTCGGTGCCTTCGGGTGCCGACGCCGGAGTTCCCCTGAGGGCTCGTTCTGCCGTGCGATAGACTTCTTTACCGAGCCCTTACATTCCGTTGGGTGTTTGTGTGCTCAGTCGTTGGTGGTCGCCGGTTTCCGGCCGACGTGATGGGGGCGTGAGATGGACCGAGTCGTCCGTGCGCGTACCGCCGTCCCGGTCCGCGTCGACAACACCGCCCGCGACAGCGTTCCTGATACCGACAGCGCCGCCCTCAGCGACCACCGCTCGCGCTGACGTCCCGTATCCGCAGCCCACCCGGTTCCCCTTCCGCCGCGACGGGCCGCCCCGCGGCTCGCACACCGCACCGCCCCGCACCGGCCCGCCCGCCTCCGGCCCTCGCCACGAGACGGCACCAGGCCGCGGGGCCGGCCGACGGACATGAGCACGCGCCACGGCACCCGAAGTGAGCACGAGCAACGGCACCGGACACGAGAACGCGCAACGCAACCCCGGACACGCGCACGTGCGACGGAACCGGCGCCCGCGACCGGCGCCCGGTACCCGCGAAGGGACAGACGCCGCCACCGAACCGATCGACGGAGGTCAGACGCCCGTGCACGACACCACCGCCATGCTCATCGAACTCGGGGCGATCATCCTGGTCCTGGGCGTGCTGGGCCGTATCGCCGGGCGGGTGGGCTTCTCGCCCATACCCCTCTACCTGCTCGCCGGACTCGCCTTCGGGCAGGGCGGCATCCTGCCCCTGACGGCCAGTGAGGAGTTCGTCGCCACCGGCGCCGAGATCGGTGTGATCCTGCTGCTGCTCCTGCTCGGCCTGGAGTACAGCGCCTCCGAACTGGTCACCACCCTCCAGACCCAATTCCCCTCCGGGGCGGTCGACTTCGTCCTCAACGCGCTGCCCGGCGCGGCGATGGCGCTGCTGCTGGGCTGGGGCCCGGTCGCCGCCGTGGCGCTCGCCGGGGTCACCTGGATCTCCTCCTCCGGAGTGATCGCCAAGGTCCTCGGCGACCTGCGCAGGATCGGCAACCGGGAGACCCCCGTCATCCTCGGAGTACTCGTCCTGGAGGACCTGGCCATGGCGGTCTACCTGCCGATCCTCACCGCCCTGCTCGCCGGGGTGAGCCTGGCCCGCGGCACCCTCACCCTGCTGATCTCGCTGGGCACGGTCGGCGCCGTGCTGTACGTCGCGCTGCGGCACGGCCGTACGGTCAGCCGCGCGGTCTCCTCCGACAACGCCGAGATGCTGCTGCTGGTGGTGTTGGGTCTGACGTTGCTGGTGGCCGGTCTCGCCCAGCAGCTCCAGGTCTCGGCGGCGGTCGGTGCGTTCCTGGTCGGGATCGCCCTGTCCGGGGAGGTCGCCGAGGGCGCGCACAACCTCCTGGCGCCGTTGCGGGATCTGTTCGCGGCGGTGTTCTTCGTGTTCTTCGGTCTGCACACCAATCCGGCGGACATCCCGCCGGTTCTGCTGCCCGCGCTCGCGCTGGCCGTGGTGACCTCGCTCACGAAGATCGCCACGGGGTACTGGGCCGCACGGCGGGCCGGGATCTCCGTGAAGGGCCGCTGGCGGGCCGGCGGCACCCTCGTCGCCCGCGGCGAGTTCTCCATCGTCATCGCCGGACTCGCCGTCGCCGCCGAGCCACGCGTGGGTCCCCTCGCCACCGCTTACGTGTTGATCCTGGTCGTCCTGGGACCGCTCGCGGCCCGCTGGACCGAACCCCTCCGCCGCCGGGTGTCCCCAGGATCACGGCGTGCGGTCGCCGGTGCCGCGGCGGCCGAGCAGGCGGAGGTGGCCCGTGCGAACGGCTGACCACGGCGGGCCCGGCGGGCATGGCGGGCACGTGGGCGCCAAGGGGAACGGTGCGCTTGGCTGGGGCGGGGACGCCTACGGGAACGGCGCGCCCGGTTGGGGCGAGGACGACGCCGGTGGCGCCGGAGCACGAGGCGGGGACAGAGGCACCGGAGCGGTCGGTATCCGGGCCGGGGCCAGGAACGGTGGTGTGGCCGGTGTACCGGCCGGGGACGGGAGCGGTGGAGTGGTCGGTACCCCGGCTGGGCGCGAGGGCTTCGGCGGGATCGGCGCGTGGGCCGGGGACGAGGGCGCCGGTGGGGCCGGTGCGTGGGGCGCGGGGGACGGACCGCCGGTCGAGTCCGGGTGGACGGGGGAGGCGGGGGACGACGGCGGGTTCCCGGTGGACGAGGAGGCGCAGTCGGACGGGCCCGGCCCCGGAGCACCGCGGCCCGCGCCGGTCGGCGGCGCCACCCCGGACGTGTTCCTCGACGGTTTCGCGCGGATCCTGGCGGACGCCGCCGTCACCGGGCGCCGGCTGACCCGCGACGAGATCGAGTCCCGGCGGGCCCTGGGCGCCCGCGCGGCTCAGGCCGGACACGGGTGGCGGGCGCTGGTGCGCGCACACCTCGCGGCGAGCCGCGCCGGGCGGCCCGCCGGGGCCGACCCGGACAGTGTCCTCGCCGTGGTGGAGCAGGCGGTCGACGCCTTCGCCGACGGGTACGAGCGCGCGCAGCGGCACGTCGTGCGCAGGGAGGAAGCCGCCCGCCGCGAGTTCATCGACGACCTGCTGCACGGACGCGGCGACCCGGGCCAACTCGCGTCGCGCTGCGAACGGTTCGGGCTGCGCCTGTCCCGTACCCACGCCGTCGCGGTGGCCGGCGGGCCCGAGGGCTACGACGAGTCCGACCCCGTGCCCCGGCAGGTCGCCGACGAGTTGTTCGCCCGCTTCGAGAACCGCCGCATCCTGTTCACCACCAAGGACGGGCGGATGGTGTGCATCGCCCCCGGCGACCAGGACGACGTACTGACCTGGTTCGGCAAGCTCGTCCACGCCCGGGTCGAGGGCAGCCAGATCTCTGTGGGCCGGCCACGGCCGGGCGCGGTCGGCATCGGGCACAGCTACGAGGAGGCGCTCAACGCCCTTGACGTCGCCCAGCGGATGGGCTTCGACGATCCGCTGCTGCGCGCCGCCGACCTGCTCGTCTTCCCCGTCCTGGCCCGGGACCGGCAGGCCCTGGTGGACCTGGTACGGCACACGCTGGGCCCGCTGGAGCACGCCCGGGGCGGCGCGCAGCCGCTGCTCGACACCCTCACGGCGTACTTCGACACCGGCTGTGTGGCCACCGCGGCGGCCCGTGAACTGTCGCTCAGCGTGCGCGCGCTGACCTACCGGCTGGCCCGGATCCACGACCTGACCGGCATCGATCCCGCCGATCCAGGCGACCGCTACACCCTCCAGACCGCGGTCCTGGGCGCCCGGCTGCTGGCCTGGCCGGGCCGGCCCCTGTGACCGGGGCCGGCCGCCCCGCCCCGACGGCTCACGGCCGGCCGAACGCGTCCTGATCCTCCGCGGCGTCCCGCGGTGTCACCACCGTGTCATCGGCCGGTGCCGCCGCTGTGCCCTCGGTCAGTGCCACCGCTGCGCCCTCGGCCGGTGCCTCCCCGGAAGCCGCGGGCGCCGGCTGGCCGAACCGCCGTACGAGGCCCCGGACGGCCGGCTCGGTCCAGCGGGCGGTGAGCGGCCCGGCGACGACCAGGATCAGCACGTAGGCCGTGGCGAGCGGGCCGAGGGAGGGCTCGATCCCGGAGGTCACGGCGAGTCCGGCGATGACGATGGAGAACTCGCCGCGGGCGACGAGGGTGCCGCCGGCCCGCCAGCGGCCCTTCACGGAGATCCCGGCCCGCCGTGCGGCCCAGTACCCCGTGGCGATCTTCGTGAGCGAGGTCACCACGGCCAGCGCGAGCGCGGGCAGCAGAACCGGCGGGATGTCCGCCGGATTGGTGTGCAGACCGAAGAACACGAAGAACACCGCCGCGAACAGATCCCGCAACGGCGCCAGGAGGTTGTGCGCGCCCTCGGCGACCTCCCCGGACAGGGCGATCCCGACCAGGAACGCACCGACCGCCGCCGAGACCTGGAGCTGCTGGGCGAGACCGGCCACCAGCAACGTCAGACCCAACACCACCAGCAGCAGTTTCTCCGGGTCGTCGCTGGAGACGAAGCGGGAGATGTGCCGGCCGTAGCGCAGCGCGACGAGCAGCACCAGACCGGCGACCCCGAGGGCGATGGCCAGCGTGACACTGCCCGCCGCCAGCCCGGTGCCGGCCAGCAGGGCGGTGAGGATCGGCAGGTAGACCGCCATGGAGAGGTCTTCGAGGACCAGGATGCTCAGGATCACCGGGGTCTCCCGGTTGCCGAGCCGTCCCAGGTCGCCGAGGACCTTGGCGATCACTCCGGAGGAGGAGATCCAGGTGACCCCGGCGAGCACCACGGCGGCGACCGGGCCCCAGCCCAGCAACAGCGCCATCGCCGCGCCGGGCAGCGCGTTCAGCGCCGCGTCCACGAGGCCGGCCGGGTACTGGGTCTTGAGGTTGGAGACCAGATCGCTCGCCGTGTACTCCAGGCCCAGCATGAGCAGCAGCAGGATCACGCCGATCTCGGCGCCGGTGGCGACGAACTCCTCACTGGCGTCCAGCGGCAGCAGCCCGCCCTCGCCGAAGGCCAGTCCGGCCAGCAGATAGAGGGGAATCGGCGAGAACCGCAGCCGCCCGGCGAAACGGCCCAGCAGCCCGAGGCCCAGCAGGACCGCGCCGAACTCGATCAGAAAGGTTGCGTAGGAGTGCACAGGCGGTCACTCCCGGCCGAGGATCTCGGCTGCCGCGTCCACGCCCTCATGCGTACCGATCACGATCAGGGTGTCGCCGCCGGCCAGCCGGAAATCCGGGCCGGGGGAAGGTATCGCCTCGGCCCGCCGCATCACGGCCACGATCGAGACGCCGGTCTCCGTCCGCATCCTGGTCTCGCCCAGCAGCCGCCCGTTCCAGTACGACGTGGCCGACAGCTCGACCCGCTCGGCCACCAGGCCCAGCTCGGTCGTCGACAGCAGGCTCGGACTGTGGTGCTTGGGCATCAGCGCGTCGATGAGCGCGTCCGCCTCCCCGGCGGCCAGCCGCACCGACAGCGCGCAGGCGTCCGGGTCGTCCGCTCGGTACGCGCTGAGCGTGCGGGAGCCGTCCCGGTGGGCCACCACCGAAAGACGGCGTTGCTCCCGCGTGGTCAAGTCGTAGCGCACCCCGATCCCCGGCAGCGGAGTCCTACTCATGCGTGCGGCGCCCACAGTGATCCCCTGTCTTGTTTGACTGTTCCTTTGCAAAAGGGTTGGTGACACTCTAACCAGCACCCCGGAATCGCCGACGGAGCCCGGTACCACCTCCCGGCGCCGGGCCGGACCGGAAGGAAACGTTCAGCATGATCGAGTGGGTGTCATTCCGCTCAGGGGCCCGACCGGTGCCCCAGCCCGTCGCGACGCCGTTCGTGTGGGCCGGCGCCTTCGGCGGGGCGTTGGTGCTGGTGACCCTCCTCAACCACGTCGTGGGCCCCTACCGGCCCACGCTCGCGCTGACCGTGCTGTCCCTGCTCGCCGCCCTGCTGGGGCTCTGCGCCCGCTTCACGGCGGCACCCGGTACGGCCCTGCTGTGCTGGCTGCTCCTCAACGGCTTCGGGATACCGCCGGAGGGGACCCTCACCTGGGCCGCTCCGCGTGACGCGTTCTGGCTGTCCTGTCTGTTCGGCGCCACGCTCGTCGGCACGGTGCTCGCCCGCCTGGTGAACGCCCACGCCGCCTACCGACGGTTGACCGCGCCGGGCCCCGTACCGCCCCGGCACGACGACGGCCGCTACGACGGTCCCTACGGCGGCGGCTGAGGACGGCGGCTGAGACCGACCGCCGCTACGGCCACCGGCCCTCCCGGCGCGGCCCTGGCGCGAGGCGGTCCTGCTGCTGTGGTGAGTGATTCTTGTCACACATGGCTGGTTCCCGGCCCGCCACGGCCCCGTGGGTTGAGGGAGGGGGTGGGTGATGTGTCGTTGTCGGGTGCGGCTGCGTCGTGGCTGGTCGCGCAGTTCCCCGCGCCCCTTTGGGGGCGTTGCGGAGACGGTGTTGTCGGGGCGCTGTGGGGGTGGGTGGGGTGCGTTGCCGGGTGCGGCCTGTGTTGTGGCTGGTCGCGCAGTTCCCCGCGCCCCTTTGGGGGCGTTGTCAGGGGGCCGGGTTTCCGAAGGTCCTCAGGATTTCTTCCGCGGCCAGCGTTGCCGTCAGGGAGCCGTCCCTGACCCGCTGTTCCAGGGCGGGGGCCGCGGCGCGGACGGACGGGTCGGCGTGCAGGCGGCCGAGGAGTTCGTCGCGGACCATGGACCAGGTCCAGCCGACCTGCTGGTCGCGCCGCTTGGCGGTGAGCCGCCCGGTGGACTCCAACAGCGTCCGGTGCTGTTCGAGCCGTTCCCACACCGTGTCGAGCCCGGTCGAGTCGCGGGCACTGCAACTGAGCACGGGCGGCGTCCAGAACGCGTCCCTGCCGTGCATCAGCCGCAGCGCGCCCGCCAGTTCCCGCGCCGCCGTCCGCGCGTCCCGCTCGTGCGGGCCGTCCGCCTTGTTCACGGCGATCACGTCGGCCAGCTCCAGGACGCCCTTCTTGATGCCCTGCAACTGGTCGCCGGTGCGGGCCAGGGTGAGCAGCAGGAAGGAGTCGACCATGTCGGCCACCGCGGTCTCCGACTGGCCGACACCCACCGTCTCCACGAGGACCACGTCGTAGCCCGCCGCCTCCATCACCACGATCGACTCGCGGGTCGCCTTCGCGACCCCGCCCAGCGTGCCCGCGCTGGGGGAGGGCCGTACGAACGCCGCCGGGTCCACCGCCAGCCGTTCCATCCGGGTCTTGTCACCCAGGATGGAACCGCCGGTACGGGTCGAGGACGGGTCGACGGCGAGCACCGCCACCCGGTGCCCGAGGGAGGTCAGCAGCGTGCCGAACGCGTCGATGAACGTCGACTTGCCGACGCCCGGCACCCCGCTCACCCCGATCCGCCGGGCCCGGCCGCTGTGCGGGAGCAGCTCGGTGAGCACCTCCTGCGCCAGCGCCCGGTGCTGCGGCCGGGTGGACTCGACGAGCGTGATGGCGCGGGCCACGACGGCCCGCTTCCCGTCGAGCACACCCTTCACATACGTGTCGAGATCGATAGCCGCCATGGGGCCCTACAGGTCGTGGCCGAGGCCGGCCGAAAGCCGCCGCACCAGGTCGTACGCCGCGTCCGGGATCACCGTCCCCGGCGGGAAGACGGCCGTGGCGCCCATCTCCAGCAGGGTCGGCACGTCCTGCGGCGGGATCACCCCGCCGACCACGACCATGATGTCCTCCCGGCCCTCCGCGGCCAGCTGTTCGCGCAGCGCCGGTACGAGGGTGAGGTGCCCCGCGGCCAGCGAGGACACCCCGACCACGTGCACGTCGGCCTCGACGGCCTGCCGGGCGACCTCGTCCGGGGTCTGGAACAGGGGGCCGACGTCGACGTCGAAGCCGAGGTCGGCGAAGGCGGTGGCGATCACCTTCTGGCCGCGGTCGTGGCCGTCCTGGCCCATCTTGGCGACCAGGATGCGCGGCCGGCGCCCCTCGGCCTCCTCGAACGCGTCCACCAGGGCGCGCGTGCGGTCCACGGACGGGGACTCGCCGGTCTCGTTGCGGTACACGCCGGAGATCGTACGGATCTGGCCCGCGTGCCGGCCGTAGACCTTCTCCAGGGCGTCGGAGATCTCGCCGACGGTGGCCTTCGCGCGGGCCGCCCGCACGGCCAGCTCCAGCAGGTTGCCGTCGCCGTCCGCGGCCCGGGTGAGCGCGTCCAGCGCGTCCCGGCAGGCGGTCTCGTCCCGCTCCTCCCGCAGCCTGCGCAGCTTCTCGATCTGCTGGGCGCGCACGGCGGAGTTGTCGACCTTCAGGACCTCGATCTGCTCGTCGCCATTGTCGTTGTACGCCCGGTACTTGTTCACGCCGATCACCGGCTGGCGGCCGGAGTCGATCCGGGCCTGGGTGCGGGCCGCGGCCTCCTCCACCCGCAGCTTCGGGATACCGGCGTCGATGGCCTGCGCCATGCCGCCCGCCCGCTCGACCTCCTCGATGTGCTGCCAGGTCCTGCGGGCGAGGTCGTACGTCAGCCGCTCGACATAGGCGCTGCCGCCCCACGGGTCGATGACCCGGGTGGTGCCGGACTCCTGCTGGATGAGCAACTGGGTGTTGCGGGCGATGCGCGCCGAGAAGTCGGTGGGCAGCGCCAGCGCCTCGTCGAGGGCGTTGGTGTGCAGGGACTGGGTGTGGCCCTGGGTGGCCGCCATCGCCTCCACACAGGTCCGGGTCACGTTGTTGAACACGTCCTGCGCGGTCAGTGACCAGCCGGAGGTCTGCGAATGCGTCCGCAGGGAGAGCGACTTGGCGTTCTCCGGCTCGAACTGCGCGACCAGCTTCGCCCACAGCAGACGCGCGGCGCGCAGCTTGGCGATCTCCATGAAGAAGTTCATGCCGATCGCCCAGAAGAAGGACAGCCGGGGCGCGAACGCGTCCACGTCCAGGCCCGCCTCCCGCCCGGCCCTGATGTACTCCACGCCGTCCGCGAGCGTGTACGCCAGCTCCAGGTCGGCCGTGGCACCCGCCTCCTGGATGTGGTAGCCGGAGATCGAGATGGAGTTGTAGCGGGGCATCCGCTGCGAGGTGTACGCGAAGATGTCGGAGATGATCCGCATCGACGGCTTCGGCGGATAGATGTACGTGTTGCGGACCATGAACTCCTTGAGGATGTCGTTCTGGATGGTCCCGGCCAGCTTCTCGGGCGGCACGCCCTGTTCCTCGGCCGCCACGATGTACAGCGCGAGCACCGGCAGCACGGCCCCGTTCATCGTCATCGACACCGTCATCCGGTCCAGCGGGATGCCGTCGAACAGCTGCCGCATGTCGTAGAGCGAGTCGATGGCCACGCCCGCCATGCCGACGTCACCGGTCACCCGCGGGTGGTCGCTGTCGTAGCCGCGGTGCGTCGGCAGGTCGAAGGCGACCGACAGGCCCTTCTGGCCGGCCGCCAGATTGCGCCGGTAGAACGCGTTGGACTCCTCGGCGGTGGAGAAGCCGGCGTACTGGCGGATCGTCCAGGGCTGGTTGACGTACATCGTCGGGTACGGGCCGCGCAGATACGGCGCGATGCCCGGGTAGGTGTCCAGGAAGTCCAGGCCCTCCAGGTCACGGCCGGTGTACAGCGGTCTGACGCCGATGCCCTCGGGCGTCTCCCACACCGGTGCCTCGCCGCCGGTGGCCCACCGCACGGCCGTACCCCACTCCGCGGCGGTGCCCGCCGGGTCCGGGGTGCCCAGTTCGATGCCGGAGAAGTCGGGGATTCCCATCAGGCCACTCCCATGCGGTCGAGGGTCGCGGACAGCACGGCGACGGCGTCGCAGCCCGCGAAGACGTACGAGTCGACGCCCGGATGGTCGGCCGGGCGGCCCGCCAGGGACACATGCCGGGCGCCGGCCGCCCGCAGGTCCGCCGCGGCCTGTCCGGCCTGTTCGGCGTAGAGCGCGTCGCTGGAACACAGCACGGCCTCCGGTGCGCCGCTGTCCGCGAAGCGGCCCTCGGTGACCGGCTCGACGCCGCCCGCCTGGAAGAGGTTGGCGGCGAACGCGGCGCGTGCGCTGTGCGCGGCGGCCGGGCCGAGCACGGCCAGGAAGATCCGCGGCCGGGCGCCGGTCGCCGCGAGGTGGGCGTCGGAACGGGCGCGCAGTGCCTCGAACGCCTCGTCGCGGCGGACCCGGGGCAGCCCGCCGGAGCGCGGCTCGGGCGCGGGCTCGCGCTCCAGGGGCCGCTCGGCCAGATCCGGGAACTCGCTGACCCCGGTGACGGGTTCGCGCCGGGTGGCGAGCCGCGCCGAGCGCTGCTGCCAGGTCCGCGCCAGGTCGTCGCGGATCCGGCCCGAGCGCAGCACCGCCGCCTGGCCGCCGTCCCGCTCGATCGACCGGAAGAACTCCCAGCCCGCGTGGGCGAGTTCGTCGGTCAGCCGTTCCACGTACCAGGAGCCGCCCGCCGGGTCGATCACCCGGGCCAGCTGCGACTCCTCCAGCAGGATCGTGGACGTGTTGCGGGCGATGCGGCGGGCGAACGCGTCCGGCTGGCCGAGCGCGTGGTCGAACGGCAGCACGGTCACCGCGTCGGCGCCGCCGACCCCGGCGGCCAGCGTCGCCACCGTCGCCCGCAGCATGTTCACCCAGGGGTCGCGGCGGGTCGTCATCACCGGTGAGGTCACGGCGTGCTGGACCTGCCCGCCCGCGTCGGGCGCCCCGCACACCTCGGCGACCCGCGCCCACAGCCGGCGCGCCGCGCGCAGCTTGGCGACGGTCAGGAACTGGTCGGCGGTGGCCGCGTAGCGGAACTCCAACTGCGCACAGCCCTGCTCGACCGTCAGTCCGGCCTCGGTCAGCTCCCGCAGGTAGGCGACGCCGGTGGCGAGGGAGGCGCCGAGTTCCTGCCCTGCGCTGCCGCCGGCCTCGTGGTACGGCAGCGCGTCCACGGTCAGCGCCCGCAGCGCCGGATACCCGCCGGCGCAGCGTTCGGCGAGCGCCGCGACCGGGGCGAAGTCCTGCCGTTCACCGGTGCGGGCCTCGTACCCGAGCGGGTCCGCGCCGAGGTTGCCGTGCGTCGCCTCAGGTGCGACGCCCCGCTCGGCGTACAGCCCCAGCAACTCCTGTGCGGCGGCCGTCACGTCCCGGCCCGCGTCCAGGACCACCGGTGCCAGGTCGAGGTACACGCCGTCGAGCGCACGGCGCAGCTCCGGCACCGGGATCCCGCCCTCGCCCACGAGCAGCCAGAGCGAGGTCGCGCCGTTCTCCAGGTCGGTGAGGACCGCGCCGTCGGCGAGCGCCGCGTGCCGCTGCCGTACGTCCCAGCCGCCCACGGTGTTGCCCTGCGGGCGGCTGCCACGGACGAAGGGGGCGAAGCCGGGCAGGCCGGGCTCGGGCGCGGTGTCGCGCGCGGTGTAGAGAGGACGGGTGCGCAGCCCGTCCTCCAGCGTCGTGGACAGGGCGTCCTCAGCTGCGGCGCCCGAGACTTCCTTGCCCGACTTGCGCAGCACGCCCTCGACCAGGCGTTGCCACTGCTCGTGCGTCGCGTCAGGGAACTCGGCGGCCAGTGAGAGCCCGTCGTCAGGCAGGACCGTCATGGTCGGATGCTAGGACAGCCCGCTCACCCGACAGCAGAGCACGCGCTGTGACGTTGCCCTCGCAGAGATTGTGACCTGCGCCTCTTCGGGGCGGCCCAGGTTCCTTCAGGGGTTCTTCAGGGGTTTCTCCCGGGCAAGTCGGGGTTCCGCAGGGGCTGCTGCGGGCGCGTCGGGCCCCTGCGGAGGGACGGCCCGGCGGCCGGCCGCCCGGCGCCCGCGACCGCCGGGCACACCCCGGTTCACCCGCACGGCGGTGCGCGCCGGCCACGACCCCGCACCGGCCGCGAGACCGTGCCGGGACGGTGCGCTTCGCGACACCGTGCCGTGCGGGCGGGGCGCCCGCGGGCCGTGTCCTCCGGGAGACCGTGTCGCCCTGAGGGCGGCCCCTCGACGGCAAGTGCGCGTCGACGGTAACACCGCGCCGGCGGTCAGCCGGTGCCTCCGGGGACCTGCCGCAGATGGACGTCCTGACTCGACAGCGTCTGCGGAGTGGCCGTGAACGCGCGCAGCCGCACCCGCGCCTTCGCCTTGGGAAGACCGTAGTGGCCGTCCGGCGGCCGTAGCTCCAGGGTCGTCGTGCTGTGCGCGGGCAGCGTCGCCGGACCCCGCACCAGGGACCAGTACTTGCTCATGCCCTGGCCCTGGGTGAGCGTGAAGTGCGGGGTGAGCGCGTCGCCCGCGGTGTTCGTCACCCGCAGGGTGAGCGCCGAGACGACGTTCGCCGAGGCGTGCCGCACCGCGGTGACCCGCATCCGCAGCGGCGGCGAGCCGGTCACCGCCAGGACCGCGCTCAGCAGCGCGGGGAGGACGAGCAGCGCGCTCACGGCGGCCAGCGCGGGCCGGCGGCGCACCCCGGCCAGCGGTCCGGGCCGCGGCTGCCAGGCGTGCTCGAACTCCGCCGCCGGAGCGGTGATCGCGCCCACCAGCCACAGCGGCGTCATCAGCAGGTAGTAGCCGTCCTGGGAACGGGTCGCCAGGTAGAAGGCGCACCAGGGCAGCACCGTCGCCGCCGGGCCCAGCCGCCGCACGAACAGCACGAACAGTGCGAGCAGTCCTGCCGCCAGGAGCATGCTCGCGTGCCCGTACCAGTCGAGCCGGTCGCTGCCGTCGGTGAAGTACAGCGAGATGTCGTCCAGGCCCTGGCCGTGCAGCACCGCCCCTTGGGTGAGCGGCAGCGCGACCCCGTCCAGCCACGGTCCCGGTTCCTGCACCACGAAATAGGTGTTGATCAGCAGCCAGGTGGTGACCGCGATCCCGACCAGCCGCAGTACCACCAGCCCGGCCGCCCGGCCGCCCAGCTCACCACGGCGTACGGCGTAGACGCCGGCCAGCAGGAACGGTGCCACGAACCACGGCAGTTGCTGCGCCGCGCAGGCCGCCCCCAGGCAGACGGCCCGGGCGATCCCCGCGGCGCCCAGCCGTCCGCCGAGCCCGATCCGCGGCCAGCACACCACCACCGGCATCAGCAGGGCCAGGCTGAGGACGGCCGGATAGCCGAGCCGCGCGTACGTCGGCAGGAAGCCGAAGCCCAGGCAGGCCATGGTGACCGCCGGCCGCCAGGGCGCGGGCAGCATCCGCCACAGCACGACCGTGCCGACGACCAGCGCGCCGGTGGTCACCGCCGTGGCGGGTGCGGCGCCGTGACCGAGCCACAGCAGCGCCGCGGTCAGCATCGGGGCGAGCGGCGGATAGCCGTACGTCAGGTCGTAGCCGCCGTTCGTCGTCGGGGTGAGGGCCACGCCCTTGCTGTGGAACAGCCAGGGCCAGGGCTGCCCGTAGACGGTGTGTCCGGCGGCGAGTTCCCGGGCGGCCTGGGCGGTGAGGGCCCCCTCGTCGCCGCCGCCGTGGTTCATCGCCCAGTTGCACAGGACCAGCGTCACGGCCGTCACCAGGACCACCAGATCGAGGCGGGCCAGCGATCCGGCCCGGTGGACCGTCAGGGCCAGCACGCCGGTGACCAGGATGGCGGCGTAGCACAGGGAGATGACGGCCGCGAGGACCAGGTGGTGCGTGGCCGCCTGGGTCCAGACCGACCGGGTGCCGATGAAGAGGCTCACATCGGCGAGGACCGTGAGAACGCGATGCCACTGCGTGGGGGAGCCGGGGTTTCCCCGGGCGGCGGACACCACCGACTGTGTCCGCCACCGGGGTGCCACCAGCTGTGTGTCTGCCAAGTGCACGATTCGGCACGGTAATAGCGGCCGGTGAGCGGGGTGTCGCAGGAGGTGAAGAGTCCGGTGTGAGGGCAGTAAGAAGGGGGCGTATTCGGACAAGTGCCTAGAGATCCGCCCGGGGGTGTGCGGCCGTAGCGGTGGCGCTTCGTGTCGCTGTTGGGCCGAACGGGTGACTTGGCGTAAGAATTGGCCGGTGAAGGCATGGAGAGCGAGTCAGATCGGGGGGAGCCGGTGAACCGTTACGACGCCACCGACGAACAGTGGGAGGGGCTCGCCCAGGTCGTGCCGTTGCGGGGCCGGGACGCCTGGCCGTCCGCGGTGGACCACCGCGCGCTGCCGGAGGCCGCGACCGAGGCGCGGCGCAGGTTGGTCGTCCTGCGGGTCAACGTGTTCGCGGACGCCCGCGAGGTCGCCGAGACCCTGATGGCCGGCATCCCCGTGCTGCTCGACCTCACCGGAGCCGAGACCGACGTGGCCAAGCGCGTGCTCGACTTCAGCACGGGCGTGGTCTTCGGCCTGGCCAGCGGAATGCACCGCGTCGACCGCAATGTGTTCCTGCTCACGCCGCCCGGCATAGAGGTCAGCGAGCTGATGGCCCAGGCGGGGGCGTCCGGCGGCTGAGGACGGTCCCCCGATCGTAGGAAAGCACCGGGGGCGGAACGGTTCGCCTCGGCACCGCGGTCCTACGGTCCCGACATGGCCGAGTCCCGCGCGTCCACCGCGCCCGTCCCGTCCCCCGCGAGCCCCGCAGCCGACCGGCCGCCGTCGGTTCCACCGGCGGCATTCCTGCCGGCGGCGCGGTCGGCCCCACTGCCGCCCCAGGCCCCACCGACGCCGTCGGCATCCCGGGACCGGTCGGACCCGCCGGACTCGCCCGGCCGATCGGACCGGCCTGGCCGATCGGACCGGCCTGGCCGATCGGACCGGCCTGAGGGGGTGGTGCGGCCGGGCCTCACCGAGTTACGGCTGTCCGCCTTCGCCGGGCACCGCCGGACCGGGTTCCCGCTGGGCCCGGTCACCCTCTTCGCGGGGCCCAGCGGGTCCGGGAAGACGACCGCGCTGCGGGCCTACGAGGCACTGGCCCGGCTCGCCGCCGGCGCCCCGCTCGCCGAGGTCTTCCCGGACCCCGCCGCCTGCGTGCCCGAGCGGGCCAGGCCCGACGCCCAGCGCCGCCGCGGTTTCCGCATCGGCTGTACGGCGGACGGCCCCGAGGGCCCGGTCCGGCTCGACGTCGCCGTCCAGGCCGAGCCCGAACTGCGCATCGTGGGCGAGCGGTTGACCGCGGGCGGCCGGGCCCTCCTTCAGACCGCGCTGCGCGATCCGGGCCGGCGCACCGTACAGGCCGTCTGGCACACGGCCGGGTCGGCGCCGGTGACCCGCGCCCCGCTTCCGGACGACCGGCTCGGCACCGCGCTCCTGCCGCTGCGGGTGGCCGGCAAGACGGACGGACAGCGCCGGGTGCTCGCCGCCGCCGAGCAGACCGTGCTCGCCCTGCGCTCCGTCTTCGCCTGCGACCCGCGGCCCGACCGGATGCGGGCGCCGGTCCGCAGGGGCTCCGGACGGCTGCTGTCCGGCTGCGACAACCTCGCCGACGTCCTGTTGCGCACCAGGTCGGAGTGCGGACGCCGGTACGCGCACCTGGTCGCCGCGGTGCGCGACGGATGCCGCGGTCCGGTGGCCGACGTGCTCGCCGAACCGCTGGGCGACGGCACTGTCCGCTCGGTGCTCGACCGGGGCGACGGCATCCGCACCGACGCCGGCCGGCTCGGCGACGGCGAACTGCGCTACCTCGCGCTGGCCCTGGTGCTGCTCACCGGGCCGGGCGTGCTCGACGTCGACGCGCCCGGGGAGGTGCCCGACGCCATGCGGGGCCTGACCGTCCTCGCCGACGGCTTCGACCGCGCCCTGGACCCCCGCCAGCGCGGCGGACTGCTGCGGCTCGCGGCGCGGATGTGCGCGCTCGGGCACATCCGGTTCGTCGGGGCGGTCGCCGACGCCTCATGGGCCGCCGGGGCGGCCGGAGTCACCGTGGTAGACCTGGACCCGTGACGGAACACCTGGACGTGGCGAGACTTCAGCGCCGACTGGCCGACTTCGCGGCCGCCCGGAACTGGCAGCCCTACCACACCCCGAAGAACCTGGCGACCGCCCTCAGCGTGGAGGCGTCGGAACTGGTCGAGATCTTCCAGTGGTTGACGCCCGAGGAGTCGGCCCGCGTCATGGACGCGCCGGACTCGGCGCACCGGGTCGAGGACGAGATCGCCGACGTCCTCGCCTATCTGCTCCAGTTGTGCGAGGTGCTGGGGGTCGACCCGCTGGCCGCACTGGACGCGAAGATCGACCGGAACGAACGGCGGTTCCCGGCGCCGGAGGCCGCGCCGGGGGAGGACACCGGGGATCCGGCCGGGAGATGACGCCGCCGCGGGCACGGGGGAGCGCGCGGGGCGGAGCGCGGGACGGAGCGGCACGGCCGGTGCATGGCACGGCACGGGCGGTGCATGCGGCGGAGCACTGCGGAGAGAGCCGCAGGTGAAGGCGTGGGAGAGGGCGTGTGGTGGCCCGCGGCGGCGCGTCGGAGGCGGTGCGGCGCGGGGCAGCGCGGACGGCGCGCGGGGCGGAGCCACGAAACCTCACGCTCCATTTTTACTCTCCGTAGTCAAAATAGCTGTCGAATCCGAATTGTTGTCCGCAGATTTCCGTCTTCCTCTGGCTTTTCGTCCCACGGACCTTCACTCTGGGTAGTGGACAGTGGAGTCAGGCCGGACGTGCGGAGAGCACGTCGGAGGGACGGGGCAGCGCATGGATGCGGTGCGGCTCATCGTGACGAGCAGACACGCCCTCGCCGCGAGCGGGGACGCGCCTGGGACCCTGACCGAGGTGTGGCAGGCCCAGGCCCTGGCCCAGGCGATCGGCAGCCGTCTGGCGGTCTCCGGACCACCGGAGCTGCGAGGCGAGGCGCTGGGCCTGACCGAGTTGGCCGGCCGGGGCTGCGGTGTCCTGGACGCCCCGAACCTCGACACCGGAGACCTGCGCGCGGCCCAGCTCACCGAACTGGACGACGCCCGCCACACCCTCCTCTGCCTGGGCAGCCTGCTCGCCGAGGTCGGTATCGCCCTGATCGGCATGGCCAGCGCCGCCGACGAGACGACGTACTGGCAGTGCATGGAGGCGATCGACGCGGCGGACGAGTCCCGTGACCGGGTGCGGGAGATGCTGCGCAAGCTGGCCGCCAGAGAGGAGGCGGCGATGCCGGAGACGGAGGTGGGACAGCCCCACCCGGTCAGGCTTCCGGCGGCCTGGCCTCAGGCGGCTTCGCCCCCGTCGGCGGGCCCGCTCCCCAGCCCCCCGGCCGACTGAAGATCCGCGTCCAGAGCGGACAGGTCCGCGTTCAGCGCGGCCATCAACTCCTCCATCTGCTCCAGCAGCCCCTTCGGCTGCCCGGTCCCCGCTGGGAGCGGCACGGAATCTTCTTCTTCGGACACGACGGCCTCCTCGCGGACGCCGGACGGTCCGGCCCCGCCCGCCCAACGATCACCACAGGGACCGGTCACTGCTCCGGCGGCATCCCGTGTGCGCGGTTGACGTGATTTCACCCGACCGGGGACGGCTGTGACAGGGGGTGCCGGTGGGGTCGAAGGGGCACGCGGCGTGCAGGATGGATGTATGGACCTGCGCATCTTCACCGAGCCCCAGCAAGGGGCGACCTATGACACCCTGCTCGCCGTGGCGAAGGCCACGGAGGACCTCGGCTTCGACGCCTTCTTCCGTTCGGACCATTACCTTCACATGGGCAACGTGGACGGGCTGCCCGGCCCCACCGACGCCTGGATCACCCTCGCCGGCCTGGCCCGCGAGACCAAGCGCATCCGGCTCGGCACGTTGATGACCGCGGCCACCTTCCGCCTGCCCGGCGTCCTCGCCATCCAGGTCGCCCAGGTCGACCAGATGTCCGGCGGCCGGATCGAACTGGGCCTGGGTTCGGGCTGGTTCGAGGAGGAGCACAAGGCGTACGGGATTCCGTTCCCGAAGGAGAAGTTCGGCCGCCTGGAGGAACAGCTGGCCATCGTCACCGGCCTGTGGCGGACCAAGATCGGTGACACCTTCGACTTCCACGGCACCTACTACGACCTGACCGGCTCGCCCGCGCTGCCCAAGCCCGCCCAGGCGAAGATCCCGGTGCTGATCGGCGGCCACGGCGCGACCCGCACGCCTCGACTGACCGCGCGCTACGCCGACGAGTTCAACATGCCGTTCGCCTCGGTCGAGGACAGCGAGCGGCAGTTCGGCCGGGTCCGCGCCGCGGCCGAGGCGGTGGGCCGCCCCGCGGACGAGATCACGTACTCCAACGCCCTCGTCGTCTGCGTCGGCAGCGACGACCAGGAGGTCGCCCGCCGGGCCGCCGCGATCGGCCGCGACGTCGACGACCTGAAGGCCAACGGCCTGGCCGGCTCCCCGGCGGAGGTCGTCGACAAGATCGGCAAGTACGCGGAGGCCGGCTCCGAGCGGATCTACCTCCAGGTCCTCGACCTCTCCGACCTGGACCACCTGGAACTCATCTCCTCCCAGGTCCAGACCCAGCTGTCGTAACACCCCGGCCCCGCCGCGCCCGGACCCTGCCGAACCCGCCCCGGCCGCTCACGCCGCCCGCTCGCGCCCCGCGCTCCCGCTCCGCCGGCCGGTACCCGCCGGAGCAGGACGGCCGGTCTCCGCCCGTGGCCGCCGGGCGGGCGCGGCGGCGCACCGGACCCGGAGCCGCCGGGCCCGCGGGAAAACCGCTGGTCGTCGTGGGGTGTCGACGGGGAGACTCGGGGCATGTTCCTGACCCTCACGACCACCGGCACCCCGGAGCGCCCGGCCACCGATCTCGGGTTCCTGCTGCACAAGCATCCCGACCGGGCACAGGCGTTCTCCACCTCCTACGGCACCGCCCACGTCCTCTACCCCGAGGCGGACGTCCTGCGCTGCACGGCGGCGCTGCTGTTCGAGGTGGATACGGTGGCGCTGGTGCGGCGCGGAAAGGGGAAGGGCCGCGGGGGCGCGCCGGACGCGGCGCTCGCGCAGTACGTCAACGACCGCCCGTACGCGGCCTCCTCGCTGCTCGCCGTGGCACTGGGCAACGTCTTCTCCAGCGCCATGCGGGGCGTCTGCAACGCCCGGCCGGAGCGGGCCGCCGAGCCGCTGCCGCTGTGCGTCGAGGTGCCCGCGCTGCCCGCCCGCGGCGGCGCGCGCAGCGGCCCCGACCTGGTCCGGGACCTGTTCGAACCGCTCGGCTGGACGGTGACCGCCGAACCCGTACCGCTCGACGCCGAGTTCCCCGAGTGGGGCGACTCGCGCTACGTGCGGCTCGTCCTGGAGTCCGAGCGGCTCACCCTCGCGCAGGCGCTGCGGCACCTGTACGTACTGCTGCCGGTCCTCGACGACGCCAAGCACTACTGGGTGGCGCCCGACGAGGTCGACAAACTGCTGCGGGTCGGCGAGGGCTGGCTGGCCGATCACCCCGAGCAGCGGCTCATCACCAGCCGGTACCTGTCCCGCCGCTGGTCCCTGACCCGGCAGGCGAGCGAGCGACTGGAACTGGTGCGGCTCGCCGAGACCGACGACAGCGAGGTCGAGGAGATCGACAACGCCGTCGAGGACGAGACCGAGGCCGGGAGCGAGGACGGGACCGGGAACGGGAGCGAGGGCGAGAAGGGGGCCGCGGCCGAGACCGGGAGCGAGGGGGAGCCGGAGGCAGGGAACCAGGCAGGGGCCGCTACCGGGGCCGAGGAGAAGCCGACGCCGCTCGCCGTGCGGCGCCGTGACGCGCTCGTCGACGCGCTCAAGCGGGCCGGCGCCGGCCGGGTGCTCGACCTCGGCTGCGGCCAGGGACCGCTGGTGCAGACCCTCCTGAAGGACCCCGCGTTCACCGAGATCGTCGGCGTCGACGTGTCCGTGCGGGCGCTCGCCGTCGCCGCCCGGCGGCTCAGGCTGGACCGCATGGGCGAGCGGCAGGCCGCGCGCGTCAAGCTCCTCCAGGGCTCGCTCGCCTACACCGACGACCGGTTGCGGGGCTACGACGCCGCCGTGCTCTGCGAGGTCGTCGAGCACATCGATCCACCGCGGCTGCCCGCCCTGGAGTACGCGGTGTTCGGCGCCGCCCGCCCGCGCACCGTCCTGGTGACGACACCGAACGCCGAGTACAACGTCCGCTGGGAGACCCTGCCGGCCGGACGGCTGCGCCACCGCGACCACCGGTTCGAGTGGACGCGGGAGGAGTTTTGGGCCTGGGCCCGGACGGTGGCCGAACGGCACGGGTACGACGTGCAGTTCGTGCCCGTCGGACCGGACGACCCCGAGGTGGGGCCGCCCACGCAGATGGCCGTGTTCGGCCTCGGACCCACTGACGAGAAGAAGGAGGCGAAGGCCGCATGACCGCGATACCGGGACAGGCACAGGAACCGGGCACGGCACCGGCGCAGGCACGGACACCGCGCGCGGAGCGGGTGCTGCCGGTCACCGATCTCTCCCTCGTGGTGCTGGTCGGCGCCTCCGGCTCCGGCAAGTCGACCTTCGCCCGCAGGCACTTCAGGCCCACCGAGATCATCTCCTCGGACTTCTGCCGCGGCCTGGTCAGCGACGACGAGAACGACCAGAGCGCCACCCGGGACGCCTTCGACGTCCTGCACTACATCGCCGGGAAGCGGCTGGCCGCCGGCCGCCGCACCGTCGTCGACGCCACCAGCGTGCAGGAGGACAGCAGACGGCAGCTGATCGAGCTGGCCAGGAAGCATGACGTACTGCCGATCGCCATCGTGCTCGACGTGCCCGAGGAGGTGTGCGCCGAACGCAACGCCGCCCGCCCCGACCGGGCCGACATGCCGCGCCGGGTGATCCGCCGGCACACCCGCGAACTCCGCCGCTCCCTCCGGCACCTGGAGCGCGAGGGCTTCCGCAAGGTGCACGTCCTGCGCGGGACCGACGAGATCGAGCGGGCGAGCGTTGTCACGGAGAAGCGGTTCAACGACCTCACCCACCTCACCGGCCCGTTCGACATCATCGGTGACGTGCACGGCTGCTCGGCCGAACTCGAAGCGCTGCTCGTCGAGTTGGGGTACGAGGACGGGGTGCACCCGGACGGCCGTACCGCCGTCTTCGTCGGCGACCTGGTCGACCGCGGGCCGGACAGCCCCGGTGTGCTGCGCCGGGTGATGTCGATGGCCGCCGCGGGCCACGCGCTGTGCGTGCCCGGCAACCACGAGAACAAGTACGGGCGGTACCTCAAGGGCCGCAAGGTCCAGCTCACCCATGGGCTCGCCGAGACCGTCGAGCAGATGGCGAAGGAGAGCGAGGAGTTCAGGGAGCGGGTGGGGGAGTTCATCGACGGACTCGTCAGCCACTACGTGCTGGACGGCGGCCGGCTCGTCGTCTGCCACGCGGGACTGCCCGAGAAGTACCACGGGCGGACGTCGGGGCGGGTCCGCTCGCACGCGCTGTACGGCGACACCACCGGCGAGACCGACGAGTTCGGCCTGCCGGTGCGCTACCCGTGGGCGGAGGACTACCGGGGCCGGGCGGCCGTGGTCTACGGGCACACGCCGGTCCCCGAGGCGAGCTGGCTGAACAACACCCTCTGCCTGGACACCGGCGCTGTCTTCGGCGGCAGGCTGACCGCGCTGCGCTGGCCGGAGCGCGAACTGGTCGACGTACCGGCCGAGCGGATGTGGTACGAGCCGGTGAAACCGCTGCGCGGCGAGGCGCCCGGCGGCCGGGAGGGACGGCCGCTCGACCTCGGCGACGTGCACGGCCGCCGGGTCGTCGAGACCCGGCACGCGGGCCGTGTCGCGGTGCGCGAGGCGAACGCCGCGGCGGCGCTGGAGGTCATGAGCCGGTTCGCGATCGACCCGCGGCTGCTGCCGTACCTCCCGCCGACCATGGCGCCGACGGCCACGAGCCGGGTCGAGGGCTATCTGGAGCACCCGGCCGAAGCCTTCGCGCAGTACGCCGAGGACGGTGTCGCGCGGGTCGTGTGCGAGGAGAAGCACATGGGCTCGCGGGCCGTGGCGCTGGTGTGCCGGGACGCGGCGGCGGCCCGCGGGCGGTTCGGGGCGGACCGGGTGACCGGGGCGCTGTACACCCGCACCGGGCGGCCGTTCTTCGACGACGAGGCCGTGACCGAGGAGATCCTCGGGCGGCTGCGGTCGGCGGCCGGCGCGGCCGGGCTGTGGGACGAGCTGGACACCGACTGGCTGCTGCTGGACGCGGAGCTGATGCCGTGGTCGCTGAAGGCGTCGGGGCTGCTGCGCAGCCAGTACGCGGCCGTGGGCGCCGCGGCCGGGGCGGTGTTCCCGGACGTGCTGACGGCGGTGCAGGGCGCGGCGGCGCGCGGGGCCGACGTGGCCGGGCTCCTCGCCCGCCAGCGCGAACGGTCCGCCGACGCCGCCGCGTTCACGGACGCGTACCGGCGCTACTGCTGGCCCACCGAGGGCCTGACCGGGGTGCGGCTGGCCCCGTTCCAGCTGCTCGCCGTGGGCGGGCGCAGCCTGGCCGGGTTGCCGCAGGACGAGCAGCTGGCCCTGATCGACCGGCTCGTCGAGCACGACGAGAGCGGGCTGCTGCAGACCACGCGCCGGCTGTACGTCGACACCGGGGACCCGGAGTCGGTTCAGTCGGGTGTCCAGTGGTGGCTGGAGCTGACCGGGCGGGGCGGTGAGGGCATGGTCGTCAAGCCGCTGACCGCGCCGGCCCGCGACCCGCAGGGCCGGCTGGTCCAGCCAGGCATCAAGTGCCGGGGCCGCGAGTACCTGCGGATCATCTACGGCCCCGAGTACACCCGCCCGGACAACCTCGCCCGGCTGCGGCAGCGGTTCCTGAACCACAAGCGGTCGCTGGCGCTGCGCGAGTACGCGCTCGGTCTGGAGGCCCTGGACCGGCTGGCGGAGTCGGAGCCGCTGTGGCGGGTGCACGAGGCGGTGTTCGCGGTGCTGGCCCTGGAGTCGGAGCCGGTCGACCCTCGCCTGTGATCTGCGTCACGAGCGCCACGGTCACTGCCCCTGCCCCGTCCTGCCCCGCCCCGCCCCGCCCCGAGCCGCGGGGCGGGGCGCTGCCACCCGGGTGGCCGGGGTCCGGCGGCCTGCTCGGCGTGCCCGGCCGGGTCCGTCCGGCCGGCCCACTCGGTCGGGCCGCCGGGGGCGAGAACGGGCGGAAAGGGCGGGGGCGAGGATGAACGCGGTCCGCTGCGGCGAGGATGGAGGCATGGGATTCCACGTCGACTCCGAGGCCGGGCGGCTGCGCCGCGTCATCCTGCACCGGCCTGATCTGGAGCTCAAAAGGCTCACCCCCAGCAACAAGGACGCCCTCCTCTTCGACGACGTGCTGTGGGTGCGTCGGGCGCGCGCCGAGCACGACGGGTTCGCCGACGTGCTGCGCGACCGTGGGGTCATCGTTCACCTCTTCGGCGACCTGCTCACCGAGACCCTGGAGATCCCCGAGGCCAGGGCCCTCGTCCTGGACCGCGTCTTCGACGAGAAGGAGTACGGTCCGCTCGCCACCGACCACCTGCGGGCCGCCTTCGAGACCCTGCCCGCGTACGACCTGGCAGAGGTCCTGGTCGGCGGCATGACCAAGCGGGAGTTCCTGGACGCGCACGCGGAGCCCGCCTCCGTCCGCTTCCATGTGATGGACCTCGACGAGTTCCTGCTCGACCCGCTGCCCAACCACCTCTTCACCCGCGACACCTCCGCCTGGATCTACGACGGTGTCTCCATCAACGCCATGCGCTGGCCGGCGCGGCAGCGGGAGACCGTGCACTTCGAGGCGATCTACCGGCACCACCCCCTCTTCAAGGGCGCGGGGTTCCACATCTGGTCCGAGGGGCAGGCCGACTACCCGTCCACCATCGAGGGCGGCGACGTCCTGGTCATCGGCAACGGCGCCGTCCTCATCGGCATGAGCGAGCGCACCACCCCGCAGGCCGTGGAGATGCTCGCGCACAAGCTCTTCGCCGCCGGGTCGGCCCGGACCATCGTCGCGCTCGACATGCCCAAACGGCGTGCCCTGATGCACCTCGACACCGTGATGACGATGGTCGACGGCGACGTCTTCACCCAGTACGGCGGGCTCGGCATGCTCCGCTCGTACACCATCGAACCGGGCGCCGCCGACCGGGAACTCAAGGTCACCGACCATCCGCCGGAGCACATGCACCGGGCGATCGCCGCCGCACTCGGCCTCAGCGAGATCCGCGTGCTGACCGCCACCCAGGACGTGCACGCGGCCGAGCGGGAGCAGTGGGACGACGGCTGCAACGTCCTCGCCGTCGAACCCGGGGTCGTCGTCGCGTACGAGCGGAACTCGACCACCAACACACATCTGCGCAAACAGGGCATCGAGGTGATCGAGATCCCGGGCAGCGAGCTGGGCCGCGGCCGGGGCGGGCCCCGCTGCATGAGCTGCCCGGTGGAACGGGCCCCGGTGTGACGACCGGAAAGGGACACCCGGGGTGTTGTATAGAAATGCTGCCTATCGTATAGACTTCCACGGTCTTCCGTAGTGTCCCCGTTCTCGCGATCCCTGGAGCGCCCCCCATGGCGACAGTCCCGACCGCCCTCGCCGGCCGTCACTTCCTCAAGGAGCTGGACTTCACCGAGGAGGAGTTCCGCGGCCTGATCGAGCTGGCCGCCGAACTGAAGGCGGCCAAGCGGGCCGGGACCGAGACACGGCACCTGAGCGGCAAGAACATCGCCCTGGTCTTCGAGAAGACCTCGACGCGCACGCGCTGCGCGTTCGAGGTCGCGGCGGCCGACCAGGGGGCGCACACCACCTACCTGGACCCGGCCGGCTCGCAGATCGGGCACAAGGAGTCCGTCAAGGACACCGCCCGGGTGCTCGGCCGGATGTACGACGCCATCGAGTACCGCGGCCACGGCCAGGGCGTCGTCGAGGAACTGGCCGCGTACGCCGGGGTCCCCGTCTACAACGGCCTCACCGACGAGTGGCACCCCACCCAGATGCTCGCCGACGTGCTCACCATGACCGAGCACAGCGACAAGCCGCTGACCCGGATCGCCTTCGCCTACCTCGGCGACGCCCGCTACAACATGGGCAACTCCTACCTGGTCACCGGCGCCCTGCTCGGCATGGACGTCCGCATCGTCGCGCCCCGGCTGCTGTGGCCGGACGAGACGATCGTCGAGCTGGCCCGGCAGCTGGCCGGGGCCTCCGGCGCCCGGATCACACTCACCGAGGACGTGGAACAGGGCGTGCGCGGCGCCGACTTCGTCGCCACCGACGTATGGGTGTCGATGGGCGAGCCCCAGCAGGTCTGGGACGAGCGCATAGCGCTGCTCGGCCCGTACGCCGTGACCATGGACGTGCTGCGCGCCACCGGCAATCCCGGCGTGAAGTTCCTGCACTGCCTGCCGGCCTTCCACGACCTCGGCACCGATGTCGGCCGGGAGATCCACGAGCGGCACGGGCTGACCGAGCTGGAGGTCACCGACGAGGTCTTCGAGTCCGAGCACTCCGTCGTCTTCGACGAGGCGGAGAACCGGATGCACACCATCAAGGCGGTCCTGGTCGCGACCCTGGCCTGAGCCCCGCTGTGCGGCCCGGCCCCGAACGTTCCTGAGCCGACGTCAGGCCGGGCGGCACTGACAGGGCGCGAGGAGCCGGAACCACACCGCCTTGCCCGACTCGGTGGGCCGGTGGCCGCAGGACGAACTGAGGGTCCGGATCAGCAGCAGCCCGCGCCCGCCCTCCTGCCAGACGTCGGGCTGCTCGACGGCCGGGTGCGTGAGGTCGCCCGGCGGCTCCGGATCCGAGTCGTGCACCTCCACCTGACAGCCGGTCGGCCGCACGTCCACCACCAGCTCGATCGGCCCGCGCCCGGCGGTGTGCTCCACCGCGTTGGCGACCAGCTCCGCCGTGAGCAGCTCCGCGGTGTCACGGTCGGCCGCGTGCCCCAGCGCCGTCAGGGCCGTGCGGATCAGGGCGCGGGCCACCGGCACCGCCGCGGTGGTGTGCGGCAGCGCGATGCGCCAAGAGGCCGATGCCGGCGGGCGTTCGTACACGGCGGTTCCGTTCATGGAGCAGGATGTCCTGCTTTCAACCGTAGAGAGGGTACGGGGCCCGCCGGACGGGGTTCCGCGCGGGTACCGCTCGGGGTCTTCGGCCCCGGTACGGGGCGGCATACCCGGGCCGGCGGCCCCTCTCGCACCTCCGGCCACGTTGTTACCGCGCTATTGACGAGTCGTGACCGTCGTGACCGTCGTGACCGGATCCGTCCGTCTTCCGCGGTCCACGATGTTGCGCCATCCTGACGACGGTCAGAATTCAGTGATAGCTTCGAGGGTAGAGATACGTGAGGAACCGCCCGCCCGAGGAGGCCGCACCTCATGAGTCCCTTCACCGGCTCCGCCGCCCGCACCCCGACCTGGGACCACCTCCGGGTCGAGCGCGCCGAGGGCGTCGCCACCGTCACCCTCGCCCGCCCCGAGAAGCTGAACGCGCTCACCTTCGGCGCCTACGCCGACCTGCGTGACCTGCTCGCCGAGCTGTCCCGCGAACGGTCCGTGCGGGCCCTGGTACTGGCCGGTGAGGGACGCGGCTTCTGCTCCGGCGGCGACGTCGACGAGATCATCGGGGCGACCCTCGCCCTGGACACCGCCCAACTCCTCGACTTCAACCGGATGACCGGCCAGGTCGTCCGGGCCGTACGGGAGTGCCCGTTCCCGGTGATCGCGGCGGTGCACGGGGTCGCGGCGGGCGCCGGGGCCGTCCTGGCGCTCGCGGCCGACTTCCGCGTGGCCGACCCGAGCGCCCGCTTCGCCTTCCTGTTCACCCGCGTCGGGCTGTCCGGCGGCGACATGGGCGCCGCCTATCTGCTGCCCCGGGTCGTCGGCCTCGGCCACGCCACGCGGCTGCTCATGCTCGGGGAACCGGTGCGCGCCGCCGAGGCCGAGCGGATCGGGCTGATCAGCGAACTGACCGAGGAGGGCCGCGCCGACGAGGCGGCGCAGGCCCTCGCCCGGCGGCTGGCCGACGGCCCGGCCCTGGCCCACGCACAGACCAAGGCGCTGCTCACCGCCGAACTGGACATGCCGCTTGCGGCATCGGTGGAACTGGACGCGTCGACCCAGGCGCTGCTGATGAACAGCGAGGACTACGCCGAGTTCCACGCGGCCTTCACCGAGAAGCGCCCCCCGAAATGGCAGGGACGGTGACCGGGCCGGGCGAAGGCGCGCGCGGCGGCGCCGATGACCGGCTCCGCCACGAGGCGGACCACCCGGCCACACCGCAGCCCGACCCGCAGTCGCGGTCGCAGTCGCCGGAGACTGCCGGTGGTCCCCGGCGCGTCGCGGTCATCGGCGGCGGCCCCGGCGGCCTGTACGCCGCGGCCCTCCTCAAGCGGCTGGACCCGCGACGGCAGGTCACCGTCTGGGAACGCAACGCCCCCCAGGACACCTTCGGCTTCGGCGTCGTCCTCTCCGACGAGACCCTCGGCGGCATCGAACACGCCGACCCGGTGGTCTACGAGGCCCTGCAACAGGAGTTCGTCCGCTGGGACGACATCGACATCGTCCACCGGAACATCCGCCACACCTCCTCAGGACACGGCTTCGCCGCCCTCGGCAGACGACGGCTCCTGGAGATCCTGCACGAGCGGTGCCGCTCCCTCGGCGTCGACCTGCGCTTCGGCAGCGAGGCACCGTACCCGGCCTGGCTCGCCGAGACGTACGACCTGGTCATCGCCGCCGACGGTGTGCACAGCACCACCCGCGAGGCGTACGCCCATGTGTTCCGCCCCCGGGTGACCACCCACCGGTGCCGCTACATCTGGCTCGCCGCCGACTTCGCCTTCGACGCCTTCCGCTTCGAGATCGCCGAGACCGAACACGGCGTGATGCAACTGCACGGCTACCCCTACTCCCACCCGTCACCCGGCCACCACCCCACAACGAGGCCCTCCGGGCCGCAGGACCGCTCCGGTGCCTCCACCGTGATCGTCGAGATGCGCGACGAGGTGTGGGAGGCCGCCGGATTCGGTGAACTCGACGAGCAGGAGTCCGTCGAACGCTGCGCCAAGATCTTCGCGGACGCGCTCGGCGGACGCCCACTGCGCTCCAACAAGTCCGCCTGGACCACCTTCCGCACGGTCGTCAACGAACGCTGGTCGCACGAGAACGTCGTCCTCCTCGGCGACGCCGCCCACACCGCCCACTTCTCCATCGGTTCCGGCACCAAGCTCGCCGTCGAGGACGCCCTGGCCCTGGCCGCCTGCCTGACCGAACACCCCACGACGGCCGGGGCGCTCGCGGCCTACGAGGCGGAGCGCAGACCGGTCGTCGCCTCCACCCAGCGGGCCGCCCGGGCCAGCCTGGAATGGTTCGAGGACCTCGGCCGCTACCTCGGCCAGCGGCCCCGGCAGTTCGCCTTCAACCTGCTCACCCGCAGCCGCCGCGTCACCCACGACAACCTGCGGCTGCGCGACGCACGCTTCACCGAGTCCGTGGAGCGCGAGTTCGGCTGCCCGCCGGGCACGCCCCCGATGTTCACCCCGTTCCGGCTGCGCGGGCTGACCCTGCGCAACCGGGTCGTCGTCTCACCCATGGACATGTACTCGGCCACCGACGGCGTCCCCGGCGACTTCCACCTCGTCCACCTGGGCGCCCGCGCCCTCGGCGGCGCCGGCCTGCTGATGACCGAGATGGTGTGCGTCAGCGCCGAAGGGCGGATCACCCCCGGCTGCACCGGCCTCTACACCGGCAGACAGGCCGAGAGCTGGCGCCGGATCACCGACTTCGTGCACACACAGGCACCGGGCACCGCGATCGGCGTACAGCTCGGCCACAGCGGACGCAAGGGCTCCACCAAGCTGATGTGGCAGGGCATCGACGAGCCGCTGCCCACCGGGAACTGGCCGCTCGTGGCCGCCTCCCCACTGCCGTACAAGCCGGGCAGCCAGACCCCGCACCGGCTCACCCGTGCCCAGCTCACCGACCTCCGCGAGCAGTTCACGGCCGCCGCCCGACGGGCCGCCCGGGCCGGCTTCGACCTGCTCGAACTGCACTGCGCGCACGGCTACCTGCTCTCCGGTTTCCTCTCCCCGCTCACCAACCGGCGCACCGACGCCTACGGCGGCTCGCTCCCCGACCGGCTGCGCTTCCCGCTGGAGGTCTTCGACGCCGTCCGCGGGGCGTGGCCCGAGGAGCGGCCGATGACCGTACGGATCTCCGCCACCGACTGGGCCGAGGGCGGGACCACGGCCGAGGAGGCGGTGGAGATCGCCCGTGCCTTCGCCGCGCACGGCGCCGACGCGATCGACGTGTCGACCGGACAGGTGGTGGCCGAGGAACAGCCCGAGTTCGGACGGTCCTACCAGACGCCGTTCGCCGACCGGATCCGGCACGAGACCGGCGTACCGGTGATCGCGGTCGGCGCGATCACCTCCTGGGACGACGTCAACTCGCTGATCCTGGCCGGGCGCACCGACCTGTGCGCGCTGGGCCGCCCGCACCTCTACGACCCGCACTGGACCCTGCACGCGGCGGCCGAGCAGGAGTACGAGGGCCCGGGCACCGGCTGGCCCGCCCCTTACCGCGCGGGCAGCAGGCGCCCGCGGACCGGACGCACCGACGCCCCCAAGCCCCGGCTCACACTGGAGCGCTGACCCGCGCCATGCCCGCGGTCAGCGTGCCGCCGTCCGCCGGGTCGATCAGGATGAACGCGCCGGTGCGCCGGGAGACGGCGTAGTCGTCGAGGGCGACCGGCTCCGCCGTGCGCAGGGTGATCCGGCCCAGGCCGTTCGCCGTCAGCTCGGCCGTCTCCCCGAGGGACCTGACGATCGCCCGCACGGTCCTGGTGGTGTGCTTGAGCAGCACCCGGTCGCCGGGGCACAGCGGACGGTCGGCGAGGTGGCAGACGTCCGCCGTGACGTCCTGGGTGAGCACGGGCGCGGCGGCGCCCGCGGTGATCATGTCGCCGCGGGAGACATCCCGCTGGTCGGCCAGGCGCAGTGCGATGGACTGCGGGGCGTGGGCCGCGGACACCGGCTCGCCCAGCGCGTCGATCCCGGCGATCTCGGAGGTGGCGCCCGAGGGGTGGACCGTCACCCGGTCGCCCACCCGCAGCGCGCCGGAGACCAGTTGCCCGGCGTAGTGGCGGACGTCGCCGTGCCGGATGACGTACTGGACGGGGAAGCGGGCCGGGGCGTCGGCGGGATCCGCGGCCACCGGGACGCCCTCCAGGAACTCCAGCAGCGCCGGACCGGCGTACCAGTCCATGGCGGCGGAGCGCTCCACCACGTTGTCGCCGGCCAGCGCCGACACCGGGATCGGGGTGAACGCCCCGAGGCCCAGCCCGGCCGCGTGGCCCGCGAAGTCCGCGACGATGCGGTCGAACTCCTCCTCCGCGTAGCCGACGAGGTCCATCTTGTTGACGGCGAGGACGACGTGGGGGACGCGGAGGAGGGCGGCGATGGCGGCGTGGCGGCGGGTCTGTTCGACGACGCCGCCCCGGGCGTCGACGAGGACGACGGTGAGTTCGGCGGTGGAGGCGCCGGTGACCATGTTGCGGGTGTACTGCACGTGGCCGGGGGTGTCGGCGAGGATGAAGCGGCGGCGGGGGGTGGCGAAGTAGCGGTAGGCGACGTCGATGGTGATGCCCTGTTCGCGTTCGGCGCGCAGTCCGTCGGTGAGCAGGGCGAGGTCGGGGGTGTCCTTGCCGCGGCTGAGGGAGGCGTGCTGGACGGCTTCGAGCTGGTCGGTGAGGACCGACTTGGAGTCGTGGAGCAGGCGTCCGACCAGGGTGGACTTGCCGTCGTCGACCGAACCGGCCGTCGCGAGGCGCAGGGTGTCGATGGTCGTGCTCATGTCTAGAAGTACCCCTCGCGCTTGCGGTCTTCCATCGCGGCTTCGGAGAGTTTGTCGTCGGCGCGGGTGGCGCCGCGTTCGGTGAGGCGGGAGGCGGTGATCTCGGCGATGACCTTGTCGATGGTGTCGGCGTCGGAGTCGACGGCGCCGGTGCAGGACATGTCGCCGACGGTGCGGTAGCGGACCTGGCGCTTCTCGACCGTCTCGCCGTCCCGCGGGCCGCCCCACTCACCTGCCGTCAGCCACATCCCGTCCCGCCGGAACACCTCACGGTGGTGGGCGTAGTAGATGGCCGGCAACTCGATGTCCTCGCGGGCGATGTACTGCCAGACGTCGAGTTCGGTCCAGTTGGAGAGGGGGAAGACGCGGACGTGTTCGCCGGGGGCGTGGCGGCCGTTGTAGAGGTTCCAGAGTTCGGGGCGCTGGCGGCGGGGGTCCCACTGGGAGAATTCGTCGCGGAGGGAGAAGACGCGTTCTTTGGCGCGGGCTTTTTCTTCGTCGCGGCGTCCGCCGCCGAAGACGGCGTCGAATTTCTCGTGCTGGATCTTTTCGGTGAGGGGGAGGGTCTGGAGGGGGTTGCGGGTGCCGTCGGGGCGTTCTGTGAGGGTGCCGCGGTCGATGTAGTCCTGGACGGAGGCGATGTGCAGGCGGAGGTTGTGGGTGTGGGCGGTGTGATCGCGGTGGTCGAGGACTTCGGGGAAGTTGTGGCCGGTGTCGACGTGGAGGAGGGCGAAGGGTACGGGGGCGGGGGTGAAGGCTTTGAGGGCGAGGTGGAGCATGACGATGGAGTCCTTGCCGCCGGAGAAGAGGATCACCGGTCGTTCGAACTCGCCCGCGACCTCGCGGAAGATGTGCACCGCCTCCGACTCCAGCGCGTCCAGATGCGAGAGTGTGCCGCTCACACCAGCCCCCGCTCCGCCAGCAGTACGTACACCGCGTCCGCCGACTCCCGCGGGGTCTGCTCCTCGGTCCGCAGCACCAGCGCCGGTTCGGCCGGCGGCTCGTACGGGTCGTCGACCCCCGTCAGACCGGACAGTTCGCCCGCCGCCTGCCTGGCGTACAGGCCCTTCACGTCCCGCTCGGTGCACACCTCGACCGGGGTGGCGACATGCACTTCGAGATAGGGCGTCGCACTCTTCTCGTGCCGGGCCCGGACCGCGTCACGGCTGTCGGCGTACGGGGCGATCACCGGGACCAGGGACAGCACGCCGTTGCGCGCGAGCACCTCGGAGACCAGCCCGATGCGCTGCACGTTGGTGTTCCGGTCCGCCCGGGAGAAACCGAGGCCGGAGGAGAGGAAGCGGCGTATCTCGTCGCCGTCGAGGACCTCCACCCTGCGTCCCTCGCCGGTCAGCCGGTCAGCGAGGAGACGGGCGATGGTGGTCTTGCCCGCGCTCGGCAGCCCCGTGAGCCAGATGGTGGCTCCCTGGGCCCTTGCCGTGGTGGTCATGCGCAACAGTCCTCTTCTTCTAACCAGGGCGTACCGGACCACCAGACTGTAGGTAAGAAACCTGAGAAGAGGTAAGGAGGAGGCTAAGGGTTCCATGAGTGACGCAAGATGTGTGTGGGATCACAGAAAGGGACGGTCGCCGGGCCGGTGTGTCCGGTCCGCCGGGCGACGGACACCGGCGCCGGGACGGCGTGCGGTGCGGTGGTGTCCGTCCGCGGTTGCGGCGTGGTGCCCCGCCCGGTTCCCGCCGCCGCTCCCGGGGCGCCCCTTCCTGGGACGCCGTCGCGGTCCGCGGTCCGTGCGGTCTGCGTGGTCCGTGCGGACCGCCCAGGATCACGCCCCGACGAACTCGGCCCCCGCGTCCCGCAGTCGTGCGTGCAGCGCGCGGAAGACCTCCGCCGAACGGGCGCCCGGCCAGTTCGCGGGCAGGAGGTGCGCCGGCAGCCCGGGGTCGGCGTACGGCAGGTGCCGCCAGGAGTCCAGGGCCAGCAGGTAGTCGTGGTACGCCTGCTCGGGCGCGGTGTCCGCCCGCCGCTGCCAGGCGTGCAGCACGGGCGCGTGCGCGTCCAGGAACACCTCGTGCTGCTTGGCGATGGCGGCCAGGTCCCACCAGCGCGCGACCGCCTCGGCGGTGGGCGCGAAGCCGAGATGCTCCCCGCGGAAGAAGTCCACGTACGGGTCGAGCCCCAGCCGCTGGAGGGTGTGCCGGGTCTCCTCGTGCAGCCGCGCCGGAGCGATCCACACCCCGGGCGCGGCCGTGCCGAAGCCCAGCCCCGCCAGCCGGGAGCGCAGCACGTGCCGCTTCTGCCGCTCCGATTCCGGCACCGAGAACACGGCGAGCACCCAGCCCTCGTCCTCGGGCGGCGCGGACGCGTAGATGCGCAGATCGCCGTCGTCGAGCAACTGCCGGGCGTCCGGCGACAGGCCGTATCCGGCCGCGCCCCGCTCCGTGCGGGCGGGCAGCAGCAGCCCGCGCCGTTTCAGACGGGACACCGACGACCGCACGGACGGCGCGTCCACGCCGACCGCGGCCAGGAGCCGGATCAGTTCCGCGACGGGTACCGGACCGGGCATGGAGCGGCCGTACGCGCCGTAGAGAGTGATGATGAGGGACCGGGGGGCGTGCTGCTCGGACACGTTGATCATCTTAGGTCTTCGTGATCATGGCTGGTCACCCTGGGTGCGGAGGCGAAAGCGCTGGAGCTTGCCGGTCGCCGTGCGCGGCAGCGCGTCCAGGAAGACGATCTCCCGCGGGCACTTGTACGGAGCCAGTTCGGACTTGACGAAGGCACGCAGGGCGTCGGCGTCCCGCTCGGCGCCCTCCGCCAGCACCGCGTAGGCCACCACTATCTGGCCGCGCGCCTCGTCGGGCCGCCCGATCACCGCGGCCTCGATCACGTCCGGATGGCGCAGCAGCGCGTCTTCGACCTCGGGGCCCGCGATGTTGTACCCGGCCGAGATGATCATGTCGTCGGCGCGTGCGACGTACCGGAAGTAGCCGTCGGCCTCGCGGACGTAGGTGTCGCCGGTGACGTTCCAGCCGCCGCGCACATAGACCTGCTGCCGCGGGTCGGCGAGGTAGCGGCAGCCGACCGGGCCGCGCACGGCCAGCAGGCCCGGTTCGCCGTCGGGCACGGGATCCCCGTTCTCGTCCTGCACACGCGCGTGCCACCCCGGTACGGGAACGCCCGTGGTGCCGGGTCGGATGTGCTCGTCGGCGGCGGAGATGAAGATGTGCAGCAGTTCGGTGGCGCCGATCCCGTTGATGATGCGCAGCCCGGTCCGCTCCATCCAGGCCCGCCAGGTCGCGGCGGGCAGGTTCTCGCCCGCGGAGACACAGCGCCGCAGCGACGAGGTGTCGTGTCCGTCCAGCTGGTCGAGCATCGTGCGGTAGGCGGTCGGCGCGGTGAACAGCACGGAGACCCCGTGCCGGGCGATGGCCGGCAGCAACTGCCGGGGCCCGGCCTGTTCGAGCAGGAGCGCGCTGGCGCCGGCGCGCATCGGGAAGACCACGAGGCCGCCCAGGCCGAAGGTGAAGCCGAGCGGGGGACTGCCCGCGAAGACATCGCCGGGACGGGGTCCGAGCACATGTCTGGAGAAGGTGTCCGCGATGGCGAGCACGTCCCGGTGGAAGTGCATGCACCCCTTCGGACGACCGGTGGTGCCGGAGGTGAACGCGATCAGCGCGATGTCGTCGGCCGCGGTCCGCACCGCCGGGTACGGGGTGCCCGGCGCGGGGCGGCTGAGCAGGTCGTCCGGCGCGTCACCGCCGTACGTCGTGACGCGCAGCCCGGGGATCCGGGCCTTCGTGAGATCGCCGACGGACCGCGCGTCGCACAGGGCGTGGCTCACCCGGGCGATCTCGCAGATGGTGGCCAGTTCGTGCGGGCGCTGCTGGGCCAGTACGGTGACGGCGACGGCGCCCGCCTTCAGCACCGCGAGCCAACAGGCCGCCAGCCACGGTGTGGTCGGGCCGCGCAGCAGGACCCGGTTGCCGGGCACCACGCCGAGGTCGCCGGTGAGGACGTGGGCGAGGCGGTCGACGAGCACGCGCAACTCGCCGTAGGTCCAGGAACCGCCGGTGGGCGTGTGGAACACCGGGCGTGCCGGGTCGGCGTGGTCCAGGAGTTCGGCCGCGCAGTTCAGCCGGTCGGGGTAGCGCAGCTCCGGCAGGTCGAAGTGGAGTTCCGGCCACTGGTCGGGCGGCGGGAGGTGGTCGCGCGCGAAGGTGTCGACGTGCGCCGAGACGTTCATGCCGGTTCGCCCCCTTGCCGGTCGGCTCGTGGTGGGCTCGCGCAACGAGCGTATCGTGTTGATGACGACAGTCAATGGTCCGCGATACCGTCGGGTGGGGTCCTGACGACCCGCCATGGAGGGAGGAACGGCTGTGCCCGCATTCTCACTCGAACCCGAGCAAATCGCCTGGAGCGCCCAGGTGCGTTCACTCGCCGCGCAGCGACTGCGCCCACTCGCCGAAAAGGGTGAGCCCGGTCGGGTCAATCGCCCGCTTGTCGCCGAACTCGGCCGACTGGGCCTGCTCACCCGACTGTTCGACTCCGGCGCCCTCGACCTCTGTCTGATGCGGGAGTCCCTGGCCCAGGCATGTACGGAGGCGGAGACGGCCCTCGCCCTCCAGGGCCTCGGCGCCCACCCGGTGCACGCCCACGGCACCCCGGCCCAGCGCGACCGCTGGCTGCCCCGCGTCATCGACGGCACGGCGATCGCGGCCTTCGCGCTGAGCGAGCCGGGGGCGGGTTCGGACGCCGCGGCGCTGGCCCTCCGGGCGGATGCGGAGCGGGACGCGGTCGCGCGCGGTGGGGACCCGGCCGGCGTCTCTCCTGCCGCCGCTGCCGGGTTGGGGAGCCTGGCGGACGCCGGGGGTGGGGACAGTGAGGACGGGAGCGGGGACGGTTTCGGGGGTGAGGGCCGCGGGGGTGTGGGTGGCGACGGCCGTGTGCGACGGGGCGTGCGGGGCGCCGGTCCGGATGCCGTGCTCGGTGACGCGCCGGCGGCTGAACGGGACGGCCCGCGCCGCTGGCGGCTCACCGGCGAGAAATGCTGGATCTCCAACGCCCCCGAAGCCGACTTCTACACGGTGTTCGCCCGCACCACCCCGGGCGCGGGCGCCCGCGGCGTGACCGCCTTCCTCGTGCCCGCCGACCGGCCCGGCCTCACCGGAAGCGCCCTGGACATGCTCTCCCCGCACCCCGTAGGCGCCCTGCGGTTCGACGCCGTACCCGTCACCGCGGACGACGTGCTGGGCGAGACCGACCGCGGCTTCCGGGTCGCGATGGGCACCCTGAACCTGTTCCGCCCGAGCGTCGGCGCCTTCGCGGTCGGCATGGCGCAGGCCGCGCTCGACGCCACCCTCCACCACACCCGCGGACGGGACGCCTTCGGCGGCAAGCTGATGGACCTGCAGACCGTCGCCCACCAGGTCGCCGAGATGGCCCTGCGCACGGACGCGGCCCGGCTGATGGTGTACGCGGCGGCGACGGCCCACGACGAGGCCGCGCCGGACGTCCCCATGCGCGCAGCGATGGCCAAGCTGCTCGCCACCGAGACCGCCCAGTACGTCGTCGACACCGCCGTCCAACTGCACGGTGCCCGTGCGCTGCGCCGCGGCCATCTGCTCGAACACCTCTACCGCGAGGTCCGCGCCCCGCGCATCTACGAGGGTGCGAGTGAGGTCCAGCGCGGCATCATCGCCAAGGAGCTGTACGCCACGTACGCCGCACCGCACACTCCGCAGGAGGCACCGTGACGGCCGAGCGCGTCAACCCGCCCGACCTCTCCCCGCCCGTCGGCTTCTCCCACGCCGTGGTCGCCACCGGCACCCGGTTGGTCTTCCTGGCGGGCCAGACCGCCCTCGACGCCGACGGCAAGATCACCGGTGACACCCTGCCCGAGCAGTTCGAGCGGGCCCTCGGCAACCTGCTCGCCGCCCTGCACGCGGCCGGCGGCGCCCCCGGTGACCTCGCACGGGTCACCGTCTACGCCACGGATGTCTCCGACTATCGCGGCCGTGCTCGTGAACTCGGCGCAATCTGGCGGAGGCTGACCGGGCGGACGTATCCGGCGATGGCCGTCGTCGGGGTCGTACGGCTCTGGGACGAGCGGGCGATGGTGGAACTGGACGGGTTTGCCGTGCTTTAGCGCTCCGCTTGGGGGCGTGGGCTTGTAGGTGGTTGGGGGCGAGGGCGAGGGCGAGGGCGAGGGCGAGGGCGGGTGTGTTGGGGTTGATTGCGCAGTTCCCCGCGCCCCTGGGCGGGTGGGTGGTGTCGGTCGGTGGATGGGTGCGGGTGGGGTGGGGGTGTTTGCGCAGTTCCCCGCGCCCCTGGGCGGGTGCCGGTGGTGGGGGTGTTTGTGTGGTTCCCCGCGTCTTCTGCGTGTGCTTGGGGTGGGGTTCAGGCGGCTGGGGTCAGGTGGGCGGTCGGAGGGCGGTGGGGTGGGACGACGCTGCCGTCGGGGTGCAGTTCGCCCGTGTCGTCGAAGTGGATCGTGCCGTCGCACAGCAGGTTCCAGCCCTGTTCGGGGCGGGCGGCGACGACGTGCGGGGCGCCGCCGGGGTGGCACGGGGAGAACTGGGGACACATGGCGGACCTCCGCGTCGGACGGGACGACTGCCCGGCGGCCTGGCTGCCGCACGGCATACCCAGACCATGCGCCGTCCGTGAACGCCCCGGAACGGCTCGTCGCGAGATGTGACAACACGCGGACAACTCCCCGACCGCTCCCTGACCGCTCCCTGACGGTCATGACGCGCCACCGATGGGGTGACGGTCACGGACCGGGCTCGGGCCAGCCGGTAAGTACCTGGCGTGACCCCCGCCCACCCCCATGATTCCGGGAGATACCCCATGCTCGTACGCCCCGTGCTCGGCACGGCCGCCGGTGCCGCCGCGCTGCTGCTCGGCGTGGTCGCACCGGCGACCGCGGCCGACGACCCGATCGAGACCGTCACCGTCGACAAGACCGGCCGGGTCGCGACGGACGGCACCGTCTTCCTCACCGGCACCTATCGCTGCAACAAGGGCACCGGACAGGTGTTCGTCAGTTCCTCGGTCAGTCAGAAGTCCGATTCGGTCCGGTACGGCGTCGGCGGCACCCTGGCCCAGTGCGACGGTGCCGAACACCGCTGGGCGAACTCCAGCAAGGTGTCGTCGGAACAGCTCGCCCCCGGGGCCGCCCGCGTCGAGGCCACCCTCCTGGAACTGCGCCCGCAGGGCGGCCTGCCGGTGCCGTACTTCCACGCCACCGGGCACCAGGACGTGACCCTCACCGCGAAGTGACCGCCGGTGTCGTGGTGGCCGGGACCCAGCCGCCCCCGCGGCCACCACGAAACCGGCCGGCGCACCGGGCCGGACGGATCCGGCAGCCGGGGGAGTCCGTGGCGTCCGGGGCCGCAACTGGGCGGCGTAGGTGCGTTCGATGTGCTGGGACAGCACCAGCACGCCGGTGGCCGGGGCCGCCGGTCGGGTACGGCGGAATGGCCGGGTACGGCGGTAGCCGGGGTACGGCGGGCGGTACGGCCGTGTCGTGCGACGTGCCCGGGTGCCGGCCGGTCCGAGTGCCGCCTCCGGGGTGACCACCGCGGCGGCCGGACGGTGGGCGCGTCGGCGGCGGGCAACTCCCGTTCTGTTCAGCGTGGTTCGGCGGCGGCAGCGGCTGACGCCCGGTCAGAAGTGAGTGGCGGTGCCGATGGTCCGACAGCCAGGCTATGTACAGTGCACCTATTTCTGAATACGATACTCGTCATGAACCTGATCAACCCCAGTTGTTCATCCATGGCCGTCAGCCTCCAGGCATGGCCCACATTCGTATTGCACTCGGCCAGGTCGGCGTAACCGTCGGGGACCTGGCCGGCAACGCGGACCTCATCCTCGAAGAGTGCGGCGTGCCGCCGAGCGAGGCGCGTACGTCGTCGCTCTGCCTGAAACGGTGTTACCCGACCGCCCGGTCGAGGGTGCGGCCCTGCCTGGGTCTTTCGTCGAAGCGTGCCCGATCACGGCGTCCTCGACGAGCAATCGGAATGTCGTTCCCGGCAACGAGTCGACTGCCGTACGCATACGCGGAATAGGTGTCGCCGTCGCGATCTGCGAGGACCTGTAGCAGGACGGCGGGTCGGTGGCTGCTGCTGGCACCATTCCCTGGATATCCCGTGCCGGACATCGGCTTGAATGGCTACGTCGAACAGGACAGGAATTCTACGGAGATCGTCACGGTCGGATTCGACCCGCCCTGATCGAGCGCCGGCACCGCCGGGTCGGCCGCTGGGCACGCCGTGAGCGTGCCGCGCCCAAAAACCCGGTCCGCGGTCTCGCGTAAAAAGTGGAAACAACCTCACTGTGGCGCGCCCCACGCCGCACACATATGTGCCCGTCAATTGGCGTGCGACAAATTTTGATCGCGCTGGGGGATGCGTGAAAACGGGGATCATAAACATGGCGACTTCGACAGGTGAGAGCGTTGGATAAAAATGGCATGGCCGCAGCAGGTAAAGCCTCGGCAAGGGAACTGTGGCAGAAGCTCTTTGAAGCCGGCCGGGTACTGAAGGTCGACCATGACATCCATCCGGGTGACATCGGCGGCCACCGTCCGCGTGAGGTAGTGGCCACTGTGTCGGTGGACTCTGTCGAACAGGTCCAGGACGTGGTGCGTGCCGCGACGCAGATCGGTGCGCGGTTGTACCCGCTGAGCACTGGTGCCAACTGGGGTATGGGTTCACGGTTTCCGGTGGTCGAAGGATGCACCGTGCTCGATCTGAGCGCGATGACCCGTATCCGCGAACTGGACCTGGACCACGGGTACGCGGTGATCGAACCGGGTGTGACGCAGGCTCAACTCGCAAAGGCCCTTGAGGGTTCCGAGTGGGTACTCAACGTCACTTCCTCCTGCGCGGACACCAGCATGGTGGGCAACGCCCTCGAACGCGGAGACGGCATCATCCGCTCCCGAGTCCAGGACACCCTCGCCGTCGAGGCGGTGTTGGGCAACGGTGAGCTGCTGACCACCGGCGGTCTGGACGGGCACAGCCAGTACCACGGCAGGGTCGCCGGCCCCGATCTCACCGCCGCCTTCGTGGAGTCCAATCTGGGCGTGGTCACCGCGATGGTGGTCAGCCTGGTCCGCCGGCCGGAGACCACGGAGCTGGTGTACGCCTCTTTCCGGCCCGAGGCGTTCCCCGACGTCGCCGACGCCGTGGTGCGGCTGGGCCGCGCCGGACTGCCGACGGACGGACTGCTGCGGCTGCGGGGCTCGGTCGTGCCGGCCGGCCCCCACGCACTGCCCGACACCCCGGACTCCGGGCTGCTCTCCATGACGGTGCCGCTGCTGGGGCGGAAGGAGACCGTGCAGCTCAGCCGACGTCTGATACAGGAAGCGCTGGAGTCGGTTCCGGACGTGGTGTCCTTCCGGAGCGTGGACGCCGCGACCGTCGAGGAAGACGACGCGTTGTACTTCCGGGCACGGATGGCACTCGGCATCCCCACCTGCGCTTCGCTGCGGCGCGGTCTGGGTGTGCCGAACTGTGAGGTGGAGGACACCGAGCTGGCGTGGCTCATGTTCCTGCCTCTGGTGCCCCTTGACCGGGAACACATGGTGCGCGCGGTGGACATCCTGCGCCGGGCGGTCGACAGGCACACGACGGCACTGACGGCCGAATTCAACATCGTCTCCCCGCACATCGCCAACATGGTCGTCCAGATAGCGTTCAGCAGGACCCCGGAGTCCACTGCCCGGGCCCACGCCCTGCGTGACGAGATCCGGGCGCAGTTCGCCGACGAGGGCTTTCCGGCATACCGCTCCAACATCGACCACATGGGCACCGAGCTGGCACTCAGGCGAAACGCCCTGATCGCGCCGCTGGCGGATCTCAAGCAACTGTTCGACCCGCGCGGCGTGATCTCTCCGGGCCGTTACCTGAAGGGATCCGCGAAATGACCAACGGCCTGGCCCCGTCCGGCACCATGAACACCCGCGGCGAATCCAGACCGGCGTTTGCCACCGCCAGGGACACGTCCGACAACGGGACGCTGCACAGCGATGTGGTCATCGTCGGAGCCGGCGTCGGCGGTTCCTTCCTGGCGCTGCTCCTGGGACAGCGCGGACTCCGTGTGACGGTGGTGGAACGCGCTGAGCGCATCGCGGCGCACGGCGCGGACTTCCTCAAGCCCCGGGGTATCCGGTTGCTCTCGGAGCAGGGACTGCTGCCCGAACTGCTGAGCCGAGGCGCGCTCCGGCGCGACACGATCAGTTATTACCACGACGGGGATCTGCTGCACGAATACAGCTACCTCGAGTACACCGGCCTCGGGTACTTCCTGATCCTGCCGTACCAGGAGATCGTCACTCCCATCGTCGAACGCGCCCAGCGCCTGCCGAACGTGGAGTTCGCCTTCAGCACGACCATCGCCGCCGTCGAGTCCCGGCCCCCCGCTGACCGGGACGGCGAGTCCGGCGGGGAGGAGTTCGCGGGTATCGCGGCTGTGGTTCTCAGCGACGGCAGAAGGCTGAGCACGCGGGCGGTGGTCGATGCCGGCGGTCCGAACTCACCGGTGCGGGCGTTTGTGGGTGCCCAGCGGGAGAGCTACGGATACGAGCACGAAGTGCGGATGGTCACCATCCCGGTCACGCCCAGCATCGCCGAGCGCAACCGGATGTACTTCGACTCCACCGGCTGGTTCGCCTACTTCTACCCGGTGGACGCGGAGCAGGCACGGGTGTTCGTGGGGGTGCCGCGGCACGAGGACGCCGCGGTCTTCGAGGAGCGCACGGAGAAGCTGACCGAGCGGCTGCGCGGCTTTGTCACCGACAGCGCCGACGCGCTGGACGCGCTGGACCCCGCCACATTCCTGCGCGCCCCCGTCAAGGCGCTGCGCACGGCGCACTACCACCGGGGCAACGTGGCCCTGCTGGGTGGCACGGCGTTCAGCTGTCACCCGATGACCGGACAGGGCATGAGCTACACCCTGGAGGACGCCTCGCTGCTCGCCGGGCTCATCGCCCGGTCCGCCGCCGGCGGCGGACCCGAGCTGGAGTCGTTGCTGGCCCAGGAGTACGAGTCGCGTCGCGAGGTGCATGCGCGGCTGGTCGACTACGGAGACGACCTGGCCGGCTCCTACCCGGACCGGGCGCTCTACCAGAAGAGTTTCCGGCCCGGGATGCACGGTGGTGACGTGTAGAACCCGAAGTCCGGGCGCCGTGCCGCAGTGTTCGTCGCCGCGTCCGTCGAAGTCGAGCCACCGCCACCGCCACCACCGGTGTTCCGCCGTGTCTTACGTGTGTCTCCGCCGCTCGGCGGCAATGAGAAAGGAAAATCTGCAATGGCGTCGACCGTCGCCGGGGAGCGGGGAAAGGAACAGCAGCCGCCCGCACCGGCAGCCAGGCTGCCCCGTCCGCAGCTCACCCTGACTGTGCTGCTGTGTGCGACCTTCATGCAGTTCCTGGACGTCTCCATCGTGAATGTCGCGGTGCCCTCGATACAGCGCGATCTGCACGCCGGCTCCGGCACCGTGGAGTTGGTGGCGTCCGGTTACACCCTGGCGTACGCCTGTGTGCTCATCACCGCCGGCCGGCTCGGTGACCGCTACGGCTACCGGCGCCTGTTCGTCACCGGAATGGCGGTCTTCACCCTCGCGTCACTGGCCTGCGTCGTCGCACCGGACAGCGCGACCCTCGTACTCGCCCGTGTCGTGCAGGGACTGGGCAGCGGGCTGATGGCTCCCCAGGTGCTGTCCGTCATCCAGGTCGAGTTCCCCCCGAGCAGCCGGGGCAAGGTCTTCGGCAGCTACGGCACGGCCATCGGCACGGCCACCGTGGTGGGTCCGGTGCTGGCCGGGCTGCTGATCGCGCTGCGGCTGCCCGGTCTCGACTGGCGGCTGGTCTTCGCCATCAACATCCCCGTCGGTCTCGCCGCGATGGCCGCCTTCCGGCTGATCCCGCCCAGCGTTCGGCAGGTCCGCGAGCGGCTCGACCCGGTGGGTGTCGGGCTGGTCGTGGCCGGCCTCGCCCTGCTGATCTATCCGCTGGCCGTGGGCCGGCAGCAGGGCTGGCCGGGCTGGTCCTGGGAGTCGCTGGGAGCGGCGGTGGTCGTGCTGGCGCTGTTCGCCTGGACTCAGTTCCGCCGTGAACGCCGGGGTCTGGATCCGTTGCTGCACCTGCGTCTGCTGGGCGACCGCACCGTCCGCCTCGGCCTGTTGGTGGTCCTGGCGTTCTTCGCCGGTGTGCCGCCGTTCTTCTTCCTGCTTTCGGTCTACCTCCAGGCCGGCTTCGGGCACTCGGCACTGGTCGCGGGCCTCACGCAGTTGCCCTTCGCGGTCGCGACCGCTGTCGGCTCCCGCGCCGCGGGATCGCTGGCCCGCCGGTACGGGACTGTCGTGCTGGTCTGTGCCACCGGCGCGCTGGCCGTCGCGATGGCCGCCCTGGCGCTGATCGTCCAGTTCGCCGGAGCGCAGGCCACACCATGGGAGCTGGCCGCGCCGATGCTGGTGGGCGGTACGGCCTTCGGAGTCTTCACCGCGTCGGCGTTCACCGTCCTACTGGCTCAAGTACCGGCATCGGCCGCCGGCTCGGCCTCCGGCATGTTGACGACGGTTCAGCAGGTCGCCGGGTCGCTGGGGCTGACCATCGGTGCTGTGGTGTTCTTCGCCTCCCAACCCCTGGTCGTCCACCAGGCCGGTCCGGCGGCACTGCGACACAACGCGGCGACCTCGTTCTTCCACACACTGCTCTACGAGACCGCGGTGTTCGCGCTCGCCTGCGTGGGCACAGTGGTGCTGCGCCGCAGGCCACGCGACGGGTCCCAGCTGTCCGCGCGGCCCGATCCCGCCGAGCGGTGAAGTCTCCCCGTGATCTCGGACCCTCGATGGTTGTGCCGTGAGGGCGTGTCGCTCCCCAGCTCTCCTGTTCCGAGGCGGAAATACGCTGGGGCGTTCCCGCTGCCGACCGGGCTCCAGCCCGCCTCTGCCGTGGGCCATGAAGTCCCAGAGGTGCCGCCGCACCCCCTCCAGAACCGCATCAGTGCAGCTCAACAGGGTGCGGCGGCCTCCGTCGGTCAGATGTCGCGGAACGTCTCGATCTGGGCCCCGATCGAGTTGAGGCGTTCCGCCAGGTCCTCGTAGCCGCGGTTGATGACGTAGACGTTGCGCAGCACGGACGTGCCCTCGGCGGCCATCATCGCCAGCAGGACGACCACGGCCGGACGGAGGGCGGGCGGGCACATCATCTCGGCGGCGCGCCAGCGGGTGGGACCCTCGACCAGGACGCGGTGCGGGTCGAGCAACTGAAGTCGGCCGCCCAGGCGGTTGAGGTCCGTGAGATAGATCGCACGGTTGTCGTAGACCCAGTCGTGGATCAGCGTCTGGCCCTGGGCGACCGCCGCGATGGCCGCGAAGAACGGGACGTTGTCGATGTTCAGGCCGGGGAACGGCATCGGGTGGATCTTGTCGATCGGCGCCTCCAGCTTGGAGGGCCGCACGGTCAGGTCCACCAGGCGGGTACGGCCGTTGTCGGCGACGTACTCCGTGGTGCGGTCGTGGTCGAGGCCCATCTCCTCCAGGACCGCGAGTTCGATCTCCAGGAACTCGATCGGCACGCGGCGCACGGTCAGCTCCGACTCGGTGACCACGGCGGCGGCCAGCAGGCTCATCGCCTCGACCGGGTCCTCGGAGGGCGAGTAGTCCACGTCGACGTCGATGACGGGCACGCCGTGCACGGTGAGTGTGGTGGAGCCGATGCCCTCGACCCGTACGCCCAGCGTCTCCAGGAAGAAGCACAGGTCCTGGACCATGTAGTTGGAGGAGGCGTTGCGGATCGTGGTGACGCCGTCGTAGCGGGCCGCGGCGAGCAGCGCGTTCTCGGTGACCGTGTCCCCGCGCTCGGTCAGGACGATCGGTCGGCCGGGGCGCACGGCCCGGTCCACCGTGGCGTGGTACTGCCCCTCGGTCGCGGCGACTTCCAGACCGAACCGGCGCAGCGCGATCATGTGCGGTTCGATGGTGCGCGTACCGAGGTCACAGCCGCCGGCGTACGGCAACTTGAAGGCGTCCATCCGGTGCAGCAGCGGGCCGAGGAACATGATGATGGAGCGGGTGCGGACGGCCGCCTCCGCGTCGATGGCGTCCAGCTCCAGCTCGGCCGGCGGCACGATCTCCAGGTCGACCCCGTCGTTGACCCAGCGGGTCCGTACGCCGATGGAGTTGAGCACCTCCAGCAGGCGGTACACCTCTTCGATCCGGGCCACCCGGCGCAGCAGGGTGCGCCCCTTGTTCAGCAGCGACGCGCACAGCAGGGCGACGCAGGCGTTCTTGCTCGTCTTCACGTCGATGGCGCCGGACAGGCGACGACCGCCGACCACCCTGAGGTGCATGGGGCCCGCGTACCCCAGCGACACGATCTCACTGTCCAGGGCTTCGCCGATGCGGGCAATCATCTCAAGGCTGATGTTCTGGTTGCCGCGCTCGATGCGGTTGACGGCGCTCTGGCTGGTTCCGAGCGCCTCCGCGAGCTGTGTCTGTGTCCAGCCGCGGTGTTGCCGGGCGTCACGGATGAGCTTGCCGATGCGTACGAGGTAGTCGTCTGCCATGGGGTTGAGGTTATCTCAGATATGAGATGGTGCCCGTTGGGGGGTCCATTCGAGTGACGGGACGTCAGTGGCCCCTGGGGGTACGGCGATGGGACGGTCCAGGGAGTAACCAGCTGGCATAAAAGGTGTTATGTGGCGATATTGCCTGATGGGGGCGTGGCTGTGGCGGGGCATCGGCCTCGGCGTGTCGCGCTCACGGCTACGCACGGCCGATGCCGCGGTCGATGCCGGGGCCCGTCCGGGCTCGCGGTCGGGGCCCGTCCGGGCTCATGCCGGGTGGTCGGCGGCTCGGCAGCGGCGGGATGGAGGGGTGGGGGCCGGGCCTGGACCCCGGGCCCGTATATCGCATGCGTACGTCGCACGCGTGGCCGCATCCGGCCGTCGGTCATCGACCGTCGGGAGGCTCGGCCTGCGGCTCGGGCCGGCCCGTCGGCGGTGCGCCCGCTGGGTCCGGCCTGTGTGACAGGTGTCTACCGTGGTGATGTCGTCACCGAGAGTGCCGGAGCGGGGGCGCGCTCCGGTTCGGTCGAAGCCGGGCGGCCGGTCCGGGCATGACCATTCGGGCCCCATGTACTAGAGTTATCTCGACATCGAGATATCTGCCGAGGGGCACCACAGCCGCCACCCCGGTAAGGACTGCCTAACTTAGCCTTACCTTAGCGGAACGGCCCGCGGGCCGTGGCGGCAGGATCGTGGTGGTACGCGCACATCAATGAAGGAGACTGTCGTGTCGGCGAACAGCTTCGACGCCCGCAGCACGCTGCAGGTGGGCGACGAGTCGTACGAGATCTTCCGGCTGGACAAGGTGGACGGCTCGGCCCGCCTGCCGTACAGCCTCAAGGTCCTGCTGGAGAACCTGCTCCGCACCGAGGACGGCGCGAACATCACCGCCGACCACATCCGCGCCCTCGGCAACTGGGACTCCCAGGCCCAGCCGTCGCAGGAGATCCAGTTCACGCCGGCCCGTGTGATCATGCAGGACTTCACCGGTGTCCCGTGCGTCGTGGACCTCGCCACCATGCGCGAAGCCGTGAAGGAGCTGGGCGGCGACGCCGCCAAGATCAACCCGCTGGCCCCGGCCGAGCTGGTCATCGACCACTCGGTCATCGCCGACAAGTTCGGCACCAACGACGCCTTCAAGGTGAACGTCGACCTGGAGTACGGCCGCAACAAGGAGCGCTACCAGTTCCTGCGCTGGGGCCAGACCGCGTTCGACGAGTTCAAGGTCGTCCCGCCCGGTACCGGCATCGTCCACCAGGTCAACATCGAGCACCTGGCCCGCGTCGTGATGGTCCGCGACGGCAAGGCGTACCCGGACACCCTGGTCGGCACCGACTCGCACACCACGATGGTCAACGGCCTCGGCGTCCTCGGCTGGGGCGTCGGCGGCATCGAGGCCGAGGCCGCCATGCTCGGCCAGCCCGTCTCGATGCTCATCCCGCGCGTCGTCGGCTTCAAGCTGACCGGCCAGCTCCGGCCCGGCACCACCGCCACCGACCTCGTGCTCACCATCACCGAGATGCTGCGCAGGCACGGCGTCGTCGGCAAGTTCGTCGAGTTCTACGGTGAGGGCGTCGCCGCCACCTCCCTCGCCAACCGCGCCACCATCGGCAACATGTCCCCGGAGTTCGGCTCCACCGCCGCGATCTTCCCGATCGACGACGAGACCCTTAACTACCTGCGGCTGACCGGCCGCAGCGACCACCAGGTCGCGCTGGTCGAGGCGTACGCCAAGGAGCAGGGCCTCTGGCTGGACCCGAAGGCCGAGCCCGACTTCTCCGAGAAGCTGGAGCTGGACCTGTCGACGGTCGTCCCGTCGATCGCCGGACCGAAGCGCCCGCAGGACCGCATCGTCCTCGCGAACGCCGCCCAGCAGTTCAAGTCGGACGTGCTCAACTACGTGGAGGCGGGCGACGAGGCGGGCAAGGAGTCCTTCCCGGCCTCCGACTCCCCGGCGGTCGCTCCCAACGGCGCCCCGTCCAACCCGGTCCAGGTCACCGCCCCCGACGGCACCACCTACACCCTGGACCACGGTGCGGTCACGGTCGCGGCCATCACCTCCTGCACCAACACCTCCAACCCGTACGTCATGGTCGCCGCCGCCCTGGTGGCCAAGAAGGCGGTCGAGAAGGGCCTGACCCGCAAGCCCTGGGTCAAGACCACCCTCGCGCCGGGCTCCAAGGTCGTCACCGACTACTTCGACAAGGCGGGCCTGACCCCGTACCTGGACAAGATCGGCTTCAACCTCGTCGGCTACGGCTGCACCACCTGCATCGGCAACTCCGGCCCGCTGCCGGACGAGGTCTCCAAGGCCGTCAACGACCACGACCTCGCCGTCACCTCGGTCCTGTCCGGCAACCGGAACTTCGAGGGCCGGATCAACCCCGACGTCAAGATGAACTACCTGGCCTCCCCGCCGCTGGTCGTCGCGTACGCCCTCGCGGGCTCCATGAAGGTGGACATCACGCGCGACGCCCTGGGCACCGACCAGGACGGCAACCCGGTCCACCTGAAGGACATCTGGCCGAGCGAGGCCGAGGTCAACGACGTCGTCGCGGGCGCCATCGGCGAGGACATGTTCAACAAGTCCTACCAGGACGTGTTCGCGGGCGACGCCCAGTGGCAGGCGCTGCCGATCCCGACCGGCAACACCTTCGACTGGGACGCCGAGTCGACCTACGTCCGCAAGCCCCCGTACTTCGAGGGCATGACCATGGAGCCGGCCCCGGTCGTGGACATCGCCGGCGCGCGCGTCCTGGCCAAGCTCGGCGACTCGGTCACCACCGACCACATCTCCCCTGCCGGTGCCATCAAGGCCGACACCCCGGCGGGCAAGTACCTCACCGAGCACGGGGTGGGGCGCCGCGACTTCAACAGCTACGGCTCGCGCCGCGGCAACCACGAGGTCATGATCCGCGGCACGTTCGCCAACATCCGCCTGCGCAACCAGATCGCGCCGGGCACCGAGGGCGGCTACACCCGCGACTTCACGCAGGACGGCGGACCGGTCTCCTTCATCTACGACGCCTCGCAGAACTACCAGGCCGCCGGTACCCCGCTGGTCGTCCTGGCCGGTAAGGAGTACGGCTCCGGCTCGTCCCGCGACTGGGCGGCCAAGGGCACGGCCCTGCTGGGCGTCAAGGCCGTCGTCGCCGAGTCCTACGAGCGCATCCACCGCTCCAACCTCATCGGCATGGGCGTGCTGCCGCTCCAGTACCCGGAGGGCGCCTCCGCCGAGTCGCTCGGCCTGACCGGCGAGGAGACCTTCTCCGTCTCCGGCGTCACCGCGCTCAACGACGGCAGCACGCCGCGCACGGTCAAGGTCACCACCGACACGGGCGTCGAGTTCGACGCGGTCGTCCGCATCGACACCCCCGGTGAGGCCGACTACTACCGCAACGGCGGCATCATGCAGTACGTGCTGCGCAACCTGATCCGCAAGTAACCGGCAGCGGCCCGAGCCCTCGGGCCCGGGCCGCCGCCGCCCAGGGCCGCATCCCCGATGACGGGGGTGCGGCCTTTTGCCGGTCACGTCCCGGGGCATCCGGGTCATCCGGGTCATCACCGACCCTCAGCCTGGACACAGGGTCCGCCCAGCGGACCGGGACAGGATCGGGACATGACTGGAACCCCAGGGCCGCGCACCGGCCGTACCCACGGGCCGATCGTCCGCCGCCCCGGCCACGCCGCCCGGCGCGGGGAGTGGTGGAGATGACCGCCGTGCCGGACCCGCCGCCGAGGGGCCGTTCCCTGGGCACGCGGCTGCTGACCGTCGTCATCGCCGCGCTCGTGGGTCTGAGCGTCGTGCCGGCCGTCGGCACCGTGATGGTCCAACGCGCCTACGTCCTGGGCCGTCTCGACGACCGGGTGACGGACGCCGCCGAGTGGGGCGCGGACGGCGCGGCACGCCACCCGGAACTCACCGCGGACCTCTCCTTCCTCGGCGACGCCGCCGGCCCGGCGGGCCTGCTCGCGGCCCGGCTCGACGAGAACGGGAAGATCCTGTCCGCGGCGGTGCTCGACGGGCCCGGCGACGGCTCCACGGACGGGCCCGGCGACGGGGCCAAGGACGGGTCCGGCGACGGCCACCGGGACGGCGAGGTCGGCCGGACCGGAGGGAGCGCGGGGCCGCGCGACCTCACCGGCGTCCAGCGCGCCGCCCTCGGGAGCATCGCCGCCGACGGCTCCGCGCACACCCGGACGGTGCCCGGACTCGGCACCTACCGCCTCCTCGCCCTCGACCGGGCGGGGATCCACCTCCTGACCGGCCTTCCCATGGACGAGGTGCTGGCCGGTCTCGGCGATCTGGCGGCCGCGGAGGCCGTGGTCGCCGGGGCCGGGCTGGCCGTGGCGTGCGGCGTGTGCGGGATCCTCGTACGGCGTCGGCTGCGCCCGCTGCGGCACGTCGCCGCCACGGCCGAGGCGATCTCCCGTACACCGCTCGGCACCGGCCGGACCACCGACCTCGCCCGGGTACGGCTGCCGGAGCGGGACACCGGGCCCGGCGGCGAGGTCGCCCGGATCGGCGCCGCCCTGAACCGCCTCGCCGACCAGGCCGCGGCCGCGCACGCCGACCGGGCGCGGGCCGAGGAGCGGGTACGGCGCGGCGAGGAGCGGATGCGGCGGTTCCTGGCCGACGCCAGTCACGAACTCCGTACGCCGCTCGCGGCCATCGCCGGTTACGCGGAGCTGATGAACCACGGCTCCGGCCGCGTCGCTCCCGAGCTTGCCTGGCGGCGGGTCACGGCGGAATCGGCCCGGATGACGGGGCTGGTCGAGGACCTTCTGCTGCTCGCCCGGCTCGACGAGGGACATCCGCTGCCGTCGGCCGAGGTGGACCTCGCCTGCCTGGTCACCGAGGCGGTGTGGGCGGCGCGGGCCGCCGGTGACGGGCACGTCTGGCGGCTCGAACTCCCGCCGGACGCCCCCGCCCTGGTGGTCGGCGACGAGGCACGGCTGGGTCAGGCGGTGGCCCGCCTGCTGACCAACGCGCGCGGGCACACCCCCGTGGGGACGACGGTGGTCGCCACCGTCGAGACCACCCCCACCCATGCCGTCGTCCGCGTCCGCGACGACGGTCCCGGCATCCCGTCCGACCTCCTCCCGGTGGTCTTCGAACCGTTCACCCGCGCGGACACCTCCCGCGCCCGGTCCGGTGGTGCGGAGGGCGGCGGCTCGGGGCTCGGACTGGCTGTCGCGGCGGCGGTGGTGACGGCGCACGGAGGCCGGATCGAGGTGGAGAGCGCACCGGGACGTACGGAGTTCGTGGCGGAGGTACCACGCTCCGGCCGGACAGGACCGGCGGGCGAACTCGGCAGGACGGGGCCGGTGGCGGGAGACGCGCGCCGACCGGAGGAGGACCGGGTGACCGGGGCGGAGCGGACGGCGGAGGCGGTGTAGGCGAGCGGAAGCCGCTCCGGGTGGACCCGGTGGCGGTGCGCACCGGGTCCGCGAGCCGGACGGGCGAGGGGGGATCGACCTGTCCGGGTGGGGCGTGGCTCGTGTCGGACGGAGATGCGACAACGTTGTCGACTCGCCTTCACGCGACTTTACCGCCTCAACCGACAACGATGTCAACCCAGTTGGGGTACCCCGGTCGGATGACCCTGGCGGATCCGGAGTGGACTGACGCGACGTCACTGACGGCTGCCGGCCACGGACGCGGTGGCCGGCACTGCCGCGCCCGCGGCGTCCGCCGGTGCGGCGCCCGGCCGGTTCGGCCGGGGGGACAGCGCTGGTCAGGGCGCCGGATCCCCGGCCCCCGGCTATTGGATCCCGGCCGCCGGCTCCCCGACGGCCACCACCGCACCGGGCTCAAGACGCCGTGTTCTCGCCCGCCTGTTCCGCCGCGGGCTCCGCCGCCTCGCCGGTGATGACCGCCTCCAGTTCCGCCCAGGCCCGGGAGGGCAGGTCCCGTGCCGTCCACTTGGCCGCGGAGCGGACTTCCTCCGGTGTTCGGAAGCCGGCTACGACACTTGCCACGACCGGGTGCCGCAGCGGGAAGCGGAGGGCCGCGTGGGGCAGTACCGTGCCATGCCGGCGGCAGACATCGGCCAGGGCGCGGGCCCGCGTGAGCAGGTCGGCGGGGGCGGGCCGGTAGTCGAAGTACGCCCCGTCCGCGGGGGAGGGGCTGCTGAGGAGCCCGGAGTTGAAAGGCGCCGCGGCGACCGCGGACACCCCTCGGTCCGCGCACGCGGCCAGGAGCGGCAGCGCGGTCCGGTCGGCGAGGGTCCAGCGGCCGGCCACCATCACCACGTCCACGTCCGTCTCGGTGACGAAGCGCAGCAGTGGCGGGACGGAGTTCATGCCGACGCCGACGGCGCCGATGACGCCTTGCTCGCGCAGTTCGACCAGGGCGGGGACGGCCTGGTCGACCGCGGTGTCCATGTGTTCGTCCGGGTCATGGACGTAGACGATGTCGATGCGGTCCACGCCGAGCCGCGCCCGGCTCGCCTCCAGGCTGCGCAGGACGCCGTCCCGGGAGTAGTCGGGCCGCCGGACCGAGGTGTCGGGGACGTCGAAGCCGCCCGCCGCCAGATCGGACCCGGTGGGGTGCGGGTTCGTCGCCAGGAGCCGGCCGACCTTCGTGGAGAGCGTGAACCGGTCGCGCGGCCGTCCCGCGAGTGCCCGGCCCAGCCGGCGTTCGGACAGGCCCAGGCCGTAGTGCGGAGCGGTGTCGAAGTGGCGTACTCCCGCCGCCCACGCGGCCTCGATCGTGGCGTCGGCCGTGGCGTCGTCGACGGCGGAGTAGAGGTTGCCCAACGGAGCGGCGCCGAAGCCGAGTTCGCCGACGCGCACCGGGGTGCGGCCGATCGTGCGCCGGTTCATGCGACCAGTCCGTACCAGCGTGCCGCGGTCCCGCCGTACACCTCGGCGCTCTCGTCGGGGCTGAGCGCCGCCGTGAGGGTCTGGGCGACGGCGAGGGTGTCGCCGTAGCCGGCGGCGAGCAGGCAGACCGGCCAGTCGGATCCGAACATCAGCCGGTCCGGGCCCAGTTTCTCCAGGAGCACGTCGGCGTGGCGGCGCAGGGCGGGTGCGTGGGGCGCCGGGGCGCGGGTGACCAGTCCGGAGAGCTTGACGGCGACGTTGTCGCAGTGGCCGAGCCGGGTCATGAGGGCCGTCCAGGGTTCCAGGCCGCCCGGTTCGACCTCCGGGTTGCCCACGTGGTCCAGGACGAAGCGCACCTCGGGCAGTTGGGTTACGGTCCGTACGGCCGCGCTCAGTTGGTCGGGGCGGACGAGCAGGTCGTAGACGAGGCCGGCCGCGCCGACGGCCGCCAGGCCGCGCCGGGCGTCCTTACGGTCCAGCCACCGTGGGTCCGGTTCGTCCTGGACGCCGTGGCGGATGCCGGCGAGGGCCGCGCCGCCCGGATGTTCGCGCAGTTCGGCCAGGCGGTCGGTGATCGCGGGGTCGGTCAGGTCGGTCCAGCCGACGACGGCACTCACGTGCGGGTCCCGCGCGGCCAGCGAGAGGAGTTCGGGGGTCTCCTCGGCGACCGGGACGGTCTGCACGACCACGGTGGCGTCGATGGCCGCCCGGTGCAGCAGGGGGCGTAGGTCGTCCATGGTGAAGCTGCGGTGCAGGACGGGGATCGGGTGGGTCCACGGCTGGTCGCGTACGTCGAGGTCCCACAGGTGGTGATGAGCGTCGATGCGCACACTCGGTCCCTTGTGTCTTGGGGGGCGGACTGGGGCGTGTTTCGACAGTGGCGTCGGCCCCGGCGGGACTTTCGAAACACGCTCGGTGGCCGGCGGGCCGGTGCCGTCCGGGCGGCCCGCGGCAGTGGGGTCCGCCGGTCCCGGCTCGGCGGCGTCCGCGTCAGTCGAGGTGGAAGACCTCCTCCGCCGGGACCCACCACTCGCCTTCGGCGGCGCTGTCCAGGGGCTGCTGGCAGGGATCGGTGAGGGCCCACCAGGCACGGGTGTCCGGGTCCTCGGCGATGGCGGCGGTGTCCTCGGCGTAGTTGTCGCCGCTGTACTCCAGGTAGCTGAACAGCAGGCCGTCCCTCAGGAAGATGGAGTAGTTGCCGATGTGGGCCCGTTTGAGGGCCGCCAGCACTCCGGGCCAGGCGGCGGCGTGCAGACGGCGGTATTCCTCTTCCTTCTCCGGCTTCAGCCGGATGACCGTCGCGAAGCGTTGCATGTCCTGACTCCTCATTCCTAAGTCCTCGGTCCCGGCATCCGGGCTCCGGTCCCCGGGTAATCGGTCCCCGGTTCTCGGTCTCCGGTTCTCGGTCCCCGGTTCTCGGTCTCCGGTTCTGGTCGATCCTTGTCAGTCCGGCGGTTTTTGTCAGCCCTTCGCCCGCAGCCTCAGACCGGCCATGCCGCCGTCGACGGCCAGCGCGGTGCCGGTGACGGAGGAGGCGCCCGGGGAGGCGAGGGCGCAGACGGCGTCGGCCACCTCGTCCGCGGTCACCAGCCGTCCGTGCGGCTGCCACGCGGACAGGGCGGCGCGCTCCCGCTCCGGATCGTCCGCCTTCTCCAGCAGCCGGGTCACCCAAGGGGTGTCGACCGTCCCCGGGTTCACGGCGTTGACCCGGATCCCGTCGGCCACCAGGTCGGCCGCCATGGCGAGGGTCAGTGACAGCACCGCGCCCTTGCTGGCCGAGTACAGGGCGCGGCCGGGCAGACCGGCCGTCGCCGCGATGGAGGCGACGTTGACGACGGCCGCGTGCCGGGAGGCGCGCAACTGGGGCAGCACGGCCCGGGTGACCCGCACCAGGCCGACCACATTGACGTCCAGCACCCGGTGCCATTCGTCGTCCGGGTTGTCCTCCACGCGGCCCTGGGCCCCGATGCCGGCGTTGTTGACCAGGATGTCCAGCCCGCCGAGCGACTTCACGGCCGATCCGGTGGCCGCGGTCACCGAGGCGTCGTCGCGCACATCGCCCCGTACGTGGACCATCCCGTCGACCGGCGGGGCCTGCGGGTCCAGTACGGCGACGCGCGCGCCCTCGGCCAGCAGCCGGCGTGCGGTGGCGAGTCCGATGCCGGAGGCGCCGCCGGTGACCAGTGCGGTCAGGCCGTCGAAGGCTGCCATGTCAGCTCCGCCCGGTCGGGGCCGGTCGCCGGACGGGGATGTCGTACTCCAACTGCACGATGGCTCCTCACACGGGGCGGGTTCCGCAAGGTCATCAGGGCGCGAGACCGCGGCGGGACGGGGCCCGGCCCAGTCCGGGAACACGGGTCCGTCGCGCCGGTCTCGTCCTGCCGCCGCCTCGCTGTCGGGCGGCCAGAACACGCCTCAAGTAATCAGACTCATTTGACGTCCGGGGTTGACCGGACCGGACGGACCATAGGCAGCTCTCGCCGCTGTGTGCAAGACAAGAGCGCGCTGGATGCCCTGTTTTATCGGTAAAGTCTCCCCGCGCTCGCCCAACGTCCGGGAGCCGCAGGGATATCGATGAGTCAGACTCTTGCCCGGTGACCACCGCAGTGTCATAGTGACCCGGCAAATGAGTCTGATTCATCGCTTCCGGAGGTCGGTTCCCGTGTCAGAACAGCGCAAGGTCTCGGCCAAAGACGGCGCAGCGACCAGGCGTTACCGGCCGGGATACGAACTGGTCGCCGAGCAGCTCCTCGGTTACATCGGCGAGCAGGACCTGCACCCCGGTGACCGCCTGCCCACGGAAGCCGGGCTCGCGGAGATCCTCGGCACCTCGCGCAACGTCACCCGTGAAGCGGTCAAGGTGCTGGCGGCTCTCGGGCGGTTGAGCGTGCGGCGCGGCGCCGGCATCTTCGTCGCCGAGTCACCCGGCGGCCTGGCCGACGACCATCTGACACACTTCCAGCCGACCAGCATGGAGCACGTGCTCATGCTCCTCGACTACCGCACGCTGATCGAGTCCGAGACCGCGCGCCGGGCGGCGGGCCAGGCGACCCCGATCGAGGTGCGGGACATCCGGGACGGCGCCGAACGCTCCCTGGAGTCGGGCCGGGGAGGCGACGCCGACGCCTTCGCCGCGGCCGACAAACTGTTCCACGACGCCGTCGGCGTCGCCGCCCACAACGTCTTCCTGCGGTCCAGCGTCGCCAACGTCCGGCGCCTGGCCGCCCAGTCCGACGTGCTCCTCTTCCACGGCGACACACCCGGTTCCCTGGAAGTGGCGGGCCGCCAGCACCTGGCCATCGCCGAAGCCATCGCCTCCGGAGACCCGGACCGGGCCGCCGAGCTGATGAACGAGCACATCGCCACCACCCGGCACCAGTTCGAGCGCCGGATCCGTGACCGGCTGTTCAACGTCACCCCCCACGCCGACGCCCCCGGCACGTCCGGTCCCTCGGACGGCGTCGGCCCCACCGAGACCACCCCGCCGGCGACCTCCGCCTCCTGAACCGAGGCCACCGGCGGGGTGTCCGAGGAATGAGCCGTCCATTGCCTGGACGGCCCGGTGAAGTCCCGGGCCGTCCACTCCCTTCATCGCACAGGCGATTGGATTCCCATGTCCATGTCTCCACCCCGTCCCCGTCGTGCACGACGCAGAAGCGTGCTCGCGGTCCTCTCGCTGGCCGCGGCCGCGCTGCCGCTGAGCGCCGTCCAGGCCCAGGCGGCCGCCGACCAGGGCCCGCCCCCGCTGAAGCTCTACGTCTCACCCGACCACGGCCGCGACAACGGACCGGGCAGCGCCAAGCAGCCGTTCCGGACGCTTGAGCACGCCCGCGACCACGTCCGCGGCATCAACCGCGACATGCACCGCGACATCCACGTCGAGCTGCTGTCCGGCACCTACCGGCTGACCGGCACCTTCACCCTGACCGCCCGGGACTCGGGGACGAACGGCCACCGCATCGTCTACGAGGCGGCACCCGGCGCCCGTCCCGTGGTCAGCGGCGGCGAGCAGGTCACCGGCTGGACCCCCCTCGACGCCTCCCACCAGGTGTACAAGGCGCACGTGGGCGATCTCGACACCCGCCAGCTGTACGTCGACGGCGAGCTGGAGACCCGCGCCCGCGGCCGGCAGAATCCGCCCGGCTTCACCAAGACCGCCACCGGTTACAAGATCACCGACACCAGTCTGGACGCCTACAAGAACCAGTCCGACATGGAGGTCGTCAGCAGTTGGGGCTGGATGCTGATGCGCTGCCCCGTGCAGTCCATATCCGGCACCACCATGACCATCCAGCAGCCCTGCTTCCACAACGCCAACCTCCACGAGGGCCAGGAGATCCAGAACCCGACCTGGCTGGAGAACGCCCGGGAACTGATGGACACCCCGGGGGAGTGGTACCTCGACAAGAGCGCGGGCGACCTCTACTACATGCCCAAGCAGGGCCAGGACCTGTCGAAGGCGACCGTCACGGTGCCGAAGGTCCAAGACCTCGTGGACCTGAACGGGACCAAGGACCACCCGGTCACCGACGTCTCCTTCCAGGGCATCACCTTCTCCTACTCGACCTGGCTCGCGCCGAGTTCGAGCGACGGGCTGATCGAGGGACAGGCCGGTTTCCGCATCGTCGGCGACGACAACCCGACCTTCGACTCCACCCGGCTGAAGTGGGTCAAGACGCCCGGCGCCGTCAACGTCAGCCACGGCCACGACATCGGCTTCGAGGGCAACACCTTCACCCACCTCGGCGCGGTCGGCCTCAACCTGAACACCGGCACCCAGCGCACCGACATCACCGGCAATGTGTTCCAGCAGATCGCGTCGACCGGCATCCAGGTCGGCGGCACCGATGTCATCGACGCGCACCCGGACGACCCGCGCGACATCACCAAGGACAACACGGTCGACAACAACGTGGTCACCCACGTCGCCGACCAGTACAACGGGTCGCTCGGCATCTTCGCCGGGTACACCGACCACACCGTCATCACCCACAACAAGGTCTACGACCTGCCCTACAGCGGCATCTCGGTCGGCTGGGGCTGGGGTCTGACCGACAAGGGCGGCGACAGCAACTACCCCGGCAACTCGGGCGTACCGGTCTGGGACACCCCGACCACCGCACGCGACAACGAGATCACCGACAACGAGATCAGCGACATCATGAAGTCGCAGGCCGACGGCGGCGCGATCTACACCCTCAGCGCCAACCCGGGCGGTGTCGTCTCCGGCAACTACATCCGCAAGGTCCCCGAGCACGCCTACGGCGCGATCTACCAGGACGAAGGCAGCCGCTACTGGCACACCACGAACAACGCCTTCTGCGACGTCGCCTACCAGTGGCTGCTGCTCAACCACGGCATGGACATCACCGCCGACTACAACTTCACGACGACGCCGAAGTTCAGCGCCCAGTTCAACAGCACCGACGACACGATCCTGAACAACACCACCGTCGACGGCTGTGAGCAGCTTCCCGCGTCGATCGTCGACAACGCCGGCCTCCAGCCGCGGTACCGGCATCTCGACCCCGACCCGCAGCCCGGCGACCGCACCGCGCCGAGCGCCCCCGGCAAGCCCGGCGCCGTCACCGACTTCCCCACCGTGGCGGACCTGACCTGGCCCGCGGCCACCGACGACACCGGTGTCACCGGCTACGCGGTGTACCAGGACGGCAAGCTCGCCAGTGCCGCCAAGGGCACCTCGGCGCGCATCCCGAACCTGACTCCCGGCCGGGCATACACCTTCACCGTGACCGCCCGCGACGCCGCGGGCAACGAGTCACCGGCCGGCGCACCGGTGACGGTCACCATGCCCTCCGGCGCCGACCTGGCGCTGCACAAGCCGGTGACGGTGTCCTCCTACTCGGATCCCAACACCCCCGAACTGGCGGTGGACGGTGACCTGTCCACCCGCTGGGCGCAGGGTCTCGGACTGCCCGACCCGTCCTGGATCCAGGTCGACCTCGGCGCGCAGTACGACGTCTCCGGCGCGATCACCACCTTCGAGAAGGCCAGCGGCTACAAATACCGCATCGAGGTGTCCCCCGACGAGGTGCACTGGACCACGCTGGACGACCACACCGGCAGCGACACCACCGCGCAGACCACCTACTCTCCCGCCGAGCGGGAGACCGACGGCCGCTACGTCCGGCTGACCGTCACCGGCTCCAGCGGCAACGGCGGCAGCCTCTACGAACTCCAGGTCTACGGCACCGCCCTGCCGCCGAGCGGCGACCACACCGCGCCGGACGCGCCGGGGCAGCCCACCGCCACCGCGCTGCTGCCCAGCATGGCCGACGTGAGCTGGCCGGCCGCACCGGACGACCAGGGCGTCACCAGCTACGCCGTCTACCAGGACGGCAAGCGGATCGCCGTCACCGACAAGACCCGGCTGCGGGTCGGCGACCTGTCCCCGCAGAAGGAGTACACGTTCACCGTCGTGGCGAGGGACGCGGTGCTCAACGCCTCCGAGCCCAGCCCCGCGGCCACGGTCACCATGCCGGCCGACGACGACCTGGCGCTGCACAAGCCGGTGACGGTGTCCTCCTACTCGGATCCCAACACCCCCGAACTGGCGGTCGACGGTGACCTGTCCACCCGCTGGGCGCAGGGTCTCGGACTGCCCGACCCGTCCTGGATCCAGGTCGACCTGGGCAAGGTGACGTCCGTCTCCAGCGTGGCGACGACGTTCGAGAAGCCCAGCGGCTACCAGTACCTCCTGGAGTACTCGGCCGACGGCGTCGCCTGGTCGACGTTCGACGACCACACGGCCGCCCGCACCACCGCGCAGACCGCCTACTCCTTCGCTGACACCCCGGTCGACGCCCGCTACCTGCGGCTGACCGTCACGGGTTCGAGCTGGAACGGCGGCAGCGTCTACGAACTGCGGGCCTACGGCGGCTTCTAGCGCCCCGACAGGCAACGTCCGCCCCGTCGCGACGCCGGCGCACGGGCCTTCTCCCGGCCGGGCCCGCTCCACCACAGGAACAGAAAGCGATCATGAAGATCACACATGTCGAAGTCCATCCGATCGACGTCCCCGCGGCCGACCCGCCCTTCTCCTGGCGGGACGGGCTGAGCGGCAGCCCATCGGTGGGCGACGGCGCGGTCCTGCACATCGGCACCGACGAAGGCGCCGAGGGGGTGGCGGTGTTCGCCCGGCCGGGAGCGGCCGTCACCCTGCGGGACCTGGTCGACCGCGTCTTCCGGGACGAACTCCTCGGAGCCGACCCCTTCCGGCGCGAATGGCTCTGGCACCGCGTCTGGGAACTCGACCGGATCCACGAACTGCCGCTGCCCACCCTGGGCCTGATCGACGTGGCGCTGTGGGACCTGGCGGGGCGGGTGCACGACCGGCCGGTGTGGCAACTGCTCGGCGGCTTCCGCGACGCCATCCCCGCCTACGCCTCCACCTCCACCTTCGCCACCACCGAGGAGTTCCTCTCCGTCGCCGACCAGAGCCTGGCACTCGGCTACCGCGGCATCAAACTGCACGCCTGGGGCGACGCCCGCCGGGACGCCGCCCTGTGCCAGGCCCTGCGTGACCACGTCGGCCCGGACGTCCCGCTGATGTACGACGGCTCGGCCGGCTTCGACCTGCCCGACGCCATCTACCTGGGCCGCGCCCTGTCCGAGGCGGACTACCTCTGGTACGAGGAGCCGATGCGCGAGTTCAGCATCAGCGCCTACCAGCGACTCGCCGAAGCCGTCTCCGTACCGCTGCTGGTCGCCGAGACCTCCGACGGCGCCCACATGAACTCCGCCGACTTCATCAAGGCCGGTGCCGCCACCTTCGGAGTGCGGGCCGGCACCACGCTGCGCGGCGGCATCACCGGAGCCATGCGCACCGCCCATCTGGCCGACGCCTTCCGGCTGCGGGCCGAGGTGCACGGCTCCGACATCCCCAACCAGCACCTGTGCATGGCCATCTCCAACACCACCTACTACGAGTCCCTGGTCACCGCCACCACCGTCGTCCGTGAGCGGCACGTCGACGAGCACGGACTGGTGCACGCACCCACCGGGCCGGGCATCGCCCTGCCCCTCGACTTCGGCTACGGCAACGAACTCAAGAGGTTCGTGGAACAGCCCCGCTGAGCCTCGCCGACCCCCACTGACCCCCCGCGCCCCACCCGCACCATCCCGAACCACGAAAGGCAAGACGATGACGTCTTCCCGCTTCTCCAGAACCGGCCCGGGTGCCCGAACGGTACGCGCCCTGGCCGCGGGAGCTGCCCTGACGGCCGTCACCCTGCTGGCCGGCTGCGCCAGCGCCGACCCGTCCGCCGGATCGGCCGCCAAGGGCGGCACCACCGCGTTCGAGCCCGTCGCCCAGAAGGCCGGCTCGCAGATCACCGTCTGGACCGACTCCACGCGCCTGCCGTCGGTGCAGGCGTACCAGAAGTCGCACCCGGACGTGAAGATGAAGATCGTCACCTACGACGGCGGCGCCGACGGCTCGACCTATCTGCAGTCGAAGGTGCAGCTGTTCGACCGTACCGGCGAGGGCTGGCCCGATGTCGTCTTCGGCTCGCCCACCGACGTCACCTGGGCGTCCGCCCCCACCAAGCCCGGCGCCACCCCCTTCGCCGCGCCGCTGGACGACAAGCTGGTCCCCGAGAACACCCTGGGCGGCTTCGCCAAGGGTTCGCTCGCGCCGTGCCAGTTCAACGGACACACCTACTGCCTGCGCAACGACATCGCGCAGGTCGTCCTCTGGTACAACAAGCCCCTCATGGACAAGTGGGGCTACCAGCCCCCCACCACCTGGGCCGAGTACGAGGCCCTCGGCCTGAAGGTCGCCAAGGAGCATCCCGGCTACCTCGTCGGCTCCGTCGGTGACACCAACTCCCACGAGTCCTACTTCTGGTCCGGCCAGTGCCCGGCCTTCAGCCTGACCGAACCGGACACGCTGCGGGTGGACCTGAAGGACCCCAAGTGCACCCGGATGGCGACCCTCCTGGACAAGCTGATCTCCGCCAAGGCCGTCACCACCCAGGGCTTCTTCAGCCAGGGCTTCGCCAAGAACAGCGGCTCGAAGGTCCTGATGGCCTACGGCCCGTCCTGGTACGGCCAGTACCTGTTCAAGACCGCCTTCCACACGCCCGCCCGGCAGATCACCGCGGCGGCGCCGCTGACCTGGCCCGGTGAGACCACCGCGAGCACCGGCAACGTGGGCGGCGGCGTCTGGATGGTCTCCTCGCACAGCACCAACCTCAAGGCGTCGACCGACCTGGTGACCTGGCTGACCACGTCGGACGAGAACCAGGCCAAGGCCCCCACCTACCCGGCCTACGCGCCCGCCGCCAAGGCCTGGCTCGCCAACCCGGCCAACAGCAGCTACTTCGCCGAAGACGTCAGCGGCCCCTTCCAGCAGGCGGCCGACGAGGTGTGGACGGGCTGGTCCAACACCAGGTTCTCCGACGCGACGTCCTGGTCCAGCGTCGTCCTGCCGGCCCTGACCGGCGGCAAGACGCTCACGGCCACCCTGCCGGCCTGGCAGAAGGCCATCGGCGACCAGGCCAAGGCCAACGGGTACCGGGTGACCGACCGATGACGCTGCTGGACACCCAGCCCGTCGCCGTCGCCGCCCCGCTCCGCCGCGGCAGCACGCCGCGGCGGCGGGCCGGCCGCGCGGGCTACTTCTTCGTCGCCGGGTACACGCTGCTGCTGCTCGCCTTCGGCGTGTTCCCCACCTGCTACGCCTTCTACCTGGCCGTCACCAACGACCGGGGCCAGTTCACCGGACTCAACCAGTTCACCAGGGTCGTGCAGGACTACCGTTTCCTGCCGGCGTTCGGCCACATCCTGGTGTACCTGGTGCTCTGGCTGGTGACCCTCGTGGTGCTGACGGTCCTGACGGCCGTCGTCCTGCGCAGCCGCCTGCGGACCTCGGTCTCGGCGCTGCTGCGGTTCCTGTACTACATCCCCGGCGCGCTCGCGGGCGTGGCCAGCGTGCTGGTCTGGCTGTTCATGCTCGACCCGGACGTGAGCCCGGTCTCCTGGCTGCTGAAGGCACTGGGTATGGACAGCTTCGCCGCCGTCCTGGCCCCCGGCAACCTCCCGATGATCTTCATGCTCATCGCCTTCTGGACCGGCGCCGGGGGCTGGATGGTCGTCATGTACGGGGCGCTGAACAACATCTCCGACGAGGTGATCGAGGCGGCCCGGATCGACGGCGCGGGCCCGTGGCGCATCGCCTGGTCCATCCAGATCCCGATGATCCGGCAGTGGATCGCCTACATGACCATCCTCGCCTTCGCCGCCGGCACCCAGCTGTTCGTCGAGCCGCAACTGCTCCAGACCGCCAGCCTGGGCAGGGTCAGCCCGACCTGGTCACCCAACCAGCTCGCCTACGTCTACGCCTTCCAGCAGGGCGACTTCAACGGCGCCGCCGCGATCTCCGTCTTCCTCCTGGCGCTGGGCCTGCTCTGCGCGGGCCTCCTGGTGTGGCGCTCGAACATGTTCACGTTGGATGAGAAATGACCCTGCCCTCCGCGCTTCCGCGCTCCCGTACCACGCCCTCGCGGGCCGTCTCCGCACTCGTCGTCGGCCTGCTGCTCGCCGCCCTGCTGGTGTTCTTCGTGCTGCCCGTCGTCTGGCTGCTGCTGGCCCCGAGCAAGACGGCCGGGCAGATCGTCCACGACAACCCGCTGTCCTTCGGCTCCTTCGGCCGGATCGGCGAAGCCTGGCGGCACCTGTTCTCCTTCGAGGACGGCGCCGTCCTTCTCTGGCTGCGCAACTCGGCCGTCTACTCGGGCGGTTCCCTCGTCCTGACCCTGCTCACCAGCGTTCCGGCCGGTTACGCGCTGGCTCTGACCAAGTTCCGCGGCCGCAAGACGCTGCTCGCGGTCACCCTCGTGACGATGATCATGCCGTCGGCCACGCTGGTCCTGCCGGTCTTCCTCGAACTGAACAAGTTCCACCTGATCGGCACGGTCTGGTCGGTGATCCTGCCGTTCTCGTTCTACCCGTTCGGGGTGTACCTGGTGTACATCTACTTTGCCACGAGCCTGCCCCGCGACCTGCTCGCCGCGGCCCGCATCGACGGCTGCACCGAATGGCAGCTGTTCCTGCGGATCGCGCTTCCGCTGGCCAAGCCGGTCATCGGACTCGTCGCCTTCTTCAGCTTCGTGGGGAACTGGAACAACTTCTTCCTGCCCTACCTGGTGCTGCCGAACAGCGACGAGTTCCCCATCCAGGTCGGTCTGAACCAGCTCCTGACGTCCACGCCGTCGTTCAACCCGGTGGCGGGCGCGGGCCTGAACATCACCATTCCGGAGCTGGCCCTCGCCATCATCATCGCCATCCTGCCCGTCCTGGTCCTCTTCCTCTTCTCCCAGCGCACCCTGGTCTCCGGGATGCTCGCCGGCGCGACCAAGGAGTGAGCGGAGAGCCTGTGACGCCGGGACGGACCGTCGGGGCGAGGAGACCGTGCTCGGAACAGGACAAGAGGGCCCGCCGGACAAGACCGGCGGGCCCTCTCGGTTCGTCGTCGTGCTCACGGGATCAGTCCCGGGTGACGAGCACGTCCGTCACGCCAGCAGTTCCACCTCCGCCAGCGTCGACTCGCCGTCCAGGACCAGGCGGTACTGGGTGTACGAGCCCGGCGCGGAGATCGTGAACGGCCGGGTCTGCCGGTCCCAGGAGAACGACTCGCCGGACCGCTTGTCCAGGGTCTGCCACGTCGTGCCGTCCGTGGAGCCCTGGAGGGTCCAGCCGGTCGGCGCCTTCGTGCGGTCCTTGGACGAGGTCAGCGTGTACTGGACCGCCTTGGTGGCGCTGTCCACCGGCAGGTCCACGGAGCTGACCGCCGCCTCCGTCGCCGACGTGTTGTCGAACAGCGGGCCCACGCCCTTCAGCACGTCCGCGCGCGGCGTCGGCACCTTGTCGTCCTTGGTGATGGAGACCGGGGCCGCGTCCTTGCCCGTACCCCACGAGGACGGCTTGGAGCCCATGTCGAAGGTGACCACGCCGCCCTTCTCCAGCACCGAGTTCGGCAGCGACGTCGACGTCCAGGTCTTTCCGTTGACCTTGACGCCCTGGACATAGACGTTCTTCGAGCTGTTCTTCGGAGCGTTGACCACCAGGTCCCGGCCGTTGTCCAGGTGGACCGTGACCTTCTTGAACAGCGGGGAGCCGATGCTGTAGTCGCCGCTGCCCATGACCAGCGGGTAGAAGCCGAGCGCCGAGAAGAAGTACCAGCCGGACATCTCGCCGTTGTCCTCGTCGCCCGGGTAGCCCTGCCCGATCTCGCTGCCGGTGTACAGGCGGGAGAGCGCCTCACGGACGTTCTGCTGGGTCTTCCAGGGCTGCCCGGCCGCGTCGTACATGTAAAGGGCGTGGTGGGCGACCTGGTTGGAGTGCCCGTACTCACCCATCCGCACGTCCCGGGCCTCGGTCATCTCGTGGATGACACCGCCGTAGGAGCCGACGACGTCGGACGAGGCGGTCTCCGGGGTGGAGAAGTACTCGTCGAGCTTGTCCCCGAGCCCCTTCTGCCCGCCGTACAGGTTCGCCAGACCCTTGCTGTCCTGCGGGGCGGTGAAGGCGTAGCCCCAGCCGTTGGTCTCCGTGTAGTCGTAGCCCCACACGCGCGGGTCGTACGTGGACGGGTCCCAGCGCCAGTTGCCCTTGGCGTCCTTGCCCTGGAAGAAGTCCACCCGGGGGTCGAAGAGGTTCACGTAGTCCTGGGCGCGGTTGAGGAAGTACTCCGACTCCTCCTTGTAGTGCTTCTCGCCCGTCTTCTTGTACAGGGCCTGGCCCATCTGGGCGACGCCGTAGTCGTTGACGTAGCCCTCCATCGCCCAGGACAGGCCCTCACCGGTGTCGGTGCTGGTGTACCCGAGGAACGGCGAGGTCGCCATGCCCTTGCGGCCGACGCCGGAGGACGGCGGCACCACCGTCGCGTTCTTCACGGCCGCGTCGTAGGCCGCCTTGGCGTCGAAGTCGACGCCCTTGACCATCGCGTCCGCGAAGGCCACGTCCGAGGAGGTGCCGGTCATCAGGTCCGCGTAGCCGGGGGAGGACCAGCGGGACGTCCAGCCGCCGTCCTTGTACTGCTGCACGAACCCGTCGACCATCTCGCCCGCCTTGCCGGGCGTCAGGAAGGAGTACGCGGGCCAGGTCGTCCGGTAGGTGTCCCAGAAGCCGTTGTTGACGTACACCTTGCCGTCGACGATCTTCGCGCCGGTCCTGGTCGGGGTGTCCTGGCCCGTCTTGGCGGAGAAGGGGGAGGCGTACTGGTACTTCGAACCGACCTTCTCGAAGGCCGAGTTGGGGTACAGGTACAGCCGGTACAGGCTGGAGTACAGCGTCGTCAGCTGGTCCGGCGTGGCGCCCTCGACCTCGACCTTGCCGAGCACCTTGTCCCAGGCTTGCTGGGCCTGGCGCTTGACGGTGTCGAAGGACGCGCCGGCCGGGATCTCCTGGCGCAGGTTGTCCTTGGCCTGGTCGACGCTGATCAGCGAGGTGGCGATGCGGAGCGTGACGGTGCGGTCGGCACCCGCGTCGAACTTCAGGTAGCCCTTGACGCCGCTCGACGAGCCGTCCGTCACCGGCTTGTCGAACTCGCCGTACACGAACATCCGGGTGGCGCCGGCCGACAGCCCGGACTTGACGTCCGAGTAGCCGCTGAAGGTCCCGCTCGCCTTGTCGAGCGTGAGGCCCGCCTGGTCCGTCACGTTGTCGAACAGCACGCTCGCGTCGTCACCGGGGAAGGTGAAGCGCATCGTCGCCGCGTGGTCGGTCGGGGCCATCTCGGCCTTCAGGCCGTTCTCGAACTTGACCCCGTAGTAGTACGGCCGGGCGGTCTCGTTCTCGTGCCGGAAGGCCAGCTCACGCGCCTCGCGGCCGGTGTCCGGGGTGCCGGACGCGACGGACGGCATCACCTGGAAGGTCTGCCGGTCACCCATCCAGGGGCTCGGCTCGTGGCTCGCGCTGAACGCCTGGATCGTCGGCAGGTTGTCCGCGTTGTTGGCCTTCGCGTACTCGTACAGCCAGCTGAGCGAGGACGCGTTGGTCACCGGGGTCCAGAAATTGAAGCCGTTCGGGACCGCGGTCGCGGGGAAGTTGTTGCCGCGCGAGAAGCTGCCGCTGGAGTTGGTGCCGCGGGTGGTCAGCGCGTAGTCGGACAGGTGCGCCTTGGGCTTCTCGGGGGCCACCTGCTTGACCGAGACGTCGTCCAGCCAGCCGCGGAACTTCGCCGGGCCCTTGGGGGAGTCGTAGGCCAGCACTATGCGGTCGATGGTCTTGCCCGCCGCGACCGAACCGATCCGCGACTCCACGTTGTTCCACTGGTTGACGTACAGCGCCTTGGAGGCGCCCTGCGCCTGCGGCGTGAGACCGAAGCCGTGCTGGTCGATCGCGCCCAGGCCGCTCAGGTAGGTGCCGTCCGTGAAGGCCAGGTCGACGGAGACGTTGGTGGCGTCGTAGTCGCGGTCACCGTCGGCCATGGACGGGAAGATGCGGTACGACAGCTGGGTGTCGCGGTCGACCTTCGTGTTCACGTCGAAGATCTTGTTGTACGAGTAACCGCGTCCGTCCGCGGTGTGCCGGCCCGCGTACCTGAGGGCCCGCGTGCCGGTGAAGCCCGCGCCCGCCTTCGCGGTCGGCGAGCTGGTCGGGCCGCGGTCGACCAGCGTGACCATGTCCTGCGGCACCGGGGCTCCGCTGTCACCGGTCGAGAACTGGACGTCCGCCAGCTGGAGGATGCCCGAAGCGCCGTTGTTCTTCGTCACGTCGAGCCGGAAGTGCTGGTACTCGGCCGGCTCGGCGAGGTCGTACGACTTGGTCTGGAACCGCTGCGGGAACGTCTCGCCGGAGCGGGTGTCGAGCGTCTTCCAGTCCTTGCCGTCGGTGGAACCCTGGAGGGTCCAGTCCTTCGGGTCGCGTTCGGCGGAGTCGTTCGCCGACGTGAGGGCGTAGGTCACCAGCTTGATCGGCTTGTCCAGGTCGAACTCGACCCAGCCGGTCGGCTCGAAGGCCAGCCACTTGGTGCTCGGGTCGCCGTCGGCGAGGTTCTCCTTGACTTCACCGCCGTCGGTGTTCTCGGCGCTCGCGCGCACGCCGGTGACGTGGTCGTTGACGTTGCCGGGGATGCCGGTGGTGTAGCCGCCGTCGACGCCCGAGGCGCGCTTGGCGCCGTCCGGTGTCGTGTCGACCGTGCTCAGCCAGTCCGGCGCCGGATCGTTCGCCTCGAACGAGGAAGCGAACTCCCGGTCGGCGGCCGGTGCCTTGGCGGGCAGGGCGACCGCGGCCCCCTGCGAACCCGCCGCCAGAACGAAGGCGGTCGTGATCACGACCGCCGGGCCCCATCTGTGTCGAACTCTCCGCTGCATGTGCGAAAACCCTCCCTGCGCATCAGACAACGTTGTCAAAATCGCTGCGCAGGAACCAGTAGGGAGTCAAGTGACCGATGATGTCAAGGGTGTTGCCTGTGGCATTCGGGGCTGTATGTCGTGGATTTTTCGGGCAAGACGCTCACAGTGGGCCCATATTTCCGGGAGGTCTCAACTCGGAAAAGACCCATGGTCAACCTTGCGCATGATGTTGCTCGGCCGCCGGGAACTGGACTATACCTGTCGGCATTTCCTGCACGACCCAGCGCTACCCGACGAGCGGTGCCGGGGAGGATCCGGTTCACCGCCTGAGTCCTGGAGAAGGCGAGGACTTGAGCATGGGATCCACTTCCGCAGCGAATCACGGTGGCGATGGCCTCGGCCGTCGTGATCTTATCAGACGCTCCGCGGCCCTCGGTCTGTTCACCCTTCCCGCGGCGGGCTTCCTGTCGGCCTGTGCGAGCAGCGGTGGGGACAGTCAGGACAAGGCCGCCGCAGGCAAGAAGACGGCGAAGAACCCGCTCGCGGTCAACGAGAGCGCGCAGATGGAGTTCGTCCTCTTCGACGGCGGCTACGGCAAGGAGTACGGCCAGGACGCCGTCAAGGTCTACGAGAAGGACTTCCCGAAGGCGACGGTGAAGTTCTCCACCACCCAGAAGATCCAGTCGACGCTCCAGCCCCGCTTCAACCAGGGCAACCCGCCGGACCTCATCGACAACTCCGGTGCCGAGCAGATGGACATGGGCGTCCTGGTCGGCAAGAAGCAGCTCGCCGACCTCACCCCGCTGCTCGACGCCCCCTCGTTCGACGACCCGGACAAGAAGGTCCGCGACACGCTGCGCCCCGGCATCGTCGAGATGGGCCAGTTCGACGGCGAGCAGGTCTGGATCCTCTACTACGCCTACACGGTGTACGGCGTCTGGTACTCGCAGAAGGCCCTGAGCGCGCTCGACGAGCAGTACCCGCAGACCTGGGACCAGATGCTCGCGGTCTGCGAGAAGGCCAAGAAGAAGGGCATGGCGGGCTGGACGTACGCCGGCAAGTACCCGTACTACCTCCCCTTCTCGCTCTACCCGATGATCGGCAAGGTCGGCGGCCGGGAGGTGCTCGACGCCATCGACAACCTCGAACCGAACGCCTGGAAGCACCCGGCGGTCAAGACCTGTTTCGAGGCGTACTACGAGCTGTACAAGAAGGGCTACGTCCTCAAGGGCACCCCCGGCCTCGACCACATCCAGTCGCAGACCGCCTGGGCCGAGGGCAAGGCGCTGTTCATCCCGAACGGCTCCTGGGTGGAGAACGAGTCGGCGAACGTCATCCCCGCCGACTTCGGCCTCGCCGTCTCCGCGCCCTCCGGCATCGACGGCTCCGACAAGCTGCCCTTCGGCACCATCTGGGCCTCCGGCGGTGAGCCCTACATCGTCCCGGCCCACGCGAAGAACGGCGCGGGCGGCATGGAGCAGCTGCGCATCATGCTCGGTGAGGCCGCGTCGAAGAACTTCACCGTCAAGGCGAGGTCGCTGAGCGCGTACAACGGCGGCACCACCGGGATCACCCTGACCCCGGGGCTCAAGTCCGGTGTCGCCGCGCTGGAGAAGGCGGGCCAGAACGTCGTCAACCCGCGGCTCCAGGACTGGTACGTGCAACTGGAGAAGGAAAAGATCGGCGTGGCCGGTCTGGGGGAGATGATGGCCGGCCGGCTCACTCCGGCGGAGGCCGTCAAGAAGATCCAGGGTTTCGCCGACGAGGCCGCCAAGGACACGTCGATCAAGCACTACAAGCACCAGTGACGATCCGTCACCAGGGTCCGCCTCGCCGAGCGCGCGGGGCGGGCCCTGGTGACGGCACTCGCGGGGAGATCGAGGGCGGCAGTCATGCAGCACGGTAAGTACCGGTTCATCGCGGGGTTCTTGGTGGTGCCCCTGGGGCTCTACGCCCTCTTCGTCGTCTGGCCCTTCATCCAGTCCATCTACTACTCGTTCACGGACTGGACCGGGCTGAGCCCCGACTTCAAGATGGTGGGCCTCGACAACTACACGAGGATGGTCCACGACGACATCTTCTGGAAGTCGTTGCGGCACAGCCTGCTGTTCGCGGTGGTGCTCCCACTGGTGACGATCAGTCTGGCGCTGTTCCTCTCCTTCATGATCAACGTGGGCGGCCGGCACCGGAGGGGCGGACCGGTGGTCACCGGGGTCCGGGGCTCCTCCTTCTACAAGATCGTTTACTTCTTCCCCCAGGTGCTGTCGATCGCGATCGTCGCCCTGTTGTTCGCTTTCGCGTACAACCCGGACAGCGGTGCCATCAACTCGGTGCTGCGCGGCATCGGCCTCGACGGCCTCCAGCCGCTGTGGCTGGGCGACCCGAGCCTCGCCCTGTGGTGCGTGATGGCGGTCCTGGTCTGGTCGACCACCGGCTTCTTCGTGGTCCTGTTCTCGGCGGGCATGGCGTCGATCCCCGCCGACCTGTACGAGGCGGCCCTGCTGGACGGCGCGAGCCGCTTCACCACGTTCTCCCGCATCACCCTGCCCCTGCTGTGGGACACCGTGCAGTCGGGCTGGGTCTACATGGGCATCCTCGCCCTGGGCGCCGAGTCGTTCGCGGTCGTGCAGATCATGACGACCGGACCGGGCGGCCCCGACTACTCGACCACGGTGATGGTCCTGTACGTGTACCAGAAGGCGTTCCGGGACGGTCAGGCCGCCTACGCCACCACCATCGGCGTCGCCCTGCTGGTCGTCACGCTCGCGTTCGCGGCGATCGTGATGCGGCTGGGCCGTCGCGAGCGGCTGGAGTTCTGATCCGATGAAGACGACCGAGACCCCCGCTCCCGTGCCGGCCGAGTCCGGCGCGCCGGTGACCAGGACGGACCCGTCCGCCGCGCGGCGGCCCGGACGGAAGAAGGAGGGCCAGGCACTCAACGCCTTCTCGCACGGTTTCCTGGTCATCTGGGCGATCATGGTGGTCACACCGCTGCTGTGGGCGGTGATGACCTCCTTCAAGGACGACCGGTCCATCTTCTCCTCGCCCTGGTCGCTGCCGGACAAGCTGCACTTCGACAACTGGTCGCGGGCCTGGACCCAGGCCAACATGAGCGACTACTTCCTCAACACCGTCCTGGTGGTGGCCGGCTCGCTGATCGGCACCCTGGTGCTCGGCTCGATGGCGGCCTACGTCCTGGCCCGCTTCGACTTCCCCGGCAACCGCTTCATCTACTACCTGTTCGTCGGCGGCATGAGCTTCCCGATCATGCTGGCGCTGGTCCCGCTGTTCTACGTCGTGAACAACATGGGGCTGCTGAACACGATCCACGGGCTGATCCTGGTCTACATCGCGTATTCGCTGCCGTTCACGGTGTTCTTCCTGACGGCGTTCTTCCGGACGCTGCCGACGTCGGTGGCGGAGGCCGCCTTCGTGGACGGCGCGTCCCACTCCCGGACGTTCTTCCAGATCATGCTGCCCATGGCCAAGCCCGGCCTGATCAGCGTCGGCATCTTCAATTTCCTGGGCCAGTGGAACCAGTACATGCTGCCGACCGTGCTGAACACCGATCCGGACAAACGCGTCCTGACCCAGGGCCTGGTCCAGCTCGCGGTGAGCCAGGGATACAAGGGCGACTGGTCCGGACTGTTCGCGGGGCTGGTGATGGCGATGCTGCCGGTACTGGCCGCATACATCGTCTTCCAGCGCCAGGTGGTGCAGGGGCTGACGGCAGGCGCGCTGAAATAACGCGTGGCCCGGCCGGCCCGGTGACGCCCGGTTCCCTGCGGTCCTTCGGGGTCGCTGCCGGGCGTCGGGCCGCCTCGGGGCGGCCGGTCCCGTACGGGAACCCCCTCGGGGTACTGCCGTGCCTCCGTCGGACCGGTCGCGGATTCGCGGGTGTGATTCGCACACAGGTTCCCTCGTCGCCGGTGGGGCGGGGGTGTGAGGGGCGGTCCGGGTTCCGCGGGTGAAGGGGCGGGGAGGCGCCGTGGGCGGGTCGGACGAGGGCTCGCGGCGGTCGGCGGCAGGGCCGCGGGAGGCGCCACGAGGCCGCTGCCGCCCTGCTGGAGTGGCGTGGGCGGGTCCGTCGGGTGTCCCCGGCGCGAACGACGAAGTGACAGCGATTTACGTCAAGGACTTGACTGCGGCAACCCCTTCAGCAGAGCTTGGAGTTCATAACTTGTAAGTGGCCCGGTTCCGCAGATGTGACCTGGGCCACGGGCGGCGCTGGGGCCGCCCGGCCGATGGCGGGAGTGGATGAGTCGATGGAGACTCCGGGGTCGCAGTCGTCGCTGCACCGAGCCAACCTGGAACGAGTCGTACGGGCCGTGCGGCTGGCCGGGTCGCTCACGCAGGCGGAGATCGCGCGGACGACCGGCCTGTCCGCGGCGACGGTCTCCAACATCGTGCGGGAACTCAAGGACGGCGGAACCGTCGAGGTGACGCCCACCTCGGCGGGTGGCAGGCGGGCCCGGAGCGTTTCGCTGAGCGGAGACGCCGGGATCGTCATAGGCGTCGACTTCGGCCACGCCCACCTGCGCGTCGCGATCGGGAACCTGGCGCACCAGGTGCTGGCGGAGGAGTCCGAGCCGCTGGACGTCGACGCGTCCGCCGCGCAGGGCTTCGACCGGGCGGAGGAACTGGTCAACCGGCTGATCGACGCGACCGGCGTGGACCGGGCGAAGGTCGCGGGCGTGGGCCTCGGCGTGCCCGGCCCCATCGACGTCGAGTCGGGCACCCTCGGCTCCACCGCCATCCTGCCGGGCTGGTCCGGCACCAGGCCCGCCGAGGAGCTGCGGGGGCGGCTCGGCGTTCCGGTGCACGTCGACAACGACGCCAACCTGGGCGCCCTCGGCGAGCTGGTCTGGGGCAGCGGCCGGGGCGTGCGCGACCTGGCGTACATCAAGGTCGCCAGCGGCGTCGGCGCCGGTCTGGTCATCGACGGCAAGATCTACCGGGGCCCCGGCGGCACGGCGGGTGAGATCGGCCACATCACGCTCGACGAGTCCGGCCCGGTCTGCCGCTGCGGCAACCGCGGCTGCCTGGAGACCTTCACGGCCGCGCGCTACGTGCTCCCGCTGCTCCAGCCGAGCCACGGCGCCGACCTGACCATGGAGGCCGTCGTACGGATGGCCCGGGACGGCGACCCGGGCTGCCGCCGGGTGGTCGCCGACGTCGGCCGGCACGTCGGCAGCGGGGTGGCCAACCTGTGCAATCTGCTCAACCCCAGCCGGGTGGTCCTCGGCGGGGACCTCGCCGAGGCCGGAGAGCTGGTGCTCGGCCCCATCCGGGAGTCGGTCGGGCGCTATGCCATCCCCAGCGCCGCGCGCCAGCTCTCCATCCTTCCCGGGGCGCTCGGCGGCCGTGCCGAGGTGCTGGGGGCGCTCGCCCTGGCGCTCAGCGAGATGGGTGATTCAACCCTTTTGGACGGCACCCTGCCCACCGCGACACCCGCCTTCACTTAGAGAACGGCTGACACCGTTGCCATCTCGTTAAGGATTTACTTCTTGACGTCGCACGTGTGGCCGAGTTGACTTCCAGCCACCTCGGCCGCAACGACGCGGCCTCGTCAGGGAGGTTTCTGAAGTGAACACGCGTATGCGTCGTGCCGCCGTTGCCGTTGCCGCAGGTGCGATGGCCGTTTCGCTTGCCGCCTGTGGAAGCGCCAAGAACTCGGGCAACAACGACTCTTCCTCGTCCTCGCCCAAGAAGGGCGACGACATCAAGGTCGGTCTGCTGCTGCCGGAGAACAAGACCGCGCGCTACGAGAAGTTCGACCGCCCGTTGATCGAGAAGAAGATCAAGGAGCTGACGAACAACAAGGCGGAGATCCAGTACAACAACGCCCGCCAGGACGCGAATCTCCAGGCGCAGCAGGTCGACACGATGATCACCAACAAGGTGGACGTGCTCATCGTGGACGCCGTGGACGCCAAGGCCATCCAGAACTCGATCCAGAAGGCCGCGGACGCCGGCATCAAGGTCGTCGCCTACGACCGTCTGGCCGAGGGACCGATCAGCGCCTACACCTCGTTCGACAACGTCGAGGTGGGCAAGACCCAGGGCGAGGCCCTCCTGAAGGCCCTGGGCAGCAAGGCCACCAAGTCCTCCAAGATCATCATGGTCAACGGCTCGGTCACCGACCCGAACGCCAAGCAGTTCAAGGAAGGCGCCCACTCCGTCCTCGACGGCAAGGTCACCATCGCCAAGGAGTACGACACCCCGGAGTGGTCGGCGGACAACGCCAACTCCGAGGTGGAGACGGCGATCTCGTCGATCGGCGCGAAGAACATCGCGGGCGTCTACTCCGCCAACGACAGCATGGCCGGCGGTATCATCACCGCCCTCAAGGCGGCCGGCCTCACCGTGCCGGTCACCGGCCAGGACGCCGAACTCGCGGGCGTGCAGCGGATCGTCACCGGCGAGCAGTACATGAGTGTCTACAAGTCCTACCCGGAGGAGGCGGCCACGGCCGCCGAGATGGCCGTCGCGCTCGCCAAGGGCGAGAGCCTCGACTCCGTCGCCAAGACCAAGGTCTCCAGCGGCAGCGCGAAGGACGTCCCGTCCACGCTGGTCCCGGTCGTCTCGCTGACCCAGGCCAACATCAACGACACCGTCATCAAGGACGGCATCTACACCGTCTCCGAGATCTGCTCGGGCAAGTACAAGACGGCCTGCGACAAGATCGGCCTCAAGTAGGCGGTCACGGTCCCTCCAGACACGGTGATCCACCCTTGAATCCCCGTGTGGGACACGACCGCCCCCGGCTCCACCGGTGCCCCGCGCATCAGTCAGCCCCGCAAGCTCGGCGCGGGGCGCCGGATGGATTTTCCCCAACTTCTGCACAACCTCCCGCCGGGTCAGGCGGCGAAGGAGATGGTTCACGTGTCCGCTACGCCCGTGCTGGCGTTGCGCGGGGTCTCCAAGCGGTTCGGTGCCGTTCAGGCGCTCACCGACGTAGAGCTTGAGGTCCACGCCGGTGAAGTGGTCGCCCTGGTGGGTGACAACGGCGCCGGAAAGTCCACGCTGGTCAAGACGATCGCCGGCGTGCACCCCATCGACGAGGGTGTCATCGAATGGGAAGGCAGGCCGGTCCAGATCGGCCGGCCGCACGAGGCCCAGAACCTGGGCATCGCGACGGTGTACCAGGACCTCGCGCTGTGCGACAACATCGACGTCGTCGGCAACCTCTTCCTGGGCCGTGAGCTGAAGCGGCGCGGCATCCTCGACGAGGTCGAGATGGAGCGCCGCTCCCGCGAACTGCTCACCACCCTGTCGATCCGCATTCCCAGCGTCCGCATCCCGATCGCCTCGCTCTCCGGCGGTCAGCGCCAGACCGTGGCGATCGCCCGCTCCATGCTCGGCGAGCCCAAGCTGGTCATCCTCGACGAGCCCACCGCCGCCCTCGGCGTCGAGCAGACCGCCCAGGTCCTCGACCTGGTGGAGCGGCTGCGCGAGCGCGGCCTCGCCGTGATGCTCATCAGCCACAACATGGCCGACGTCAAGGCCGTGGCGGACAAGGTCGCCGTGCTGCGCCTGGGCCGCAACAACGGCGTGTTCGAGGTCAAGACGACCTCGCAGGAAGAGATCATCTCCGCCATCACCGGAGCCACCGACAACGCCGTGACCCGTCGTGCGGCACGCTCGAACGGGGAGGTTTCCCAGTGAGCATCGACAAGACCTCCGCGGCCACGCAGGACGAGACCGTCGTGGAGAACACCGAGGCGGCGGCCGCCGCGGTGACCGCGGTCGACCCGCGCCTGCTGGTGCGCGAGCAGGGCCTGACGGGCTACCTCGGCGAGTTCAAGCGCAAGCTGAAGGCCGGTGAGCTGGGCTCCCTCCCGGTCGTCCTCGGCCTGATCATCATCTGCATCGTCTTCCAGAGCCTGAACTCCAACTTCCTGTCCGCGCAGAACCTGAGCGACATCACCGTCACGATGGTCGGCACGGGCATGATCTCCGTCGGCATCGTCTTCGTGCTGCTGCTCGGCGAGATCGACCTGTCGGTCGGCTCGGTCAGCGGCGCGGCCAGCGCCCTCGCGGCCGTCCTCGCGGTCAACCAGGGCTGGCCCGAGTGGCTGGCCGTGGTCATCGCCATCGTGGCGGGCGTCGCCATCGGCGCGCTGCACGGCTTCTTCTTCGCGGTGCTCGGCGCCCCCGCCTTCGCCGTGACCCTGGCCGGTCTGCTGTTCTGGCTCGGCTTCATGCTCAAGGTGCTGGGCGAGAACGGCACGATCAACCTCGACGGCGACGGACTGATCGGCAAGCTCACCACGTACTTCTTCTCCGACGTGGCCGCCGCCTACGGGCTGGCCCTCGTCGTGGTCGTCGTGTTCTTCGTCACGTCGTTCCTGGGCAACCGCCGCCGCGAGGCCGCGGGCATCCCGTCCCGGCCGCTGAGCGACACGCTGGTCCGCACGATCCTGCTGGCGGTCGTCTCGTTCGCCGCCGCCTACATGTACAACCAGTACAAGGGTCTGCCGCTGGCCACGGTGATCTTCGTGGCCTTCCTGGTGGGCACGGACTTCGTGCTGCGGCGCACCGCCTACGGCCGCAAGGTCTTCGCGCTCGGCGGCAGCGTGGAGGCGTCCCGCCGCGCGGGCATCAACGTCACCGCGGTGCGGATCTCCGTCTTCGCCATCTCCGGCGGCTTCGCGGCCATCGGCGGTCTGTTCCTGGCCTCGAAGATCGCCTCGGCCAACCAGAGCGCCGGCACCGGCGACCTGCTGATGAACTCGATCGCCGCGGCCGTCATCGGCGGCACCAGCCTCTTCGGCGGCCGGGGCCGCACCTGGAACGCGCTGCTCGGTGTCCTGGTCATCGTGTCCATCCAGTACGGGCTCCAGCTGGAGTCCATCGCCGAGCCGGTGAAGTACATGATCACCGCGGCGGTGCTGCTGATCACCGTGGTCGTCGACTCCATCACGCGCAAGACGCAGAAGACCGCGGGCCGCGCGTAGCGCTCCGCTCGGGGTCGGCCGCAATAGGTCGTTGCTTGGCTGCGGCGGCGTCGTGGCTGGTCGCTCCCCCGAGTTCTCGGCTTCGCTCGAACAGGGGGGACCCCCAGTTCCCCGCGCCCCTTCGGGGGCGTGAGATGGTGCCCGGTGCCTTTGAGGTGCCGGGCACTGTCGTGTCCGGCGGAAGGTGAACATTAGACTGCCTCGGGCCTGACTACGCTCGATCAGCTCTACTGCAAGGAGGCACTGGTGCCGCTGCTGACCCGCATCAGGGGACCGCGCGATCTGGACCGGCTCAGTCTTGAGGAGCTGGACCAGCTGGCGGAGGAGATCCGGACCTTCCTCGTGGACGCCGTCGCCAAGACCGGCGGCCACCTCGGGCCCAACCTCGGAGTGGTCGAGCTGACCATCGCCCTGCACCGGGTCTTCGAGTCCCCGAAGGACAAGGTGCTGTGGGACACGGGCCACCAGTCATATGTGCACAAACTGCTCACCGGTCGGCACGACTTCTCGAAGCTGAAGATGAAGGGCGGCCTCTCCGGCTACCCCTCGCAGGCCGAGTCCGAGCACGACGTCATCGAGAACTCGCACGCCTCCACCGTTCTCGGCTGGGCCGACGGCATCGCCAAGGCCAACCAGCTGCTGCGCCGCGACAGCCACGTCGCCGCCGTCATCGGTGACGGCGCGCTCACCGGCGGCATGGCCTGGGAGGCCCTGAACAACATCGCCGCTGCCAAGGACCGCCCGCTGGTCATCGTCGTCAACGACAACGAGCGGTCGTACGCGCCGACCATCGGCGGGCTCGCCAACCACCTGGCCACGCTGCGCACGACGGACGGCTACGAACGTTTCCTCGCCCGCACCAAGGACCTCCTCGGGCGCACCCCGGTCGTCGGCAAGCCGCTGTACGACACGCTCCACGGCGCCAAGAAGGGCTTCAAGGACTTCATCGCGCCGCAGGGCCTGTTCGAGGACCTGGGCCTGAAGTACGTCGGCCCGATCGACGGCCACGACATCGAGGCCCTGGAGTCGGCGCTGGCGCGGGCCAAGCGGTTCGGCGGGCCGGTCATCGTGCACTGCCTCACCGAGAAGGGCCGCGGCTACCAGCCCGCCCTCCAGGACGAGGCCGACCGCTTCCACGGCATCGGCCCCATCCACCCCGACAGCGGCCTGCCGGTCAAGGCGTCGGGCGCCGACTGGACCTCCGTCTTCGGCGACGAGATGGTGAAGCTCGGCCGGGAGCGCGAGGACGTCGTGGCCATCACGGCGGCGATGCTTCAGCCGGTCGGCCTGAAGAAGTTCGCGGACGCCTTCCCGGACCGGATCCACGACGTCGGCATCGCCGAGCAGCACGGCGCCACTTCGGCGGCGGGCCTGGCGCACGCCGGACTGCACCCCGTCTTCGCCGTCTACGCCACCTTCCTCAACCGCGCCTTCGACCAGGTGCTGATGGACGTGGCCCTGCACAGGTGCGGGGTGACCTTCGTCCTGGACCGGGCCGGCGTCACCGGCAGCGACGGCGCCTCCCACAACGGCATGTGGGACATGTCCATCCTCCAGGTCGTGCCCGGCCTCAGGCTCGCCGCGCCGCGCGACGCCGAACAGGTGCGCGCCCAGTTGCGGGAGGCCGTCGCGGTCGAGGACGCGCCGACCGTCGTGCGCTTCTCGAAGGGCGCCGTCGGCCCCGCCGTACCGGCCGTGGACCGCGTCGGCGGCATGGACGTGCTGCGCAGGCCCGGCACCGACACCCCGGACGTGCTGCTGGTCTCCGTGGGCGCGCTCGCGCCGATGTGCCTGGAGATCGCCGACCTGCTGGACAAACAGGGCATCACCACCACCGTCGTCGACCCGCGCTGGGTCAAGCCCGTGGACGAGGCCATGGCGCCCCTCGCCGAGCGGCACCGGGTGGTCGTCACGGTCGAGGACAACTCCCGGGTCGGCGGCGTCGGCTCGGCCGTCGCCCAGGCCCTGCGGGACGCGGGCGTCGACGTACCGCTGCGCGACTTCGGTATCCCGCCGCGCTTCCTCGACCACGCCTCGCGCGCCGAGGTCCTCGCCGAGATCGGCCTGACCGCACCGGACGTCGCCCGCCAGGTCACCGGAGTCGTCGCCCGGCTGGACAGCCGCTTCGAACCGCCCACGGCCGAGATCGACCCCGTGGAGCGGGCCCGCGACTGAACGCCCGGACGGGCCGGTTCCGTCACCGACGACGAGTGACGCAACCGGCCCGTTTGCGTGAACACGTCCGTGCCGGGGCATAGGTTCCACGCCCCCTCTCGATCATGTCGAGAACGCCGAGCGCGGGAGGTACCTCGTGACCAGCAGCCTCTTCAGGACGAAGCAGGTCGAGCAGTCCATCCTCGACACCGAGGAACCGGAGCACGCGCTCAAGAAATCCCTGTCGGCGCTGGACCTGACCGTCTTCGGCATCGGCGTCGTCATCGGCACCGGCATCTTCGTGCTGACCGGCAAGGCCGCCAAGGAGAACGCCGGTCCCGCGGTCGCCCTGTCCTTCGTCGTCGCCGCCGTCGTCTGCGCCCTCGCGGCGCTCTGCTACGCCGAGTTCGCCTCCACCGTCCCGGTGGCGGGATCCGCGTACACCTTCTCGTACGCCTCCCTGGGCGAGCTGCCCGCCTGGATCATCGGCTGGGACCTGGTCCTGGAGTTCGCGCTCGGCACGGCGGTGGTCGCCGTCGGCTGGTCCGGGTACATCCGGTCGCTGCTGGACAACGCGGGCTGGCACCTGCCGGCCTACCTGGGCAGCCGGGACGGGGCGCACGGGTTCGGCTTCGACATCCTGGCCGCCGCGCTGATCCTGGTCCTCACCTGCATCCTCGTGCTCGGCATGAAGCTCTCCGCCCGGGTCACCTCGATCGTCGTTGCCGTCAAGGTGGCTGTCGTCCTCATCGTGATCGTCGCCGGTGCCTTCTTCGTCACCGCCGGCAACTACAAGCCGTTCGTCCCGCCCACACAGCCGGTCGAGGCGGGCGGCAGCCTGCACGCGCCCCTCTTCCAACTGCTGGCGGGCTGGGCACCGTCCAACTTCGGGGTGATGGGCATCTTCACCGCCGCCTCCGTCGTCTTCTTCGCGTTCATCGGTTTCGACGTCGTGGCCACCGCCGCCGAGGAGACCAGGAACCCGCAGCGGGACATGCCGCGCGGCATCCTCGGCTCGCTGCTCGTGTGCACCGTGCTGTACGTGGCGGTGTCCGCCGTCGTCACCGGCATGCAGCGCTACACCCAGCTCTCCATCGACGCCCCGCTGGCCGACGCCTTCAAGGCCACCGGGCACCCCTGGTTCGCCGGCGTGATCAGCTTCGGCGCCGCCGTCGGCCTGACGACCGTCTGCATGATCCTGCTGCTCGGCCAGACCCGGGTGTTCTTCGCGATGAGCCGCGACGGGCTGCTGCCGCGCTTCTTCTCCCATGTCCACCCGCGTTTCCGCACCCCGCACCGGCCGACCATCCTGCTCGGCGTCGTCATCGCGGTCATCGCGGGATTCACCAGCCTCAGTGAACTGGCCGAGCTGGTGAACATCGGCACGCTGTTCGCCTTCGTCGTCGTCGCCGTCGGGGTGGTCATCCTCCGGCGGACCCGCCCGGACCTGCCGCGCGCCTTCCGCACCCCATGGGTGCCGGTCGTCCCCGTGGTGTCCGTCGTCGCCACCTTGTGGCTGATGCTGAACCTGCCCGCCGAGACCTGGCTGCGGTTCGCCGTCTGGATGGTGATCGGCTTCGGCGTCTACTTCCTGTACGGCCGCACGCACAGCCGACTGGCCCCCGGCGGGCAGACCCCGGCCCCGCCCCCGGCGAAGGGTCCGCGCGCCTGAGCGGGCACGACGAAGTCCGGTGGGGGACGCCCCGAACGGACGCGGGGAGCCAGGGCGTCCCTGTTCGAGCGAAGCCCTCGCCCCGTATGTCCCGCTTCGGTGGAGGCTCCGGGTCCGGATAGCGTGCTCACCATGCTCGCCGCGCCTCCCGCCCCACCACGGTCCGTCGCCGTACGGACGGCGTACTGGGCGCGGCTGCTGCCCCTGCTGGCGGTACTGGCCTGCGTCACCCGGCTGCCGTCCTTCGCCCGGCCGCTGTGGAACCCGGACGAGGGCTATCTCGCCGTACAGGCGCGGATGCTGGCCCACGGCGGACGGCTGTACGAGACGGTCGTGGACCGCAAGCCGCCGCTCGTGCCCTGGCTGTACGAGGGCGCGTTCGCGGTGTTCGGATCGGGCTCGCTCACCCCGGTGCGGGTGCTGGCGATCCTCGCGCACCTGTGCACCGCGCTGCTGCTGGCCTCCCTGGCCCGGCGCCGCTGGGGCGGCACCGCGGGCCGCACGGCCGGCGTGCTGTACCTGCTGGTGTCCGTCGGACTCAACCCCGAGGACGCGCAGGCCGCCACCTTCGAGGTGTTCATACTGCCCTGCACGGCCGCCGCGATGTGGTGCGCGGACCGGCGCCGCTGGGGCGCCGCCGGGACCGCCGTCGCCTGCGCCTTCCTCGCCAAACAGACCGGCGGGGCGGTGCTGGTGCCGGTGGTGTGGCTGCTGCACCGGCACGGCGCACCGCCGGGCGGGGTGCTGCGGCTGGCGGCGGGGACGGCCGTGCCGGTACTGTGCGCGGCCCTGGTCACGGACCCGGCGGGCTTCGTCTTCTGGACCGTCACCGGCTCCGGCGCGTACGCCTCCTTCACCGGCTCCGAACTGCACGTCCTGGTCCGGGCCCTGACCAACACGGCGATCCTCGCGGTGGCCTCGGCCGGCCTGGTCCCGCCGGTGCTCCGCGCGTTGCGGGTGGCCCGCACGGGCGTGCCGGACCTGTGGCTGTGGCTGGGTGCCTCGGCCGCCGCCGTCACCGTCGGCTTCCACTTCTTCGGCCACTACTACCTGCAACTCACCCCGGCGATCGCCCTGTTGGCGACCGCCGCGACGCAGGTCCTGCCCCGGGAACGGCTCACGGCCGCGGTCCGCACCACCGCCTGCTGCTGCGCCCTGTTCCTGGCCTGGGGGCTGCTGGCGCCCCGCACCGACCTGGGGCACGCCCAGCGGCTCGCCGCCGCGGTCGGCGCCCGCACGGCGCCCGGTGACCGCGTCCTCGTCTGGGGCATGCACCCGGAGACGTACTGGCTCGCCGCACGCACCCCCGCCAGCCGCTATCTCACCGCGGGCCTGCTCACCAACTACAGCGGCGGACGCAACGGGCCCCAGGTGGGCGAGAAGTACGCCGTACGGGGCGCCTGGCCGGTCTTCCGCGCGGAACTGGCCGCGCACGCCCCGGCCCTGGTGGTCGACGACTCCCGCGGCGGACCGTACGCCCCCGACCGGGTACCGAGCCTGCGGCGGCTGCTGACGGCCGGTTACCAGGAGGTCGGGGAGGTGGACGGGGCGGTGCTGTACGGGCGGGCCGCGGGGGAGTAGCCGTACGTTCGGCCGTACGCACGGGTCGCGGGGGAGCAGCGGTACGTTCGCAGCCGCGGCTCCGCTCGCTCCGCCTCACCGGGGGACGCGGTCCGCGGGCTGGCTCCGGCGCGGCCCGGCCGGTCACCCCAGCGCGGCGCGCGGGCCGGTGACCTCCGCTCCCAGTTCCGTGACCCTGCGGCGCAGTTCACGGTCGGCCGTGACGACGAGCCGGTGCCGGTCCGGATGCCCGGCGACCAGCTCGACGACCCGGTCGTCGCCGCTGCCCGGCGCCGACTCCACCCGCACACCGGGCACGGACGTCACCGCACGCGCGCCGCCCTCGACGACGAGCACGATCTCGGCGGGCGCGGCACGGCCGGGCAGTCCGTCGGCGGCGAGCCGGTCGCGCAGCCGCTCGGCGGCGCCCTTCCGGTCCCGCCACCATCCGTCGGGCACCGACCCGACCACGTTGGCGGCGTCGACGATCACGAGCAGCGGGGATTCCACGTCCATGCCGCCAGGGTCGCACGGCGCCGCGGACCGGGGCGCTCCGGCCGCCGCCCGGGGCGCCGCTTAGAGTGAGGTGGTGAACGGCGATTGGCTCATACGCGGCCGAGACGGCCGGCTCAGTGTGTACCTGCTGTCGGACGACGCCGTCCTGTGCCGGGCGGAGCGCGGGCCGGACGGCACCTGGGACGCCCCGCGCAAGGTGGGCGGCGAACAGCGGCTGCACCCCGTCCTCGCCGTCGGACAGGGCACCGACGGCTACGCCCACCTGGTGTCCTGGCGGCCCACCGTCTCCGGCGAGGCCGGTCTCGTGCACTCCACCCACTTCCGCCCCAGGCTCGCCGCACTCGACTGGGCCGCGATCGGCCACCCCAACAAGAAGGGCGCGCGCACCGGTACACCGGCCGTCGCGGTCGACGCCCAGGGACGCGCCCACGTCTTCGTCCGCAACGGCGGCGGCGGTGTGAGCATGGTCGCCCAGAAGGTGAAGGGCGGCTGGGAACCGTGGCGCGACCTCAAGGGGAGTGACGTGCAGGAGGAACTGGCGGCGGTGACGGGAGAGTCGGGACGGGTGGAGCTGTACGCCGCGGTCCCCGACGGCATCCTGTACTGGCGGCAGGAGAAACCGGGCGCGCAGCCGGCCCTGGCGCAGGCGCTGGAGACACCGGTCCGCCCGGGCACCCTGCACGCCGTCGCCACCTCGCCCGACAGCACGACCCTCTTCTTCACCGACAAGGCCGGCTATCTGTGCGCCTGGCGTCCTGGGGGGCCGCCGGTCACCCTGCTGCCCGCCGCGGGTCCCGGCCCGGTGTCCGCCGTGCGCTGTGAACTCGACGGCCACGACTGCACGTTGCTCGCCCAGCGCGCGGCGAGCGGCCGGGTCGCCTTCGCCGCATACCCCACCGAGCAGGAGTCGGCGGGAGCCTGGTGGACCGAGTCGGGTCCGGCGCTCCCCGCGGACGCCGGGGTCTCGCTGGCCGTCGACGCGGACGACGAGGTGGTGGCGGCGTCCGCCCCGTCCACCGGCCGGCTCCTGCTCACCCGCCGCAAGGACGAACCCGGGCTGGCGCTGGTCGCGTGGCGGGAGGTCTGAGACCGCCGGCCCGGCGGCCGACGCCCCGTCCGCGAACCGCGCCGAGCAGCGGCGCGGCACGACGGAGAACCGCCCCGACACGCCAGTGGGCCTCCGCCACCCGGGCGGAGGCCCACTGCCGCGACCGCTGTCACACCGGGACGCTCGCCACGCCCGGAGCCAGGAACCGCTTGCCGTTCACGCGCTCGGAGACGCCCTCACGGTCCAGGTACGGCGTGACGCCGCCCAGGTGGAAGGGCCAGCCGGCACCGGTGATGAGGCAGAGGTCGATGTCCTGCGCCTCGGCGACGACGCCCTCGTCGAGCATGAGCCCGATCTCCTGCGCCACCGCGTCCAGCACCCGCGCCCGCACCTGCTCCTCGGTCAGCACGGCGTCGCCCTGCTTCAGGAGCGCGGCGACCTCCGGGTCCAGCTCCGGCTTGCCGCTGTCGTACACGTAGAAGCCGCGCTTGCCCGCCTCGACGACCGCCTTGAGGTTGGGGGAGACCGTGAAGCGGTCCGGGAAGGCCCGGTTCAGGGTCTGAGAGACGTGCAGGCCGATGGCCGGGCCGACCAGCTCCAGCAGGACCAGCGGTGACATCGGCAGCCCCAGGGGCTCCACCGCCTTCTCCGCGACCTCGACGGGCGTGCCCTCGTCGATGACGTTCTGCACCTCGCCCATGAAGCGGGTGAGGACGCGGTTCACGACGAACGCCGGGGCGTCCTTGACCAGGACCGCTGTCTTCTTCAGCTTCTTGGCCACGGCGAACGCGGTCGCCAGCGACGCGTCGTCCGTCTGCTCGCCGCGCACGATCTCCAGGAGCGGCAGCACCGCGACCGGGTTGAAGAAGTGGAAGCCGACGACCCGCTCGGGGTTCTTGAGCTTCGACGCCATCTCCGTCACGGACAGGGAGGAGGTGTTGGTGGCGAGGATCGCGTGCGCCGGGGCGACCGCCTCGACCTCAGCGAACACCTGCTGCTTGACGCCGATCTCCTCGAACACGGCCTCGATGACGAAGTCCGCGTCCGCGAAGCCCTCGGCCTTGTCCAGGACACCCGTCACCAGCGCCTTGAGGCGATTGGCCTTGTCCTGGTTGATCCGGCCCTTGCCGAGCAGCTTGTCGATCTCGCCGTGGACGTAGCCCACGCCCTTGTCGACGCGTGCCTGGTCGATGTCGGTGAGGACGACGGGGACTTCGAGCCGGCGCAGGAAGAGCAGGGCGAGCTGCGAGGCCATCAGGCCGGCGCCGACCACGCCGACCTTGGTGACCGGGCGGGCCAGGTTCTTGTCCGGGGCGCCCGCGGGGCGCTTGCCGCGCTTCTGGACCAGGTTGAACGCGTAGATGCCGGCGCGCAGTTCGCCGCTCATGATCAGGTCGGCGAGCGCCGCGTCCTCGGCGTCGTAGCCCTGCTGGAGGTCGCCGTTCTTGGCGGCGGCGATGATGTCGAGGGCGCGGTAGGCCGCCGGGGCCGCGCCGTGCACCTTGCCGTCCGCGAGGAAACGGCCCTTGGCGACGGCCTGGTCCCACGCCTCGCCGCGGTCGATCACCGGGCGCTCGACCTCGATGTCGCCCCCCAGCACCTGAGCGGTCCACAGGAGCGACTGCTCCAGGAAGTCGGCGCCGTCGAAGACCGCGTCGGCGATGCCCAGGTCGAAGACCTGCTCGCCCTTGAGCTGCTTGTTCTGGTTCAGGCTGTTCTCGATGATGACCGAGACGGCCTTGTCGGCGCCGATCAGGTTCGGCAGCAGGGTGCAGCCGCCCCAGCCCGGCACCAGGCCGAGGAACACCTCGGGCAGGGAGAACGCCGGGACGGCCCGGGACACCGTGCGGTAGGTGCAGTGCAGGCCGACCTCGACACCGCCGCCCATGGCGGCGCCGTTGTAGTAGGCGAAGGTCGGCACGGCGAGGCCGGCGAGGCGCTTGAACACCTCGTGGCCGCCCTTGCCGATGGCCAGCGCGTCCTCGTGGTTCGTCAGCAGCTCGACGCCCTTGAGGTCGGCGCCGACCGCGAAGACGAACGGCTTGCCGGTGATGCCCGCGCCGACGATCTCACCGGCCGCCGCCTCCGCCTCGACCTGGTCGATCGCGGTGTTCAGGTTCGCCAGCGAGGCCGGTCCGAAGGTGGTCGGCTTGGTGTGGTCGAAGCCGTTGTCGAGGGTGACGAGCGCGAACCGGCCCGCGCCGAACGGCAGGTCGAGGTGGCGTACGTGCGCCTGCGTGACGACCTCGTCGGGAAACAGCGCGGCCGCGTCCTTCAACAGATCAGCGGTGGTGCTCACTTGTCCCCCTCGAAGTGCGGGTTCTCCCAGATGACGGTCGCGCCCATGCCGAAGCCGACGCACATGGTGGTCACGCCGTAGCGGACCTCGGGCTGCTCCTCGAACTGGCGGGCCAGCTGCGTCATCAGCCGGACGCCGGAGGAGGCCAGCGGGTGCCCGAAGGCGATGGCGCCGCCGTACTGGTTGACGCGCTCGTCGTCGTCCGCGATGCCGTAGTGGTCGAGGAAGGCCAGGACCTGGACGGCGAACGCCTCGTTGATCTCGAACAGGCCGATGTCGGAGATGGACAGGCCCGCCTTGGCGAGGGCCTTCTCCGTGGCCGGGATCGGGCCGTAGCCCATGACCTCCGGCTCGACGCCCGCGAAGGCGTACGAGACGAGGCGCATCCTGACCGGCAGGCCGTTCGCGCGGGCGAAGTCCTCGCTCGCGACGATCGAGGCGGTGGCGCCGTCGTTCAGACCGGCCGCGTTGCCCGCGGTGACCCGGCCGTGCACCCGGAACGGCGTCTTCAGGCTCGCCAGGTTCTCCAGCGTGGTGCCCGGGCGCATCGGCTCGTCGGCGGTGACCAGGCCCCAGCCGGTCTCGCCGGCTTCCGGGTTGGTACGGCGCACCGAGATCGGCACCAGGTCCTGCTGGATCTTGCCGTTGGCGTACGCCTTGGCGGCCTTCTCCTGCGAGCGCACCGCGTACTCGTCGGCGCGCAGCTTGGTGAGGTGCGGGTAGCGGTCGTGCAGGTTCTCCGCGGTCATGCCCATGAACAGGGCGGACTCGTCGACCAGCTTCTCGCTCACGAACCGCGGGTTCGGGTCCACGCCCTCGCCCATCGGGTGGCGGCCCATGTGCTCGACGCCACCGGCGATGACGGCGTCGTAGGCGCCGAAGGCGATCGAACCGGCGGTGGTCGTGACGGCGGTCAGCGCGCCCGCGCACATCCGGTCGATCGAGTAGCCCGGTACGGACTGCGGGAGACCGGCGAGGATGCCCGCTGTGCGGCCCAGGGTCAGGCCCTGGTCGCCGATCTGTGTGGTCGCGGCGATGGCGACCTCGTCGATCTGCTGCGGGTCCAGACCGGGGTTGCGGCGCAGCAGCTCCCGGATCGCCTTCACGACGAGGTCGTCGGCACGGGTCTCGTGGTAGATGCCCTTCGGGCCCGCCTTGCCGAACGGGGTACGGACGCCGTCCACGAAAACGACGTCCCTGACGGTACGAGGCACGATGGCTCTCCTCCACGGTGCGGGATGGCACTGCCGCGCTGCGCTGAGCGCGCGCTCAGACTCTATGCTACTTATCGGTAACGTAGCTGCCCACCCCTCGGAGCGGGAGCGGCGAACGTCACACCTTCGGCGGCACCGCATACCGGTTCTTCTGGCGCGGCCCCTGAGCCTTCCGCGCGGGGTGGCCTGCGGACCGCGCACGGCGGGCCGCTCACCGCGGGCCGCGCCTTGAGCGGCAGCGGGCTGCGGGGCTGGGGGCTTCGGAATAGCCGGGCTTCGGAATGCGCGGGCTTCGGAACGCTTCGGAACACGGCGAGGGGCGGCCGACTGCGGTGTGCGGGCCGTCCCAGGATCTTGGCGTGATTTCGACGTCCGTTTTCCGCTTCCGTCGGCCTGCGACGCCCACGGGGAGACCGTCTTCGGGCGCTTCGGGGCGTTGACGCCACCGACCTGACGCCCGCCGACCCACCGCTCGCCGTGCCCGGCGACGGCTACGAGGGTTCCTGGTCCGCCTTGGCCTTCGCCGTCGCCGACAGCGCGGTCACGAGCGCGGGGGCGACCTGTTCGATCTGCCAGGGTCTCGCCCCGTACCCGGCGAGGGCGGCGGTCACCGAGTCGGTGTCGGCCGGCTTCGGCGGTTCCCAGCACAGCCGGCGCACGGTGTCCGGCGCGATCAGGTTCTCCTGCGGCAGGACGAGTTCCTCGGCCAGCGCCGTGACCGCGGCGCGGGCCGCCGACAGCCGGGCGGCGGCGACAGGGTCCTTGTCGGCCCAGGCCCGTGGCGGGGGCGGCCCGGTGACCGGCTGGCCCGGCTGCGGCAGCGCGGAATCGGGCAGTGCCTTGGCCCGGTCCACCGCGGCCTGCCACTGCTCCAACTGCCGCCGTCCGGTCCGGTGGCCGAATCCGTTCAGCGCGGCGAGGGCGTGCACGGTGCTCGGAAGGGCGAGCGCCGCCTCGACGATGGCCGTGTCGCTGAGCACCTTGCCCGGCGACACGTCCCGCCGCTGGGCGATCCGGTCCCGGGTCTGCCACAGCTCGCGCACCACGGCGAGCTGACGCCGCCGCCGCACCTTGTGCATGCCCGACGTGCGCCGCCAGGGGTCCTTGCGGGGCTCGGGCGGCGGGGCCGCGGCGATGGCGGCGAACTCCTGCAGCGCCCAGTCCAGTTTGCCCTGCCGGTCCAGCTCCTTCTCCAGCGCGTCGCGCAGGTCGACGAGGAGTTCCACGTCCAGGGCGGCGTACCGCAGCCAGGGCTCGGGCAGTGGCCGGGTCGACCAGTCGACGGCCGAGTGGCCCTTCTCCAGGACGAAGCCCAGGACGCCCTCGACCATCGCGCCGAGACCGACCCGCGGGAACCCGGCGAGCCGGCCCGCCAGCTCCGTGTCGAACAGCCGGCTGGGCACCATGCCTATGTCACGCAGGCACGGCAGGTCCTGGGTGGCCGCGTGCAGCACCCACTCGACCCCGGACAGCGCCTCGCCGAGGGCGGACAGGTCGGGGCAGGCGACCGGATCGATCAGCGCGGTCCCGGCGCCCTCGCGGCGCAGCTGCACCAGGTAGGCGCGCTGGCCGTAGCGGTAGCCGGAGGCGCGTTCGGCGTCGACCGCGAGGGGGCCGGTGCCCGCGGCGAAGGCCGCGACGGCCTCGGCCAGCGCGGCCTCGTCGGCGATCACGGGCGGAATGCCCTCACGCGGTTCGAGCAACGGGACCGGCGTCCCCACCGCAGAAGATCCGCCGTCGTCCGGAGGGGTACCCCCGGTGGTGCGCAGTGGCATGTCTGCTGCGGTCTCTTGGGCGTCGGTCACCTGTCAAGAGTATCCGTGGATGGACGGCACCCGTCGACGGAACGTTCCGTCGACGGGTGCCGAGGGGGCGTAAACCAGTCAGGTCGGTGAAACGTCGGGGACACGGTCGGCGGGGGACGCGGCCGGGAACCGCCCGGCCGATCCGGTTCACGGAAGTGAACGGCCGGAGTGAAAAACCGGCCGTCGCCGTGGGCTCAGTGGATGATTCCGGTGCGCAGGGCCACGGCGACCATGCCGGCCCGGTCACCGGTGCCCAGCTTGCGGGCGATGCGGGCGAGGTGGCTCTTGACGGTCAGTGCGGACAGGCCCATGGAGACGCCGATCGCCTTGTTCGACTGGCCCTCGGCGACCAGGCGCAGCACCTCGACCTCGCGGCCGGACAGCTCGCGGTAGCCACCCGGGTGACTCGGGGCACCCGGGGGGCGGCGGTGCATACGGGCGGCGGCGCCGAGGGGAGCGGCGCCCGGTCGGGTGGGGAGCCCGATGTTGGTCCGGGTGCCCGTGACGACGTAGCCCTTGACTCCGCCGGCCAGGGCGTTGCGCACGGCGCCGATGTCGTCGGCGGCGGACAGCGCCAGACCGTTGGGCCAGCCCGCGGCCCGGGTCTCGGACAGCAGGGTCAGGCCGGAACCGTCCGGCAGGTGGACGTCGGCCACGCAGATGTCGCGGGGGTTGCCGATGCGGGGACGAGCCTCCGCGACGGACGAGGCCTCGATGACGTCCCGCACACCGAGGGCCCACAGGTGGCGGGTGACGGTGGAGCGGACACGTGGATCGGCCACGACCACCATGGCGGTCGGCTTGTTCGGGCGGTAGGCGACCAGGCTTGCGGGTTGCTCAAGGAGAACGGACACCAGGCCTCCTGGGGTGCGGGACGGGACCGGCTCGTGGGGGGTGAAGCCGGGACGAACCGTGCTTTCAAGGTCACAGTCGTCTTCGGCACCAAACCCGTTCGCCTTTAGAGAATGATCACGATCTGGTGAGAACAATCCGTGCAATTCGGACACGCGATCGATCACCCGAAGATCAAGTCGGTTCGACCGGATTCGCTTCCGCGACTGAAAGTGGCCGTATCGACAAAGAGATGGTCAACGAGATGATGATCGACCGGTGGGCGGGACAGGGGGGCGGGTCGGGGTGAGGGGGTGGGGTGTGGGGGTGGTTCCGAGGGCCGGGGTCGGAGGGCCGGCGCCCTCCGACCACCGGCCGCTCGGGGACGAAGCCGCCGGACCGGAACCCGTTCAGTCGGCGAGGCCCGGTCCGTGCGGCTGATCGGACGCGGTGACGGCCGGGCCGCCGACCGAACCGTCGGCCGATGTGTCGACCGTGACGTCAGCCGGTGTGCTCGACCGACGTGTCGACGGATGTGCCCGATTAACGTGCCGACCGTGTCTCGTCGGCCGCGCTCACCGCGGCCCGGTCGCTGCGGCAGTGGCCGTCAGCGGGACTGCGGGTCCCTGCGCTGGGGCAGGGTCACCACCGACGCGTCGCCCGGTGCGGCCGGCGGCAGGCCCGCGACCTGGGCCAGCAGATCGCACCAGGAGGCCAGATGGGTCGCCGTGTCCGGCACCCCGCCCAGCCCCTCCCGAGGCGTCCAGGAGGCCCGGATCTCGATCTGCGAGGCCGGCGGCCGCGCGGACAGCCCGCCGAAGTAGTGCGAACCCGCGCGGGTGACGGTGCCGCTCGGCTCGCCGTACGACAGCCCGCGCGCCTGGAGCGCACCGGTCAGCCACGACCAGCACACCTCCGGCAGCAGCGGATCGGCCGCCATCTCCGGTTCCAGTTCCGCGCGCACCAGCGTCACCAGCCGGAAGGTGCCCTGCCAGGCGTCGTGCCCGGCCGGATCGTGCAGCAGGATCAGCCGGCCGTCGGCCAGGTCCTGGTCGCCGTCGACGACCGCGGCCTCCAGGGCGTACGCGAAGGGAGCGAGCCGCTGCGGGGCCGGCGTCGCATCCACTTCGATCTGCGGGCGCAGCCGCGCCGTGCGCAGTGCCTCGACCGCGGCCCGGAAAGCGGGCGGTGGCGAACTGTCCGAGTGCCGGTCCGCCTCCCTGGCACTCTTCGCATCGTCCATCCCACCAGCGCCGTCCGACAGTCGTCCCTGAGCCGCAGCCATGCGGGGAAGAGTAAGGGGAACGGGCGCTTCGCGCAGGGAGGGACACCACCTAAAGGGAACCTAAAGATCCCGGCCGCCTCCGGCCGAGGGCGCGACCAAGCCGGGTCCGGGGCCGTGCGAGACTTGCCGTCGTGAGTGCCAACGCAAGCCCCACGGGCCAGCAGCCGACCGCCACGTACGACAGCGCCTTCCTCAGGGCGTGCCGGCGCGAACCCGTGCCGCACACCCCCGTGTGGTTCATGCGCCAGGCCGGCCGCTCGCTGCCCGAGTACCGCAAGGTGCGCGAGGGCATTCCGATGCTGGAGTCCTGCACCCGCCCCGAACTCGTCGCCGAGATCACCCTCCAGCCGGTGCGCAGGCACGACGTGGACGCGGCGGTCTACTACAGCGACATCGTCGTACCGCTCAAGGCCATCGGCGTCGATCTCGACATCAAGCCCGGGGTCGGGCCGGTCATCGAGCGTCCGATCCGTTCCCGGGCCGACCTCGCCCAGCTGCGCGACCTCACCCCGGACGACGTCGCCTACGTCACCGAGGCCATCGGCCTGCTCACCCGCGAACTCGGCCCGACCCCCCTCATCGGCTTCGCCGGCGCCCCGTTCACCCTGGCGAGCTATCTCGTCGAGGGCGGCCCGTCCCGGACGTACCAGAACGCGAAGGCGATGATGTACGGCGACCCCGAGCTGTGGGCCGACCTGCTAGACCGTCTCGCCGACATCACGGCGGCCTTCCTGAAGGTGCAGATCGAGGCCGGTGCCTCCGCGGTCCAGCTGTTCGACTCCTGGGCCGGCGCGCTCGCCCCGGCCGACTACCGGCGCTCCGTGCTGCCCGCCTCCGCCAAGGTCTTCCGCGCCGTCGCCGGGTACGGCGTGCCGCGCATCCACTTCGGCGTCGGCACCGGCGAACTGCTCCCGCTCATGGGCGAGGCCGGCGCCGACGTCGTCGGTGTCGACTGGCGCGTCCCGCTCGACGAGGCGGCCCGCCGTGTCGGCCCCGGCAAGGCGCTCCAGGGCAACCTCGACCCGGTGGTCCTCTTCGCCCCCCAGGAGGCCGTCGAGGCCAAGACCCGCGAGGTGCTCGACGCGGCCGCCGGTCTGGAGGGCCACGTCTTCAACCTCGGCCACGGCGTGCCGCCCGACACCGACCCGGACGCCCTGACCCGGCTCGTGGACTACGTGCACACGCACACCGCCCGCTGACTCACCACGTCTGCCAGGTCTGCCGGGGCCGGGCCTGTCTGCCGAACAGCAGCCGGGGCGGCTCCGGCGGGGGCACGGTGCCCGGCCGCAGCGGCAGCGCGAGCAGCATGCCCACGACGAAGCCGACGACGTGCGCTGCGTACGCCACCGAACCGGCGTCGGAGACGCCCTGCCCGGACGAGTACACCGCCTGGAGCACGAACCAGAAGCCCAGCACCAGCCAGGCCGGCAGCCGCAGCGGCAGGAAGATCAGGAACGGGACGAGGACCCAGACCCTGGCCTTCGGATACAGCACCAGATAGGCGCCGAGGACTCCGGCGATCGCCCCGGACGCGCCGATCAGCGGCTCGCCCGAGGAGGCGTTGAACAGCGCGAAGCCGTAGCCGGCCGCGTAGCCGCAGACCACGTAGAAGAGGAAGTAGCGGATGTGGCCCATCCGGTCCTCGACGTTGTTGCCGAAGATCAGCAGGAACAGCATGTTGCCCAGCAGGTGCAGCCAGCTGCCGTGCAGGAACATCGCCGTGAAGACCGACAGCGGCGGGTACTTGTCGTACGACGGCGGGCCCACCACGCAGCCAGGCCCCTGTGGGCCGACGCCCACGGCGCCGGTCGGCACCAGCCGCGGCAGCTGATGGTGGATCAGCTCCCTGGGCACCGCCGCGTAATGGTCGAGGAACGCCTGGAGATGGCACAACTGCGCCAGGTCGCTGCCGCCGGTCACGGAACCCGCCATGCCGGGCGTGCGCAGGAAGACCAGCACGCACGCGGCGATCAGCGCGTACGTCACCCAGGGGGTGCGGCGTACCGGGTTCACGTCATGGACGGGGATGACCACACAGGAGTAGTGCCCGCACCACGGCGGACGGAATCCGTGCGGGCCGCCGGAGGAGGCTCGGTGTTTCCTGCGGACCCAGCCGGGGAAGGCCCTCCGTTCAGCGCGCCGGGGCGTCGCCTGTGGCCGCCTTCGCCACCTTCGCCGCCGCCTTGCGCGCCGCCACCAGGACCGGGTCCCACACCGGGGAGAACGGCGGCGCGTAGCCCAGGTCGAGGGCCGTCATCTCCTCGACGGTCATCCGCGCGGTCAGCGCCACCGCGGCGATGTCGACCCGCTTGGCCGCGCCCTCCCCGCCGACGATCTGCACGCCGAGCAGGCGGCCGGTGCCGCGTTCGGCGAGCATCTTCACCGTCATGGGGGCGGCGCCGGGGTAGTAGCCGGCCCGGCTGGTCGACTCGATGGTCACCGTCTCGAACTGCAGGCCCACCCGGCGCGCGTCCTTCTCCCGCAGTCCGGTGCGGGCGATCTCCAGGTCGCAGACCTTGCTCACCGCCGTGCCGACCACACCCGGGAAGGTGGCGTAACCGCCGCCGACGTTGCTGCCGATGATCTGGCCGTGCTTGTTGGCGTGGGTGCCGAGGGCGATGTGCCGTTCCTGGCCGGAGACCAGATCCAGCACCTCGACGCAGTCACCGCCCGCCCAGATGTTCCGGTGGCCCCGGACGCGCATCGCGAGGTCGGTGAGCAGCCCGCCGTGGCGGCCCAGGGGCAGCCCCGCGGCCCGCGCGAGCGTCGTCTGAGGGCGCACGCCGATCCCGAGGACGACCACGTCGGCGGGGAACTCCGCGTCCTCCGTCGCCACCGCCCGCACCCGGCCGTCGTCCCCGGTGAGCAGCTTGGTGACGGGCGCGTCGTCGACCATGGTGATGCCCAGGCCCGTCATGGCCCGGTGCACCAGCCGGCCCATGTCGGGATCGAGTGTGGACATGGGCTCCGCGCCCCGGTTGACGACGGTCACCTCGTAGCCGCGTTTGATCAGCGCCTCGGCCATCTCGACGCCGATGTAGCCCGCGCCGACGACGACCGCGCGGCGGCCCCGGGTGCGCGCCAGGGTGTCCAGCAGGGCCTGGCCGTCGTCGAGGGTCTGGACGCCGTGCACCCCGGGGGCGTCGACGCCCGGCAGGTCCGGGCGGAGCGGCGTCGCGCCGGTCGCGATCACCAGTTTGTCGTACGAGGTCCACGACTCGGCGCCGGAATCGACGTCACGCGCGCGTACCCGCTGCCGGTCCGCGTCGATCTCCGTGACCTCGGTGCGCATGCGCAGGTCGATGTGGCGCGCGCGGTGCTCCTCGGGCGTGCGGGCGATCAACTGGTCCCGCTCGGGCACGTCACCGCCCACCCAGTACGGGATGCCGCACGCGGAGAACGACGCGAAGTGACCGCGTTCGAACGCCACGATCTCCAGTTCGTCGGGCCCCCGCAGCCGGCGTGCCTGCGACGCCGCGGACATCCCCGCGGCGTCACCGCCGATCACGACCAGCCGTTCCGCCCCGCCGCGCGCCCCGCTGATGCTCGTGCTCATGCGCACACGCTACGGGGCACGGGGCCGGTACGGCCCGCTCAGCCCCAGTCGCCCGCTCAGCGCCCGTCGTCGGATCAGCCCTTGTCGCCGGGCGCCCGGCCGGCCACGTTCCCGGCCGCCGTGTCCCCCGCCGCCGGGGGCGCGGCCGGCAGCGGGCCCAGGGCGGTCGTGACCGGCGCCTGGGCGGTGCGGCGCGACAGCCGCGGGCGGACGGCCCGCAGCCACCCGAGGACGAGCAGCGCCGCCACGGCCACGAAGGGCAGCGCCGCGCCCAGGGCCAGGGCGATCCAGCGCAGCACGGTGACGAAGACGTGCCAGCCGCCGGACACCGCGTCCCCGAAGCCGGGACCGTCGCCCTTCCCGTCCTTCTCCACCGGCGCCTCGGACAGCGTCAGGGTGACGGTGGCCAGGCTCGTGCGGTCCTTCAGGGACGCCTGCTGGGCGAGCAGCGCCTCCAGATCGGCCTCGCGGCTGCTCAACTCCCCTTCCAGGGTGACCACATCGCTGAGTTTGTCCGCCCGGTCCATCAGGTCGCGGATCCGGGACACGCTGGCCCGCTGCGAGGCGATCCGGCTGGTCACGTCCACAACCTGGTCGGTGACGTCCTCCGCGCGCGCGGTGCGCCGGATCAGCTCGCCGCTGCCCTGGAGGCGGGCGAGGACCTCCTCGTAGGCGTCGGTGGGCACCCGCAGGACGACGCGGGTGCTCTCGTGGCCCCGGTCGTCCCGGCTGGTGCTCTCCTGGCCGACGAACCCACCCGCGTCCTCGACGGCGGCGCGGGCCTGGTCGAGGGCCTTGGGCACGTTCTTGACGCGCACCGTCAGGGCGGCGGTGCGGATGATGTGGCCGACGCCCGGCCGGGGCGCCTCGGTCGTCCCGGCGGCGTCCGTCCGCCCGGCCGCGTCGCTCCTGCCGGCCGCGCCGGAGCCGCCGCCACCGGCCGCGTCCCGCTCGGCCACGCTGCCGGCCGCGGCGGCCTTGTCGGCACTGCTGCTCGCGGTGTCGGAGGCGCCGCACCCGGTCAGCGCGAGGGTGGCCGCCAGCAGGATCCCGAGCAGGGCGGGCAGCGGGCGTGCGGAGTGTGGTGTGCGCATGGGCGATTCCCCCCAGGGGCCGTGACGACGGATGTTCCTTCGACGCCGCACCCGGCCGGAACGTTTGGCCGGAACGATTCCGGAACGGTTCCGGAGCGGTCACGGTCGGAACGCGCGCGGGACACGCGCCCCCGGCCCCGGAGCCCCGCCGTCTCGCCCCCGCAGGACAGACGGTTCGACGGGTTGGACGAACGCAACGAACGCCACGAACGCCACGACTGCAATGAGTTCGGCGGACTCGGAGGGCGCGGCGGCGAGGCCCGGCCCCGGGGTGGGCCGTCGGTGGCGTCTGAGAGGCTGGAGCCATGAGCGCATCGGGTACGGGTACGGGGCACGTCGTCGTCATCGGAGCGGGGATCGCCGGGCTGGCGGCGGCCCACCGGCTGCTGGACCGCGGGGCGCGGGTGACCGTGCTGGAGGCGGCGGACCGGGTCGGCGGCAAGCTGCTGCCCGGTGAGATCGCGGGCGTACGCGTCGACCTCGGCGCCGAGTCGATCCTGGCCCGCCGGCCGGAGGCGGTGGCGCTCGCGCGCGAGGTGGGCCTGTCCGGCCTGCTGCGCACCCCTGCCACCACGACCGCCTCGATCTGGACCCGTGGCGCGCTGCGCCCCATGCCCAAGGGACATGTGATGGGCGTCCCCGGCACGGCGTCCGCGCTGGCCGGTGTGCTGTCCGAGGAAGGCGTCGCCCGCGTCGGGCGCGAGGCCGGCCTGCCGCCCACCGAGGTCGGCGACGACGTGGCGGTCGGTGCGTACGTGGCCGCCCGGCTCGGCCGCGAGGTCGTCGACCGCATGGTCGAACCCCTGCTGGGCGGGGTGTACGCGGGCGACGCGTACCGCATCTCGATGCGCTCGGCCGTCCCCCAGCTGTTCCAGGCCGCGCAGACCCACGACTCGCTCACCGAGGCGGTCCGCGGCATCCAGGCGAAGGCCGCCGCGCACCAGCAGACCGGTCCGGTCTTCCAGGGCGTCGAGGGCGGCCTGGGCCGGCTGCCGCTCGCCGTCGCCGAGACCGTGCGGGCCCGGGGCGGCGCGGTGCTGACCTCGACACCGGTGACGGAGCTGCGCCGGGAGGCGGCCGGCGGCTGGCGCGTCGTCGCCGGCGACCGGGTGCTGAGCGCCGACGCCGTGGTGGTCGCGGTGCCCGCGCCGGCCGCCGCCCGGCTGCTGGCCGCCGAGTCCCCCGGCGCCGCCGCCGAGTTGAAGGCCGTGGAGTACGCCTCCATGGCGCTGGTCACCCTGGCCTACCGCCGGGACGCCGTCGCCCTCCCCGAGGGCAGCGGCTTCCTTGTGCCCCCGGTCGACGGGCACACCATCAAGGCGTCCACCTTCGCCTCCCAGAAGTGGGGCTGGATCGCCGAGCAGGACCCGGACGTGATGGTGCTGCGCACCTCCGTCGGGCGGTACGGCGAGACGGAGATCCTGGGCCGCGCGGACGCCGACCTGGTCGCCCTCTCCCGCCAGGACCTGCGGGAGGCCACCGGTCTGGCCGCCGAACCCCTGGAGACCCGGGTGACCCGCTGGACCGACGGCCTGCCCCAGTACCCGGTCGGCCACCACGCGCGCGTGGCCCGCATCCGTGAGCACGTCGCCAAGCTCCCCGGTCTGGCCGTGTGCGGCGCCCAGTACGACGGCGTGGGCATCCCGGCCTGCGTCGCGAGCGCCGCCGCGGCCGTGGACCGGCTGGCGGGCGACCTGCGCACCCTCGCGGACGCCGGAGCGGAGCCGGCCCGACCCGGAGCGGAGCAGGCCGGACCCGGTGCGGCCGCCGCGGGGCCGAGCGGGAGAATGAACGCATGAGTGACGACGCCCCCACCACCGAGTCCGGCAGGATCCCGAACAAGGGCAAGCTGGCCAAGGACCTCAACGAGGTCATCCGCTACACGCTGTGGTCCGTGTTCCGGCTGAAGGACGTGCTGCCCGCGGACCGCACGGGCTACGCCGACGAGGTCCAGGAGCTGTTCGACCAGCTCGCCGCCAAGGACGTGACGATCCGCGGCACCTACGACGTCTCCGGGCTGCGCGCCGACGCCGACCTCATGATCTGGTGGCACGCCGAGACCAGCGAGCAGCTCCAGGAGGCGTACAACCTCTTCCGCCGCACCAGGCTGGGCCGCGCGCTCGACCCGGTGTGGTCGAACATGGCGCTGCACCGCCCGGCCGAGTTCAACCGCGCGCACATCCCGGCGTTCCTCGCCGACGAGACGCCCCGCACCTACGTCAGCGTCTACCCGTTCGTGCGCTCCTACGACTGGTATCTGCTGCCCGACGAGGACCGCCGCCGGATGCTCGCCGACCACGGCAAGATGGCCCGCGGCTACCCGGACGTGCGCGCCAACACGGTCGCCTCGTTCTCCCTCGGCGACTACGAGTGGATCCTGGCCTTCGAGGCCGACGAACTGCACCGCATCGTCGACCTCATGCGCCATCTGCGCGGCTCCGAGGCCCGGCGGCACGTCCGCGAGGAGGTCCCCTTCTTCACCGGCCGCCGCAAGGAGATCGGCGAACTGATCGAGGGGCTGGCGTAACGCACGGACGCACCGCACCGCACCGCGGGAACACCGCGGCGCGCGCCCCGCGGAGCCCGGACGCACCGTCAGGGGCGCTCGCGCGGCCTCGCCTCCGGCGTCCGGACCTGGCCGCAGTCCGGGTCCGGCCTCCGGCGTCCGCGCCTGCCCTCAGGGGCGTTCGGCCTTGCCCTTCAGCGCGTCGCGCAGTGACTGCTGCTGTCCGGTGCGGCCGGCAGGGGTCCGGGGCTCGGGCTCGGGGCGCGGCGCGCACGCCGCGCGCCGCCCCGGCACCCGGCCCTCCAGCAGGTACGCCTCCAGGTGGGCGTTCACGCACGGGTTCGACCCGCCGGCGATCCCGTGCGTGCCCGCGTCCCGCTCGGTCACCAGGACCGAGCCGGCCAGCCGCCGGTTCATCTCCAGCGCCCCGCCGTAGGGCGTGGCCGCGTCCCGCTCGCCCGCCAGGATCAGCGTCGGCGGCAGCTCGCCCGGCCCGGTCCGCACGTCGAGGGGCCGCTGCCGGGGCACCGGCCAGTACGCGCACGGCAGGTTGGTCCATACGTTGTCCCAGGTCTCGAAGGGCGCCACGCGCGCGAGCCGGGTGTTGTCGCGGTCCCACACCGCCCAGTCCGTCGGCCAGGGCGCGTCGTTGCACTCGACGGCCGTGTAGACCGCGCCGGCGTTCTCCGCTTCGGCGGCCGTCCCGTCGACCGGCGCGGCGATCCCGACCAGTGGCTTCGGGTCGCCCTTGAGGTACGCGGACAGCGCCGCGGCCCGGCTCGGCCAGAAGTCGTCGTAGTAGCCGGCCATCAGGAACGCGCCCTGCAACTGGGCCGGCCCGACCTTGCCGTCGGCGGGCTCGGCGGAGAGCCGGGCCCGCGCCTTCTCGTAGCTGATCCGCACCTGTTCGGCCGTGGCACCGAGCCCGTACACGTCGTCGTGCCGGGCGATCCAGTCACGGAAGTCCGTCCAGCGGCTCTCGAAGGCGGCCGACTGCTCCAGGTTGGCGCGGTACCAGATCTGCGCGGGGTCCGGGTTCACCGCGGAGTCCAGCACCATCCGCCGTACGTGCGCGGGGAACAGCGTCGCGTACAGGGCGCCGAAGTAGGTGCCGTACGAGGCGCCCATGAACGTCAGTTTCCGCTCGCCGAGCGCGGCCCGCAGCACGTCCAGGTCACGGGCGTTGTTCAGCGAGTTGTAGTACCGCAGGGCGCTGCCGGACCGTTCGGCGCAGCCGCGCGCGTACGCCTTCGCCTGGGCGATGCGTTCCTGCTTGTACGACTGCGAGGGGTGCGTCGGTGCGGCCGCCGGCCCCTTGCGGAAGCGCTCGGGTGCCTGGCAGGACAGCGGTGCCGAACGGCCCACCCCGCGCGGGGCGTAGCCGATGAGGTCGTACGCGGCGGCGATCCGGCGCCATTCGGGCAGCACCCCGATCACCGGGAAGTACAGTCCGGAGGCGCCCGGTCCGCCCGGGTTGTAGACGAGGGCGCCCTGCCTGCGCACCTTGAGCTTGCTGTTGTGCGGGTCCTTCTGGGTGGCCCGCGCCCGGCTGACGGTCAGTTCGATCTGCTTGCCGTCGGGGTGCGCGTAGTCGAGCGGAACGCTGACCGTGCCGCACCGCAGGCTCGCCGGCGCGTCCGGTTCGGCGGAGCACTTCCCGAAGTCGATGCCCGTGGCCCGGGCCCGAGCGGCGGCCACCGAGGCGCCCCGCGCCTCGGCCGCGGCCGGAGCGCCGGCGGCAACCGGAGCGCTGCCCGCGGGGGCGGCGGCGAGGGCGGTCAGGAGCAAGGATCCGGCGGCCGAGCAGAGGGCGGCAGCTTTCATCGGGTATCCCTTCGGAGCGCGGCAGCACCGTCGCTGCGGCGACAAAAGGGATGTTTCGTTCGCGGTGCGGCGAAGGCAAGCACCGTCCGCCGGTGTCGGCGTCAATGCTCCCCATGCGCCCCCGGAGGGCTCGTTTCACTCCCGCCGCGGCCGGTCGCGGTGGGTGAGGGCGGCCGGCAGCTCGGGCTCGCCGATCGCACGGATGCCGTGTACGGCGACGGAGGCCAGGTAGGTGTGCTCGTCGCCCGCTCCGCCCGACTGCCGGGCCAGCGCGCCCAGCATCCGCTGCCCGGCGGGGGAAGCCCACCGGGAGTAGGGGGGCGCCTCGACCCGGGCGAGGGCCAGACAGCTCAGCGTCACGGTGAGCGGCAGGGCGAACCACAGGGCGATCAGGTGACGGGAGGTCCCGGCCGGTGCGGGCGGCAGCAGCGCGACCGTACCCAGGGCCGGCACGGCCACCGCGGCGGCGCGCACCCGGCGGACCCCGGCCGCCACCGTCGTACGGGCCCCGTCGGGCACCGCGAGCCCCGCGCGGACGAGCCCGTCGGCCAGGCTCCGCACGGCGTCGGCGCCCGCGGCGGCGGAGCGCACCGGCGCGATGCGGGACTGCCCGTCCGGGCCGATGGCGCCTATCACCGACCGTTCCATGTCGTCCCGGCCCCGCGGGTCGACGACGGTCGCCCAGCCGGTGTGCGCGAGCAGCAGCCGTCGCTGCCGCGCCATGGCGACCAGGGTGAGTTCGGCGACCCGGGCGGGACCGCCGGACAGGAACGCCGCCTCGTACAGGGTCAGGCCGCGCTCCCGGCGCACGGTCACCGTGTGCGGGGCGGAACCCGCGGCACGTACGGCGGCCAGGCTCAGCCGGGTACACGCCGTGCCGGCCGTGGCCCAGGCCAACAGCAGGAGAAGCACCCAGAACATGACGTGTTTCTATGCCAGGGGCCTGCGGAACACCATGGCCGCGTCGTCAACGGCACGCGGCGTTGCATGTCCGCGACGATCCATTCCGCGCAGGTCAGGTCAGGTCAGGCCAGGGGGCGTCAGCCGCGTCGCGTCAGTACCCTTCGCGCCGCCCGTCGGACCCGGGCGGCCGGCCGCCCCGACCGCGGCGCCGGGCCCGACCGCTCCCGCCACCACCCGCGCAGCTCGCGCCGGACCTCCGCGTCCGCGGGTTGCCGCTCGCGCAGCAGGTGCGCCACGAAGTCCAGGGCGTCCCGCCGGTAGCCGCCGGTCATCGGCTGCCCGTGCGCATAGCCGAGGAACGCCGGCCGGTAGCGAGTCCCCAGGATGCGCGGCAGTTCGGGCGCCACCTTGGCGACCACGTCCGCCCGCTTCGCGGCGAGCGCCCGCGCCTGCACCCCCATCCGTACCCGGTCGAACCCCTCGGGCAGCGGAGTCCCCGCGACCAGCGCGGACAGCACCGCCGCCTGGGCGAGCGCGACCCGCTCCCGGGCCGGCTCGCCCGCCGCCTCCTCCGCCGTACCCGCTCGCGCCACCGGCGGCGGCCCGGCGCAGGCCAGGTCCGCGCCGCCCTCGTCCACCGCCGTCCGGATGGCGGCCAACTCCCGTTCCAGCTCCGCCGGTTCGGGGAAGTTCTCGTCCCGCTCCAGCAGCACCCCGGGCGGCCGGATACGGGAGGCGAGGTCGGTGAGGATGTCGAGGACCTCGCGCGGGACCGGGTGGGCGTGACTGTCGTGCCACACCCCGTCGCGGGCGAAGCCGCCCGCGACATGCACGTACGCGATGGCCTCCAGCGGCAGTCCGGCGAGCGCCTTGGCCGGATCCTCGTCGCGGTTGACGTGGTTGGTGTGCAGGTTCGCCACGTCGATGAGCAGTCGTACGCCGGTCCGGTCGGCGAGTTCGTACAGGAACTGCCCCTCGGTCAGCTCCTCGCCCGGCCAGGAGATCAGCGCCGCTATGTTCTCCACGGCGAGCGGCACGGGCAGCGCCTGCTGCGCGCGGCGCACGTTCGCGCACAGCACGTCGAGGGCGTCCCGGGTGCGCGGCACGGGCAGCAGGTGGCCCGCCTCCAGGCGCGGGGAGGCGGTCAGCGGTCCGCCCGCCCGGACGAACGCGATGTGCTCGGTGACCAGCGGCGCGTCCAGTCCCGTGGCGCGTTCGGCGAGTGCGGCCAGCCGGTCCTCGTCGGGCCGGTCCGCGCCGCCGAGACCGAGCGAGACACCGTGGGGGACCACGGTCACCCCGCGCTCGCGCAGCCGCCGCAGCGAGGCGGGCAGATGCCCGGGGCACACGTTCTCCGCCACGACCTCGACCCAGTCGATGCCCGGCATGCGTTCGACGGCGTCCGCGATCTCCGGCCGCCAGCCGATCCCCGTACCCAGTTGCCGCATCGCCCGTCCCCCTCCGTGCCGTTTTGCTGCTGCGGTGGCGTGCCGGAGGTATGGCCCGCACAGCCGGGCGCGAATCCCCCTCTCGGCTTCTTCAGAGCAACATTTGAGGTAGCGGCGGGGACCGGTGCCACGGGGCCGGAACGGACCGATCAGACAGGCTCCGGCCGGCACCGTCACCGTCTGCGCAGCCGTGGCGCGAAGCGGGTGCCGCCCTCCGCCGCGACGGTCAGCCCGGGGGCGATCTCCGTGAACCCCGCGTCCCGTACCAACGGCAGTTCGCTGACCGTCAGTTCGCGCCAGTCGGCCGGGTCCGCGGTGCGTACGGACAGCGGGAAGCCCGCGTCCCGCCAGTCCGCCCGCTCCGCGTCGGACAGCTCCCACCAGGCGAGCTGGGCGCCGTGCCCGGCCTGGGCCATCGATTTGCCCGCCGACATGCCGACACCCGGGTTCAGCCACAGCACGGGGTACGCCGGGTCCGGGCCGGCCGGCGGCTCCGGCTCGTCGAGTTCGGTGCCGGACACCTGGAGCCGGGCCAGGTCCTTGGGCCAGCCGTCCAGCGGAACGGGCGGGAAGACCCGTACCTCCGCGGACTTCCCGGTGACGGTGATGCCCGGCAGCGCCTCGGCCCGCCGCCACTCGGCGCCCCGGGCCCGCCGCACCACCTTCCGGATCCGCGCGTCCTGCCAGTCCCGTACCGCCTGGGCCCACTCGCCGTCGCCCAGCGCCCGCTCGTCCGCGAGCAGCACGAGCACCGCCCGGGCCGCGGTCTCCAGGGCGTCGGTGCGCGCGGGCGGTGCTCCCCGCTCGATCCGTACGACCAGGGGCAGCACGAACTGCGGGGCCTCGTCGCGCGGGGTGCGCTCGGTACGGAAGGGGGCGGCACCGGGGGAGTCAGGAACATCGCTCACGACAGCCCACCTTACGGCGCCGCGCGGCGGTGCCGCCGTGGCCCGGTGCCTGCCGCCCGCCGGTCATCCGGAGCAGGCGGTGCGCTGTGCCTCCTGCCACGCGCAGACGGGGCACAGCGTGATGCCCGGGTGCGACCGCGGGTACTCGGTCGGCTCGCGGCACAGCACGCACTCCGCGTACGGCGGACCACCGGCCGGGGCGGGCCGGTCGGGGCCGGCGGTCGGGCAGCGTTCCTCGTCGGTCATGCCCTCCAGCGTAGGCCGGTCAGCGGCGCGGGGCGGTCGCCGAGATCAACGCGGAGACCTTCACGAACTGGAAGCCCCGCTTGCGCAGTTCCGGCACGATCGTCCGTACCACCCGCTCGGTGGTCGGCGCGGCGCTGCGGGTGCAGTGCATGACCACCACCGACCCCGGCTGCACTCCGTCCAGCACCTGCTTGGCGACCGCGTCGGCGTCCGTCGCGAACGCGTCCCCGCTCACCACGTCCCACTGCACCGCCGTGACCCCGAGCCCGCTCAGGGCGCGCAGCGCCTGCTGGTCGTAGCAGCCGCCGGGGAAGCGGAAGTACGGCATCGGGTGCGGCACGCCCGCCGTGCGCAGGGCGGTGTACGCCTGCTCGACGTCCGTGCGCATCCGGTCGGCGGAGACGGTGGGCAGGCCGTAGCAGTCGGCGGTGAAGGCGTAGTGGCTGTAGGAGTGGTTGGCGACCTCGAACAGCGGGTCGCTGCCGATGGAGCGGGCCTCGGCCGGGTACTGCTCGGCCCATCGGCCGGTCATGAACACCGTCGCCGGGACCTTCAGCGTCCGCAGCGTGGCGATGAGCTGCGGGTTGTCGAAGTGTTCGCCCGCCGCGGCGCGCGGCCCCTGGCCGGCGGTCATGTCGGCGTCGAAGGTGAGGGCGACGGTCTTGCCCTGGGTGCGCGGGCCGTTCATGAAGACCGGGGTGAGACCGCCGGGGCCCGGGGTGAGCGTGGGCGGACGCGAGGCTGAGGAGGGGGTGGACCGCGTGGTGGCCGGGCCGGCGGCGTGCGGGGGCTCGGCTGTGCCGCACGCGGCGAGGACTGCGCTCAGGGCGCAGACGGCGGCGACTCGGCGTACAGAAGTGAACACGGTATGAAGATATGACTTAGAACGGGGTGCATTGAGTGACTTAGCTTGCGAAGTCCCTATATGTCACCCGACCGGCCTTGCGCGTTCGGTCACTCGCCCGACCAGTAGAGAACGGGTTCGCGCGGCCGGGCACGCCGCTGTCCGGAGGCGCATTGCGGCTGTCGGGTCGGGCACGCCGCTGTCGGGAGGGGCGCCGCCGCGGACCCGCCCGTTGCCTGCACTGCCCGGACGGGCCCTTTCGCGTGCGCGTGCCCCGTCAGGGCTCCGTGGCCGGTGTGGCCGGGCTGCCCCGACCCGCGCCCCCGCCCGGCCCGCGGGCCCGTTCGACCTGCCAGGTCCGTTCGTTTCGCCAGGTCCGTTCGTCCCGTCGAGGCCGGTCGGGGCCCGTCGGGCTCGTCCGGCTCATGGCCGTAGCCGCCGGTCAGGAGGCCGGAGGACTGGGGGTGGTCACCGGGGGCGTGCCGGAGGCCGGCTGCGGCGGTGGGGGAGGTGCGGTCCGCTCTCCACCGCGCGGCGGGGGCGGCGCCTCCTCCGGGGGAGCGGTCGCCGGGGGGCCCGCCGGGTGGGTGTGGCCGTCCGTGGAGCCGTCCCCCGCGGGCGCCGACCCCGGGTGCGCCGACCCGGTGCGCACCGGTCCGGTGTGTGCCGGTCCGGTGGTCGCGGGCTTGACGGGCGGGGGCTCGGCGCCGTGCGGGGCGGCTTCGCCGACCGCGGGCTGCTGGGCCTTCTCCAGGAAGCGCAGCAGCTCCACGGGGAAGGGCAGCACCAGCGTGGAGTTCTTCTCGGCCGCCACCGCCACCACCGTCTGCAACAGCCGCAACTGCAATGCGGCGGGCGTGTCCGCCATCTGCTGGGCCGCTTCCGCGAGCTTCCTGGACGCCTGGAGTTCGGCGTCGGCGTTGATGATCCGGGCCCGGCGCTCACGGTCCGCCTCGGCCTGCCGCGCCATGGAACGCTTCATCGTGTCGGGCAGGGACACGTCCTTGATCTCGACCCGGTCGATCTGCACACCCCAGCCCACGGCCGGGCTGTCGATCATCAGCTCAAGGCCCTGGTTGAGTTTTTCGCGATTGGACAGCAGATCGTCGAGGTCGCTCTTGCCGATGATCGAACGGAGCGAGGTCTGCGCCATCTGGGAGACGGCGAACCGGTAGTCCTCGACGTTGATGACCGCCGCCGTCGCGTCCATGACCTTGAAGTACACGACCGCGTCGACCCGGACGGTCACGTTGTCCCGGGTGATGCCCTCCTGCGCGGGGATCGGCATCGTCACGATCTGCATGTTGACCTTGCGCAGCCGGTCGACCCCCGGGATCACCATCGTGAAGCCAGGCGTACGGGCCGGGTCCAGGACCCGCCCGAGCCGGAAGACCACGCCGCGTTCGTACTGCTTGACCACTCGGGCCGCCGCGGCCAGGTAGACCACGCCGACGGCACCGAGTCCCACGAGGGCTCCCACCAGTTCCTGGAGCATGACGACCTCCCTAGGTCAGAGGTCTGTTCGTCCACTCCTGCAACGATATGCCCGGTGTCTGGTCCGGGGCCACGCCCCTGCCCCGGACCAGACCGGCGCGTTACCGCGCCGCCGTGAGCCGTACCGGCTCGGTCCCGGACTCGCTGTGCCGCTCGGCCCAGGTCTCCAGCGCCAGGCGGCAGGCATGGTCCAGGTGGTGCAGGCCGGACAGGTCGAGCCGGACCGGCCGGTCCTTGGGCAGCGACTCCAGGCTGTCGAGGATCTTCGGCAGCCGCAGGAAGGTCGCGTTGCCCGACAGATACGCCTCGACCGGGCCCGCCCCCTTGTCGACGAACTCCAGCTTGACGTGCGAGGACTCCCACGCCGTCTTGACGATCGCCAGCGCCAGGCCGATGATCACGCCCTCGAACATGCTGATCGCGACGATCGCCACGGCCGTGACGACCACGATCAGCGCCTCGCCCCGCGACTCACGCCACAGCACGGCCAGCGCCCGCACCGGGATGAGCTTGGCGCCCGAGTACACCAGGATGCCCGCGAGGGCCGGGATCGGGATGTAGCCCAGCACACCCGGCAGCAGGGCCGCGAACAGCAGCAGCCAGCCGCCGTGCAGCACCCGGGACGCCTTCGTACGGGCGCCCGCCTGCACGTTGGCCGCACTGCGCACGATCACCGCGGTCATCGGCAGTGCGCCGAGCAGCCCGCAGATCGTGTTGCCCGCGCCCTGGGCGACCAGTTCCTTGTCGTACTGGGTGCGCGGCCCGTCGTGCAGCCGGTCCACGGCCGCCGCGCTGAACAGCGACTCGGCGGACGCGATCAGCGTGAACGCGACGACCGTGCCCAGCACTCCGACCCCGGCGAGTTCGCCGAAGGCGCTCAGCGGCGGCGGCTGGACGGAGTCCAGCAGCCCCTGCACCTCGACGGTGGCCACCGGCAGGTCGAGGACCAGTGCCGCCAGTGCGGCCAGGCCGACCGCGGCGAGCGGACCGGGCACCGCGCGTATCTTCGCGGGGACGAGCTTCCAGAGGACCAGGACCGCGATGGTGCCCGCGCCCACGGCGAGGGAGGCCAGCGCCCCCGTGTCGCCGAAGGCGTCCACGAGCGCCCCCGGGAGCCCGGCTATCTTGCCGGGACCCGAGGCCGGGGCCTGAGCGGCCAGCGCCGGATACAGCTGCCCGGCGATGAGCACCAGACCGATACCGGCCAGCATGCCTTCCACGACCGAGACCGAGATGGCCCGGAACCAGCGCCCGAGCCGCAGGGCGCCCATCGCCATCTGGAGCACCCCGGTGACAAGCACGATGACGCCGAGCACGGGCAGCCCGAACTGGTGCACCGCCTCGAAGACCAGCACGGTCAGGCCGGCGGCCGGACCGGAGACCTGGAGGCTGCTGCCGCGCATCAGCCCGGTGACGAGACCTCCGACGATGCCGGTGACCAGGCCGAGTTCGGCCGGTACGCCGGAGGCGACGGCCACGCCCACACACAGCGGGAGCGCGACCAGGAAGACGACGAGGGAAGCGGTGAAGTCCTGCTTGAGATGGGGGAATTTCTTGGTCACGGCGCCGCTCACAGTGCCTCGAAGGTGTCGGTCGTGGCGACGTGCGCCCGGACCGCGCCGGTGTGCACCTCGTAGTACCAGGCGTGCAGGGCGAGCCGCCCCTGGGCCAGTTTCTCGGTCACGCACGGGTACGAGCGCAGCCGCAGCACCTGGGTCAGGACGTGGCTCTGCACGCCCTCGGCGACCGCGGGGTCGGCGGCCGCTCCGGCCGGGCGCGGGGTCGCGTGCGCCAGCCAGTCGCGCACGGCGGGTACGGCGGTCAGGTCGTCGCCGCGCACCAGCGCGCCGACGGCACCGCAGTGGGAGTGACCGCAGACGACGACGTCACGGACGCCGAGCACCTCGATGGCGTACTCGATGGTGGCCGCCTCGGCGGTAGGGGTCGATGAGACGTACGGCGGGACGATGTTTCCGGCGGTGCGCAGTTCGAACAGCTCACCGGGGCGGGCGCCCGTGATCAGGGCCGGGACGACCCGGGAGTCGGAGCAGGTGATGAAGAGGACCTGCGGTGACTGGCCTTCGGCGAGTTTGGCGAACTCCTCAGGGCGCTGTCCGAAGGTACGGGCGTTGTCGATGAGGGGTTGCATGGTGTCTTGATTCCTCCTGGCGCGCCATGACGGCGCGTCGGGCTTGCGCGACGGTTGTGGGGGGTGGGTGGGGGCTGCCGGTCTCTCAGCAGAGGAAGACCTGAAGTGCCGCCGGAGTGTGGGCTCTCAAGGCTCTTGAGGGGTGGTGCCGTGGCGCGCCGGACGCGGTCTGCGGGCGCGCGGTCGCCGTGTGACGGGCGGGAAGGGGGCGTTCGTTCGCCCATCCCGGGGCGGTGGTTCGCCGGTGGTCACGGGCGTGTGGCGGACCGGGTGGTTCCGCGGTGTGCCCGGTGACGCGGTACGTCACCGGGCCGAGAGGTGCCTGCTGCCCGGACAGCTCAAGTCCGGGATCAGCCTTGGCCTTTACATGACGGAATGTGTGCGCGGATGCGAACGCATCCGCGCACATGAAGAGCTGCAGGGCGAGCAGCACGGCGGCGAGGGGCGTCAGCGCACGCCGGGCCGCTTTACCTCGGAACATGCGCCCCCTCTCGGCAGTCCACGCCTCTAGTACGTACCAAGCATTGGTCAATGAATGGTCAAGAAACACATTAACCCTGCAAAGTTGCTTGCAGGGTTAACTCCGCGTTTCGACCCCAGGAGAGCGTGAAAAATGCGGGTCGCTGGCGCGAACGCGGTACTTGACCCGCGGGCCTTGATCGTCTAAAAGGCACGCCGCGCATGCCGGACACCGGGTCACCCTGACAAGGCGGGTGTCCCGAGGGCCAGGTGACGGAGGCGAGGTGTCGGGGCCGCCCCGAGGCCCGTGTGTCAGGCCGCCACGAGGGGCTTCGCGTCCCGGGTCAGCGCGGTGAGCCGGGATATCGCGCGGAAGTACTTCTTGCGGTAACCGCCGTTCAGCATCTCCTCGCTGAACAGCGCGTCGAAGGGCAGTCCCGAGGCGAGGACCGGCACCTCACGGTCGTAGAGCCGGTCCGCGAGGACCACGAGGCGCAGCGCCGTGGCCTGGTCGGGCACCGCCCGCACACCGGTGAGGCACACCGCCCGCAGGCCGTCGGTCAGCGCGCCGTAGCGGCTCGGGTGCACCTTCGCGAGATGGTCCAGCAGCCCCGGGAACTCGTCGAGCGAGGCGCCCTCGGTGGCATACGCCGTCTGGGTCACCTGCTCGTCGGTGAACGGCGCCGGCGCCTCGGGCAGACCGCGGTGGCGGTAGTCCTCGCCGTCGATGCGCAGCGTGCGGAAGTGGGCGGACAGGCCCTGGATCTCCCGCAGGAAGTCGACGGCCGCGAACCGGCCCTCGCCCAGCTTGCCCGGCAGCGTGTTGGAGGTGGCGGCGAGCGCGACGCCCGCGTCGACCAGCCTGCCCAGCAGCGTCGACACCAGGACCGTGTCACCGGGGTCGTCCAGCTCGAACTCGTCGATGCACAGCAGCCGGTGGCCGCTGAGGGTGCGCACGGTCTCCTGGAAGCCGAGGGCGCCGACCAGGTTGGTCAGCTCGACGAAGGTGCCGAACGCCTTGAGCGCGGGCTCGGCCGGCGCGGCGTGCCAGAGGGAGGCGAGCAGGTGGGTCTTGCCGACGCCGTACCCGCCGTCGAGGTAGACGCCGCGCGGTCCGGCCGGGACCCGGGCCGCCCTGGACCTCCCGAAGCCGAGGAACCCCCGCCTGCCGCCGCCGGACGGGGCCCCGCCGAGTCCGGCCGCGAAGCCCTCCAGGACCCGTACGGCCTCGGTCTGGCTGGGCTGGTTCGCATCCGGCAGATAGGTGGCGAAGCGGACCGAGTCGAAGCGCGGCGGCGGCACCATTTCGGCGACCAGCCGGTCCGCGGGGACGCGCGGCTCGCGGGCGCACAGGGACAGCGGGGCCGCGCCGGCGGCGGAGCCGGGCCGGGAGGCGGCGGTGGAGGACGACACGGTTACTCATGTTAAGCGCCGTGCCACACTGCACCGCATGCGACGCCTGTTCCCTGTGACCGAAGAAACAGCAGCCCAGGCCATTGCCGCGGACGCCGGACGGGAGGGGGAGGAGGGGACCGGCGGCCCCGCGCCGGGCGGCGCGGGCGATCTCGCGGACCGGGAGTGGAGCCTCCCCGAACTGGCCGCCGCCTATGCCTACCCCGAGCCGGCCCGGCGCGGCCGCACGGCCTGGCTGCGGGCCAACATGGTGTCCACACTGGACGGCGCCGCCCAGCACGAAGGGCGCTCGCAGCCCATCTCCGGACCGGCCGACATGCAGATCTTCGGAACGCTCCGGGCCCTCGCGGACGTCGTGGTCGTCGGTGCGGAAACGGTACGCCAGGAGGGTTACCGGCCGGCACGCGCGCGTGCCGCGTTCGCGGCGGTCCGGGAGGCGGCGGGGCAGGGCCCGGCCCCGGCGATCGCGGTCGTCAGCGCACGTCTGGAGCTGGACTTCACCCTCCCGCTGTTCACCGCGCCCCTGGTGCCCACCCTGGTCCTGACCGGCGCCGCGGCGGCCCCGGACCGGATCGCCGCCGCCGAGCGCGCGGGTGCCCGGGTGGTGATCGCGGGCGACGGCGCCGAGGTCGATCCGGCCCGCGCAGTACGGGCCCTCGCCGGCCTCGGCCACACCCGGCTGCTCACCGAGGGCGGCCCCCGGCTGCTCGGCCGGTTCGTCGCCGCCGGGGCTCTGGACGAGCTGTGCCTGACGCTCGCGCCGATGCTCACCGCGGGTGATGCGCAGCGCATCACCGGCGGTCCTCCGGTGGCCGTGCCCCGGCGCTTCGCACTCGTGTCCCTGCTGGAGGACACCGGATATCTGTTCGCTCGCTACCAGCGATCCTGAAAACAGCGGAATGTGTCGTTCCGTTTAGCTTCCGCCGGGCACACTGAATCCGGCAGGACCCGCGCGAACACGGGGCAGGATGGTTTCCGCAGGGTCTGGTACGGCCCACGGAGGAGAGAGGACCAGAAGGGTCCTCGAAGGAGAATGGGGCGCTGGTGTTCACAAGCGTATTGATGATCGAGAAGGCCCTGACGTCCGCCGACGTGGAGTTCGTCACCACCTTGCACGGAGACGAGGCGGTCTCCTTCCACGTGCTGCTCCAGCCGCGCGGTGACCAGGCCGACCGGCTGCTGCGTGCCATCGACGACATCGCCCTCGGCGAACTCGACGACGCCGCCCGGGAACGGGAGACACCGGAGGGCGACGCGGCGAAGGAGCCCGCCGAACAGGCGCTGGAGGTGTCCCTCACCGCGCTGCGGTCGGCCGGCGGCCAGGCCGACGGCCGGCTGGTCGAGGCCCATCCACTGGACGCCCTGAAGTCCCTCGTCGAGGAGGTGGGGGCCGACGAGGTGATCGTCCTCACCGACCCGCACTACGTGGAGGAGTTCTTCCACCGCGACTGGGCCTCGCGGGCCCGGCACAAGGTGGGGGTGCCGGTGCTGAAGCTGTTCTCGCACAGCAAGGCGTAGCGCTGCCGCTCGAACATGCGAAAGCCGAGCGGCCATGCCTCGGTCCACCCCGGCCCCACCCAGGCTTGCGCGTCCGTTCGCGCACACGCACTTGTCGGCCGCGGCCGGCCGTGTACCACCATCCGGCGGATCCGTGGATCGATGCGCCCCGCGCCCCCGAAGGGCACGGTCCGCGCCAAGCAATAGGCTGGGAGCGCGTTCCCCGCGGGGCGCGCTCCGTCGACGTACAGCACCTGGGAGAACACGCGCATGGCAGCCGGCCTTCGTACCGCCATGGACCGACCACACTTCATCGGCATCGGCGGCGCCGGGATGTCGGGGATCGCGAAGATCCTCGCACAGCGTGGGGCCAAGGTCGCGGGGAGCGACGCCAAGGAGTCGGCGACCGCCGAGGCCCTGCGGGCGCTCGGGGTGACCGTGCACATCGGGCACGCGGCCGAGCACCTCGCCGACGACGCCGACTGCGTGGTCGTGTCCTCGGCGATCCGCCCGGACAACCCGGAACTGGTCCGCGCCGCCGAACTGGGCATCCCGGTGGTCCACCGCTCCGACGCCCTCGCCGCCCTGATGGACGGCCGCCGGGCGATCGCCGTCGCCGGCACCCACGGCAAGACGACCACCACGTCGATGCTGGCGGTGGCGCTGACACGGCTCGGCCTGAACCCCTCGTACGCCATCGGCGGCGACCTGGACGCCCCCGGTTCCAACGCCCTGCACGGCACCGGCGACATCTTCGTGGCCGAGGCGGATGAATCGGACCGCAGCTTCCACAAGTACACGCCCGAGGTCGCGATCGTCCTCAACGTCGAACTCGACCACCACGCGAACTACGCCTCGATCGACGAGATCCACGAGTCCTTCGAGACCTTCGCCGGCCGGATCGTGCCCGGCGGCACCCTGGTGATCGCCGCGGACCACGAGGGCGCCCGGGACCTGACCCGGCGCCTTGCCGGTTCGGTACGGACGGTGACGTACGGTGAGCGCGCGGACGCCGACGTGCGGATCCTGTCCGTCGTCCCGCGGGGGCTGACCAGCGAGGTCACCGTGGAACTGGACGGCGCGCCGCTGACCTTCACGGTCTCCGTGCCCGGCCGGCACTACGCGCACAACGCGGTGGCCGCGCTCACGGCAGGCGTCGCCCTGGGCGTCCCGGCGCGCGACCTGGCGACGGCACTGGCCGCCTACACCGGGGTGAAGCGCCGCCTCCAGCCGCTCGGCGAGGCGGCCGGCGTGCGGGTCATCGACTCGTACGCGCACCACCCGACCGAGATGACGGCCGACCTGGAGGCGATGCGGGCGGCTGCCGGGGACGGCCGGATCCTGGTGCTCTTCCAGCCGCACCTGTTCTCCCGCACGCAGGAGCTGGGCACGGAGATGGGCCGCGCCCTGGCCCTCGCGGACGCCTCGGCCGTCCTCGACATCTACCCGGCCCGCGAGGACCCGATCCCCGGCGTGACCAGCGAGTTGATCATCGAGGCGGCACGCACGTCCGGCGCGGACGTCACCGCCGTCCACGACAAGGCCGAGGCCGTGTCCGTGATCGCGGGAATGGCGAGGCCCGGCGATCTCGTTCTGACCATGGGCGCGGGTGACGTGACGGACCTGGGCCCGCGGATTCTGGACCACCTGTCGTAGCACTGAAGGAGCTGAGGCTCATGTCGTACGACATCGACAAGCCGGACGAGCAGTGGCGCGCGGAGCTGACCCCGGCCGAGTACGCCGTGCTGCGCCAGGCCGGCACCGAGCCGGCGTTCACGGGTGAGTACACGGACACCAAGACCACCGGTGTCTACTCCTGCCGCGCCTGCGGCGCCGAACTCTTCACCTCGCACACGAAGTTCGAGTCCCACTGCGGCTGGCCGTCCTTCTACGACCCGAAGGACTCCGACGCGGTGGAACTCCTGGAGGACCGCACGCACGGGATGGTGCGGACGGAGGTCCGGTGCGCTCGGTGCGGGTCGCATCTTGGGCACGTGTTCGAGGGCGAGGGGTATCCGACGCCGACCGATCAGCGGTACTGCATCAACTCGATCTCGTTGCGATTGGCGCCGGACGAGGGCTGAACATAATCAGCTGACGACGGATCGGATGATGCCCGCAACGCGGAGTTCTGCGCGGGCATCATCACGTTTCACCAGGCCCGGTACGTCAAGGTGCCCGAAGATACGGCGTCGGCGTACGTCCGAACCGCCGATGCGGGAGACGAAGGCGGGCCGTCCGGAGTGCCTGGCCTGTGCCACGGGCCCGGACCTGGTCGACTGGCGGCGCATCGGCACTGCGCTGGGGCAGGCGGCCCTTCCGGCGAAGAAGCGGCCGGACGCGGTCGACGCCTGGGTGGCCCTCGCCGCCGCCCGGCACGGCAGCGCGGTCATCTTCACCAGTGACCCGGACGACATCGGCGCGTACCTGGCGGTGTTGGCCCCGCCGGACGTGCATGTGGTCGCCGTCTGACGATGGCTTCGCGGGGTCGGTTCGACAGGGTGTTTCCCTCGGCCGTCCGACGGGAAGCCCACCGGTCCGGCAGGCGTACTTCTCGTGGTGCAGGTGTACTCCTTGCGGATGAGGGGCGGACGGCACCGTGGTACCGCTGACCGGGCTCCATTCACCTCCCTGGACTCACGGTTCGGCGCGCAGGCGTTCGTAGCGTGATGCATGGGCCGGAACACGGTCCGCCATCGCCCGCTGCCTGCCTTCCGGGAGTACCTCCGTGGCAACATTTCTCTACCGGCTGGGCCGGTTCTCGTTCCGGCGACGACGGCTCGTCCTGCTGCTGTGGATCGCCGTCCTGGCCGTCGTCGGCCTCGGTGCGGCCGGCGTGTCGAACAGTACGACGGACAGCTTCAGCATCCCCGGCACCGAGTCCCAGCAGGCTACGGACCTGCTGAAGAAGGAGTTCCCGCAGGCGTCGGCCGACGCGGCCACGGCTCAGGTGGTCTTCCGGACGGCGAACGGGCAGAAGCTGACGTCCGGCGCCCACAAGTCCGAGATCGAGTCCCTGGTCGCGGACCTCGGCAGGGCGCACCAGGTGGCCCAGGTCGCCGACCCGTACACCAGCGGCACCGTCAGCAAGGACGGCACGATCGCCTATGCGCAGGTGACGTACAAGGTCGCGCAGGCCGAGGTCAGCGACCAGGCCCGCGACGACCTGGACGACGTCGTCGCGAAGGGCGAGCACGCGGGTATCGATGTCAGCACGCGTGGGTCGGCCGTCGCCCCCGAGGCCCACCAGAGCGCGTCCGAGATGATCGGCATCCTGATCGCCGCCGTCGTCATGGTCATCACCTTCGGCTCGCTGATCGCGGCCGGACTGCCGCTGCTGACCGCGCTGTTCGGGGTGGGGATGGCGGTCTCCGGGATCACCGTCGCGACCTCCTTCATCGACCTCAGCTCCAACACGAGCACCCTGGCGCTGATGCTGGGCCTGGCCGTGGCCATCGACTACGCCTTGTTCATCGTCTCCCGTTACCGGAGCGAGCTGAAGGAGGGCCGCGCACCGGAGGAGGCCGCCGGGCGGGCGCTCGGTACCGCCGGCTCGGCGGTGGTGTTCGCCGGGATGACCGTGGTCATCGCTCTGGTCGGACTCAGCGTCATCGGTATCAAGATCCTGACCGACATCGGGCTCGGTGCCGCGTTCGCGGTGGTCGTCGCCGTGGTCATCGCGCTGACCCTGCTGCCCGCGATGCTCGGCTTCGCGGGTCCGCGGATCGCGGCCGGGAAGTACAGGACGCGCCGGATGCGGGCCGTCGAGCGCGGCGAACGCGAGCCGATGGGCGTGCGCTGGGCGAAGTTCGTACTGCGCAACCCGGTCAAGATCCTCGGCGCCTCGGTGATCGGTCTGCTGCTGCTCGCCGCTCCGGCCCTGTCGCTCCAGCTCGGCATGGGCGACGACTCGACCGCCGCCCCCGGCAGCACCCAGCGCATCGCCTACGACACCGTCAGCAAGGGGTTCGGTGCCGGCTTCAACGGTCCGCTGACGGTCGTGCTCGACGCCCGCCACAGCGACGACCCGAAGGCCGCCGCGAAGGACGCGGCCGGCCTGCTCAAGGACCTGCCCGACATCGCCTCCGTGAGCCCGGCCGCCTTCAACCGGACCGGCGACGTGGCCCTGCTCCGTGCCGTCCCCGGCTCCTCCCCGAGCAGTCAGAAGACGGTCGACCTCGTCTCCGAGATCCGCGACCGGAGCGCGGCCCTCCGTGACGACACCGGCGCCGATCTGATGGTCACCGGCACCACCGCCCTCAACATCGACATCTCCGACAAGCTGAGCGCGGCCCTGGTCCCGTACCTGTGCGTGGTCGTCGGCCTGGCGCTGATCCTGCTGATGCTGGTGTTCCGCTCGATCCTGGTCCCCCTCAAGGCCGCCGTCGGCTTCCTGCTGAGCATCCTCGCGACCCTCGGTGTCGTCGTCGCCATCTTCCAGAAGGGCTGGTTCGCGGACGTCTTCGGCGTCGACCAGACCGCCCCGATCGTGAGCATCCTGCCGATCTTCATGGTCGGCGTGGTGTTCGGACTCGCGATGGACTACGAGGTGTTCCTGGTGACCCGGATGCGGGAGGAGTACGTCCACGGGGCCGAGCCGCGGGAGGCGGTCGTCGCCGGCTTCCGGCACGGGGCCCGGGTGGTCACGGCCGCGGCGGTCATCATGATCTCCGTGTTCGCCGGGTTCATCTTCAGCGACACGGCGATCATCAAGTCCATGGGCCTGGGCCTCGCCGCCGCCGTCCTCCTCGACGCCTTCGTGGTCCGGATGACCCTCGTACCGGCGGTGATGGCCCTGCTCGGGGACCGTGCCTGGTCGCTGCCCCGCCGGCTGGACCGCATGCTGCCCAACGTGGACGTGGAGGGCGAGAAACTGCGGCACCTGCTCGACGACAACCCCGAGCACCCGGTGCAGCGCACACCCGAGCCCGCCGGAAAGAGCTGAGCGGCCGGCCGTACGATCCGAAGCGGGGCGCACCGCCACCCCGGCCGTTCCACCAGCACCGCCCGCCGGCCCCTCCTCCCCCCGGGGACCGGCGGGCGGCACCTGTATCGAGAAGGTGTACGACGTGACCGCAATGACCGCAGCCCGGCCCTCGGCGTCCTCCGTCACGCCCGAGACGCTGCTGGGCGGGGCGGAGCGACGCTCGGACGTCGCGGTCCTGCGCTGGCTCATGCGCGTGAGACAGGTGGACCTGGACCATGCGTGGATCCGACGCTGGAGCGCGCCGTTGATGTGCGGGCTGTTCGGGATCCCGGCCCTCCAGAACGCGGCTGACGGCGCCGGACCCGGCCTGCCGGGACTGCTGATGCTGACGGTCGCCTTCTGCCTCCCGCTGCTGTGGCGGCACCAACGGCCCCTCCTGACCTTCGCCATCACCTCCGCGGTCTCGGTGGTCGTCCTGGCCCTGGACACCTCCACGGGGTCCGAGACCGCGCGGGTGGCGGCGCTGCTCAATGCGGGCCGCGCCGTGCGCCCCGTTCAACTGGCGGTCTGTGTGGCGGTGGCCATCACCCAGACGTCGCTCTCCAGCGTCGCCCAGAACCAGGGCCATACGACCGGACTGCAGACTCCGGTGGTGGCGACCGTCCAGGCGCTCCTGGTGGCGGCGGTCGCCGCGGCGGGCGTGGTCGGCCGAGTGGTCAACGCGTACATCGTGGCCCTGCAAGAACGCGCCGTCCGCCTGGAGATCGAGCGGGACCAGCGCGCCCGCCTCGCCGCCGCCGCCGAACGCTCCCGCGTCGCCCGCGAGATGCACGACATCCTCGGCCACACCCTCGCCGTCATCGTCGGCCTGGCGAACGGCGCCGCCGGACTGACCGAGGCGAAACCCGAACGGGGCGCCCAGACCCTGCGCATCATCGCCGACAGCGGCAGGGGCGCCCTGGCCGAACTGCGCCGTCTCCTCTCCGTCATCGGCGACGACGAGAAGACCGCCGCCGAGGACGTCCCGCTCGCCCCCCAGCCGGGGTTCCACGACCTGAACGCGCTGCTGGAGCGGGTCCGTGCCGCCGGTCCCGCCGTCACCCTGCACACCGAGGGCCACCCGGCCGGCCTGCCGCCCGGCCTCCAACTCGCCGTCTACCGCGTCGTCCAGGAGGCGATGACGAACACCCTCAAGTACGCCGCGCCCTCCACGACCGTCCAGGTCACGATCACCGTCGACGGCACCGCCGTGGACCTCACGGTCGAGGACACCGGACCGTCCCTCACTCCCCAGGTCAACACCGACGGCCGCGGCCTGGTCGGCATGCGCGAACGGGCCGCGCTGTACGGCGGAAGCGTCACCGCGGGCTCCAACGACCGCGGCGGCTGGACCGTCCACGCCCGCTTTCTGATCGCCAGCACCTCGGCACCCACGGAGAACAGACCCGTATGACCACTGTCCTCATCGTCGACGACCAGGCCCTGCAACGGCTCGGCTTCAGCATGCTCATGGAGCAGCACGCCGACCTGAGTGTGGTCGGCGAGGCCACCCACGGCGCCGAGGCGGTCCGCATGACCGCCGAACTGCGCCCCGACGTCGTGCTGATGGACGTCCGCATGCCCGGCATGGACGGCATCGAGGCCACCCGTCGCATCGTCCACTCCGGCGGACGCTCCCGGGTCCTCGTGCTGACCACCTTCGACCTGGACGAGTACGCGTACGACGCGCTGCGCGCCGGCGCCAGCGGCTTCCTCCTGAAGGACGCCCTGCCCGACGAACTCGTCGCCGGCATCCGGGCGGTGGCCGCCGGGGACGCCGTCATCGCACCCGGTCTGACCCGCAAGCTCATCGACGCCTTCACCGAACGCATGCCGGGCCAGACCCCCGACCAGGAACGCCGGCTCGCCGCCCTCACCGAACGCGAATGCGAGGTCCTCACCGCGATGGCCACCGGCTGGAGCAACGCCGAGATCGCCGAACGGCTGTGTCTCGCCGAGTCCACGGTCAAGTCCCATGTCAGCCGGGTCCTGGCGAAGATCGGCGCCCGGGACCGGGTACAGGCGGTGATCTTCGCCTACGACACGGGGCTGGTGAAACCTGCGTGATCCCTGGGCGGGGCAGCAGTTCGCGGAAGGTGGCTCCGCGCCGATCTCCACCTGTCCGACGCGGGGCGAGAAGGTCCAGGGCACAGTTCGTCACGCGGCGGCTGTCATCCTCGGTGGCGGGGGATCGAGGCCGCGTGCGGTGGAATCCGTGGCGAATCCGGTGCCCTGGGATCGCATCCCGGGAAACCGTCCCGGGTGACAGCCCGGCTGGCCGCCACCCGCCCCACCAAGCCGGTGGCCTCCACCACGACCACCACCCCCGCCACCTCGTACGTGGGCAGGACCGTCACCCTGCGCGCCAGGGCCAACGGCGCTTACGTCACCGCGGAGAACGGTGGTGGCACCCCGCTGATCGCCGACCGCACGGCCGTCGGCGAGTGGGAGAAGTTGGACGTACTCGACGCGGGCGGCGGCACCATCGCGCTGCGGGCGCACGCCAACAACAGGTACGTCACCGCCGAGAACGCGGGCGCCGCCCCGCTGATCGCCAACCGCACGGCGATCGGCTCGTACGAGACCTTCCAGCTGATCACCAACTCCAGCGGCACGGTCAGCCTGCGCGCCAAGATCAACGGCAGGTACGTCACCGCGGAGAACGGTGGAGCGGACCCGCTGATCGCCGACCGTACGAGCATCGGTGGCTGGGAGCAGTTCGACATCGCCGCCGTGTGAGCCGCCTGATCAGGCCGGAGCCGCGGGCACGGGGGATCAGCCGAACAGCTGGGAACCGAGTGGGCGCCGCCGGTCGAAGCCGGGGAGGATCAGGAAGGTCCCGCTGGCGGTCGTCGTGGTGAACGGCAGCAGCGCGTCGGAGGCGTCCATGCGGGTGAGGGTGGCGGTGAAGGTCCGCAGGTCGTTCTGGAAGCTGATGAAGAGCAGGCCGGGCGCGGGCTCGTCGGTGCTGTAGGAGCGGCGGAGCATGAGGCCGGTGCCGACCACGGCCGAGTGCGCCCTGCGCACATGGGCGTCCACCGGGACGAGATACCGTCCGTCGGGCGTCTTGGCGCCGAGTTCCGGACCCGAGGAGACGGTGCCGCCGGAGAGGGGTACGCCGCTGGCCCGGCGCCGCCCGAAGACCGCCTCCTGCTCGGCGACGGACAGGGCGGCGAACCGCGGCAGGTCGAGTTCCATGCGCCGCAGTACGGCAAGGGTGCCGCCGGCGACCGCGGCGGGCCCGGCCAGCCACAGGTCGCGTTGTTGTTCGGCGCTCGTGTGCGGGCCCACGATGCCGTCGATGAAACCGAGCAGGTTCCGCGGCGCGGTGAGGCCCTCGCCGACGGGCACGTTCGTACCGCGGTGCCCGGACTGCCGCCAGCGTTCGCGGACGCGGTCACCGGTCTGGTCCAGGAGCGCGGCGGCGACGATCGGTACGAGCAGCGCGTCGCTGGCGCAGATCTGTATCAGCAGGTCACCACCGCGTGCCTGCGGGGTGATCCGCTCGCGGGAGAACCGGGGGAGGTCGGTCGAGCCGGGCAGCGAAGCACCGGCCGCGCGCACCAGCCGAGGCCCCACGCCGACGGTCACGGTCAGGTCGCCCGGCGGCATGCCCAGCAGCCGCGGGTCGGTCCCCGCGGTGAGGGCACTGATGGCCCGGCCGAGTTCGGCCAGCAGCGGGCCGGGCGCCACGGCGGCGTCGAGGTCGGCCACCACGGCCAGCAGGTTGCGCTGGGCCGGCTGGGGGAGCGTGATGCCCGCCTGGTGCCGGCCCGTCGCCGGAATCCGCGTCGGCGTGTCCGCCGCGGCGGGGGCGGCCCGGCCCGGCCGGGCGGAGTCCGATGTGCACCCGGCGGTGAGACCGGCGGCCACCAGGACGCCGGTGACATCGAGTAACGCGCGGCGTGAGGGGTGCTGATCGGCTCGGTGCATGGTGTGCAGAGTGCCACACCCGAATCGAGGCCGGCGCCCAACCCCCTTATTTCGGCACGGAGTTCGTCGCCGTGCCAGACTGGGATCATGTCTCGATCAGCTCTTCGCGTGATGGCGGCGGTACTGGGCACACTGACCCTCGTGGTCGGCTGCGGCGGGGGCGGCGGCGACGACGGATCGGACAAGGGCCGGCGTCCTGCCGGGGCGCATGTGACGATCCGCGTGCCTGCCGACGCCCCGACGATCTCGGCCGCGGTGTCCCTGGCCCGCTCCGGTGACCTGGTGCTGGTCGCTCCGGGCGTGTACCACGAGTCGGTGAAGATCGACACGGCCGGCGTCACTCTCCGTGGCGCGTCCCGGGACAAGGTCGTCATCGACGGGCGGTTGCAGCAGCCGAACGGTGTCGTCGTCGCGGCACCCGGGGTGGCCGTGCAGAACCTGACCGTGCGCAACAACACGCAGAACGGGGTGCTGGTCACCGGTTCGGCCGCGGCGGTCGCCGGGCTGCCGGGGCACAGCGGCGGCTACGACACCGGCGACGAGCCCGTCACCCTGCTGAAGTCGTTCCTGGTCTCGTACGTGACCGCGACCCGCAACGGCCTGTACGGCATCTACGCGTTCTCCGCGCAGAACGGTGTCATCGAGCACTCCTACACGTCGGGCGGTGCCGACTCGGGGATCTACGTCGGACAGTGCAAGCCGTGCCGCGTCGTGGTGCGGGACAACGTCTCCGAACTCAACGCGGTCGGTTACGAAGGCACCAACGCCAGCGGCGACATGTACGTGGTCGGCAACCGGTTCGTCGGCAACCGCGTCGGACTGACCACCAACTCCGACCACCAGGAGAAACTGCTCCCGCAGCGCGATGCCGTCATCGCCGGCAACCTGATCGCGGACAACCAGCAGAAGCAGACCCCCGAACAGGCCGACGGGGGCTGGGGCATCGGCGTCGGCATCGACGGCGGCAGCGGCAACCGGTTCCTCCGCAACCGGATCACCGGCAACACCAACGCCGGGCTCGTGATCACCGCGACCGCCGACATCCCGGCGAACGGCAACCGGATCACGGACAACACCTTCACCGCCAACGGCGTCGACGTCGGCTGGACGTTCCCCACCGCCACCCACGGACGGGGCAACTGCCTCCAGGGCAACGCGCTGCGCACGACCGTGCCCGCACGGCTCGCGACGACCGCGGCCTGCCCGGTTCCCGGTACGTCGGCCACACCCTCCGGCACCTGGTCGAACCCGGCGGCGCCCGCGGGCATCCCGTTCACCGACGTGGCCGCGCCCGGACCGCAGCCGCAGTTCCCGCAGGCCACCACCACCGGCGCCACCGCCGTGCCGGCCGTTCCGGAACTGCCGGACACCGCGGGCATCCCGCTGCCGTCGGCGTCACTGCTCGCCGCCGGCGCGCGGGTGCGGACCTCGTGAGCGGCGGCTACCGATCCGGTGTGGCTCCGGGTACCGGCTGGACGGGCACGTACTTCTGGGTGTCGAAGTCGATGACCACCGGCTGCGCCTCGGAGGCCACCTCGGCCCGCACCCGGTACATGGTGCCGTCCGAGCCGATCCAGTAGCGCACGGTCCCCGACTTACCTGCCTTGGTACCGGCGTCGGGCCCGATCATGACGTCCGTCCGATGGCCCTGCACCTGGTCGCGTCCGATCCAGACGGCGCCGTTCTGCGGGAGCAGTTCGGCGTTGTCCGGCCGGTCGCTGCCCAGGCCGAGCGCGATGCCCAGCGAACTGTCCAGGGAGATGCCGGACGTCTGCAACGGACGGCTGTACCAGCCGGACGCGGGCGGCGCTGCGGGTGCGGTCGCCGGGGGGTTCGGCATGAGGTGGACGCGGACGGTGGTGGCCGTCCATTCGATCAGCCCGTCGCTGGACGTGTCGCGCCCGGTCCCGCGCACCACCCCGTAACCGCTCTTGGCGCGGTAGTCGATGGAGCCGGTGACGACCAGCCCGCCGGCGGTGGTCGGCACCGTGATCGTCACCGCGCGGCCTCCCGCCTGGTAGTTGCGGAACCGCGTGATCGCCAGCCGGTTCACCTCGTCCGAGGTCAACGCACGCCTACCGGTGGGGTCGCCGCTGCCGGCGAGTACGAACGCGGTGGTGGTGACGGCCGCGATGGCTATGATGCCGACTGCCACCCAGCGTAACCGTGGCCACCGGCGGCGCCGGTCCGTCGCGCGCCACGGGAGACCTCGCTTGATCCTGATGCTCTGCACGCGCCGCGATGCTAACAGGCCCGAACTCCGCCCCCTCGAAACTCCCTGTTTCGCACGCATGACGCTCCGTCAACTTGTAGGCTCATCAGTGAGTTTGCACAATTGGCGTTAGTGTAGGACGAGATAAGGGAATGCCATGCCATTACGTAGGCTGGTGTGGGTGGGGCTGTCCAGTCTGATACTGATGGGCGGCGCCACAGGCACGATCGTGACAGGCGCCGGGCAAGCCGGCGCAGCGACCTCTGACGGCACACTGACCGTCGAGGTGCTGCGGGACTTCTTCGGCACTGGCGTGATCAACACGACCATGGACGTGCCGCAGCGGGGGATGAAGGTCGACGTCGCCGACCTTGCGGGCCATCACGTCACCGGCGTGACGGATGCCACCGGCAAGGTCATCGTGCCGCCGTCGAGCGAGTTGACCGGCGGCCGGTACCGCGTCGACGTCACCGTCCCGGCCCCGTACAACGACTATCTGCGGGCGGCACCTGCTTCGACCGCGGAGAACCACTTCGACAGCTTCACCTCGTTCGTGGACGTCTCGGGAGGCAAGGACGACTCGGTGATCACCGGGGTCTGGGACGCGGCCGACTACGCGCTTCCGGACTCCAACTACTACGTCCCGATCCAGAACGGCGCCGGCGGGACGGACACCCGGGCACTGGTGGCGTTCGGGACGGGCGCCCGGGGTGACTGCCCCACCGCCCAGGCATGTCCGACCGTGCTCAACACCCAGGAGCAGGTGGGCACGACCTTCGGGCTCGCCTACGACAAGTACCGGAGCAGGCTGTTCCAGGCGGAGTTCGCCCGTCGGTACACCCTGTACGGGCCGGACGGCGGTGACGCCATCTACACCGTGCCGACCGACGGCGGCAGCGCACCGAAGCTGTTCGCGAAGGTGCCGGGCGCCACGGTGACGCAGCACGACACCGCCAACCTGATCAAGGACGGCGGGTTCACCGACGTACCGGGCAAGGAGAGCATCGGCGGCATCGCCCTGTCGGAAGACGGTTCGACGCTGTACGCGGTGAACCTGCGCAACCGCTCTCTGGTCAGCTTCGACGCGACCGGGGCCACCGCCTCGGCGCCCGAGGCGACGGTCCCGATCCCCGACCCGGGCTGCACGGCGTCCGGCGACTGGCGGCCGTTCAGCGTGGCCACCCACAACAACACCCTGTACGTGGGCGGGGTGTGCAGCGCGGAGAGCACACAGAAGCGCGACGACCTGAAGGCCGTCGTCGCCACCTTCGACGGCAAGAAGTTCACCACCGTGCTGAGCCAGCCGCTGACCGCCGAGCGCGGGGCCGTGCTCACCGGCTTGTCCAGCTACGACCAGGTCACCCACTGGAACCCGTGGAACAACGACCTGCAGACGTGGGACAAGCTCAGTGTGAACAACACGATGATCGATCCGCAGCCGGAGCTGGCCAGCCTGGCCTTCGCCCGCGACGGCTCGATGATCCTCGGCTTCCGTGACAGGTTCATGGACGTCGTGAGCTGGGGCGGCCTCGACCCGAGGCCGGGCAAGGACACGCCGCAGAACGGCATGTCCGGCGGCGACATCAACATGGCCTGCGCCACGCCCACCGGCGGGTACGAGTGGGAAGGCACCGGAAGCTGCCCCAACCACGCGAACCCCGCCAACGACGGCGCCCAGCCCGCCGGCGTCGTCGAGTACTTCCCGGGTGACTTCTTCCCGGGCAATCCCGGACCGCACCAGGAGTCCTCGCTGGGCTCGGTCGCCTACATTCCGCAGCAGCAGTGGGTCGTCAGCACGCAGATGGACCCGACCGGCAATGTCATCACCGACGGAACCGGTTACTACGACATCACCACCGGCGCCGGACCCGGCAACGACCCGAAAAAGAACGCGTACCAGTTCATCGGTCCGAACCAGAACGGGTTCGGCAAGGCCGGCGGCCTGGGCGACATCGCGTACGCCGCGGCGAACGCACCGATCCAGATCGGCAACGTGGTCTGGTACGACGGCGACCACAACGGCATCCAGGACCCCGGTCAGGTACTGCTGCCGGACGCCACGATCAACCTGCTGGACGCCGACGGCAAGCAGGTCGCCACGACCAAGACCGATGCCGCCGGTGAGTACTACTTCGGTGGTGTCGGCGCCGAGTACGAGCTGACACCGGGCGCGAAGTACACGGTGCAGTTCGACGTGTGCACCGCGGACACCAGCAACGTGCCAGGTCAGCCGGCGGCCACCAAACTGCGGTTCACACTCCCGCGGGCCGGTGACAACCGGGCACATGACTCCAATGTGACCCCGCCGACCACCGGCCGGCTGTGCAACGGGTACGCCCCCGTCACAGCACCGACGAAACCAGGAGGGGTTGACCACACGATCGACGCCGGCGTGTACATCCCGAAGAAGGCATCACCGACACCCACGCCGCCGGCATCCACGCCGCCGGCCTCGGTGCCGCCGACGCACGGGACGCCCAACACTCCGGCGCCGGCCGGCTCCCCATCGGGTTCGCTCGCACACACCGGTGCGTCCGGCATGAGGGACATGCTCCTGCTGGTCGTGGTGCTGCTCGGTGCGGGTGCGGCCATCGCCTTCGTAGGCCGTAAGCGCCTCGCCAGGCACCGCTGACACCCAGAACTCTCCGGAAAGATCCGACGGGCCGGTGCCCTGCACCGGCCCGTCGGCATGACCGGTCGACCCGGGCGGCGGATCAGCCGGTCGCCGGTCCGCGGGAGCACGGAGGAGGGGGAGGCCGAACGGCTTCCGGGCCATGGCCCGGCTCGGCCGCCGTACCCACCGACTCGGCGCAGCCGTCGCTGCGATCTCCTGGAGACCGCTGTCTCAGACACCCCTGGCCGTGCGACCCAGCTTCCCATTGGGGTGATTGACCCCGAATTCACGGGGTTTCATGCCCCGTCGGCTCATCAGCACGATGGCCAACGCGTCAGCGATCCCCGTGGCCGAAGCGGAGGAGCAGGACGGTACGAGCCCGAGGGAGTCCGCCTCCGTACAGGCCGGCAGTTCGAGCACGATGTCCGCTTTCGCGGCCAACTCGGACAGCGGGGCACCGGTGATGGCGATCACGGGCACACCACGCGCCTGAACGATGCCGGCCAGGTTGCAGACTTCGGTCGTCTCCCCCGAGTACGAGACCGCCATCAGCACGTCGTCCGACGTTATCGCCCCGGCGTCACCGTGCAGGGCGTCACCGGCGTGCACGTGGAACGCCGGGATTCCGATGGTCGAAAGAAGGGATGCCTGCCGTGCGGCGACCAGACCGGACTTTCCGATTCCTGAGGTGACCACTCGACCCCGGCAGCTCTCCACCCTCCTGACAGCATGTGCGAAGGAGTCGTCGATGCGCGTGGCGAGCGCGGTCAGGGCAGCGGCCTCCCGGCGCACCACCTCCCGGCCCGCGTTGATCACCGCACGAGTTTCGTCAGTTCTCATCCGCGCTCTCTTCTCGCGTCCGTAGGGGAGAAAGCCGCTGCCGGCCTCGGACCGTGCTACCGCCCCCGCACCCGCTGTCCTATGAGATCGGCCGCGGCCGCCACGTCGTCGACGATGTCGTACGGTCGCTCCCGTTCCGTCCGCAGCGCCTCGCGGGCCTGCGGGCCCTGTCCTGTCTGCACCAGCAGCGGGTGTGCCCCCGCGGCCCAGGCCGCGCGTACGTCGCGCGCCGTGTCGCCGACCAGGAAGGCACGGCCGACGGGCGCCCCCAGCAATCCCATTGCCGCCAGCACCATCCCGGCAGCGGGCTTGCGGCAGGGGCATCCTTCTCCCTCCCGGTGGGGGCACAGGATCGAGCACGACACCCTCAGCCCGACCGCGGCCAGGAGCGTGACGACGCGGGCGTGCAGGTCGACGGCGGCGGACTCGGACAGCACGCCACGACCGATGCCCGCCTGGTTGGAGACGATGGCGAGCGACGCCCCGAGCCGGTCGAAGGAATCCGCGGCGGCCGCCGCGGCGGGCAGCAGCCTGATGTCGGCGGGATGACGGACGTACCCCTGAACGTCTTCGATCAGGGTGCCGTCGCGGTCGAGCAGGACGGCAGGACCGGAGCGCCGGGGCACGTCGCCGTGCTGGAGCACGATCATGAACGTCAGTCGGGCAGTCCCGCGCGTCGACGCTCGTCCGCGTCGAACTGGGCGGCTGTCTCCCGTGCGTAATGGTGATCCGCCCACCGCCCGAGAAGTTCGGGCGGTGCCGTCACGACATGCGCGCCGGCGAGAAGAGCCTGCGTCAGGTCGTCGGCCCGGCGCAGACTGCCCACCAGGATCCGGGCGGGCAGGGCATGCTCGTTGAGGAGTCGGCGGGTGGAGGCCACGATCGCGGCGGCGTCGCCTCCCTCCTCCAGGATCCGGCTCCAGAAGAGGGTCACGTAGTCGGCTCCGGCCTTCGCCGCCAGAAACGCCTGCCCGACGGTGAAGCACGTGGTGGCGTTCGACGGGATGTTCTCGGAGTGCAGGCGATGCAGCAACGACAGTGCCGGGCTGCCGTTCGCGTCGACGATCGGGATCTTGACCACTACGTTCGGCCCGATGGCGTGCAGGCGGCGGCATGCGGCGAGGACATCGCTCGCGTCGGCGGAGGTGATCTCCACCGCCACCGGCTGAGGCGCTATCAATTCCGCGATGATCGATATCTGCTTTTCGACGTTCGTTACACCCTGCTTCCGCAGAATGCTCGGATTCGTGGTGACTCCGTCAATTGTGCCGGTTGAATGCCAGGTGCGGACGGCTTCGATGTCCGAGCTATCCAGAAAAAGCATGAGGAATCCTTCTGGAGTCGATGGCTCTTTCAATCCTCAAGGCCCCACCTGCGGTCTGTCAATACCGGTACTTGAGTTTGGTGGGTGATGCGGACCCGTGCGGCGCCCGACGATGTGGGGCATCAACGGGGAGTCGGAATCGACTGATCACCCGCCGTCCTGGCCGAAAACAAGAGGCAGGTCGAGTGGAGGATCCCGGAACTGGCCGGCGAAAGTTCATCCTATTCTTCGCGTATAACTGTAAAACGACCTCGTGTCAGCCTCTGTGGTGCACTCCGGTGGGAGGTGATCAGGCCACTTCTTCCGCAGGGCGGAATGATGGTGGTTATTTCGGGTATTTATTCGGGATGCCCTGGGGAGGGGGCCTGGCGGAGAGCCGTCGACTCGGCCGGCCCGCAGGCTATCCGATCTCGAAATCACCGCACAGCGGAGGTAGGGGTCCCATGCGTTCGGATTACCGTTGCCGTCACCCCCGAGCGTTCGGTGGTGATGCGATCGACTTTCTTCGGGAAATACAGCGCGGGCTCAACTGGGAATTACTTCAGTTCTCGTACAACCGGCAGTGGGTGCGATCGGTCGGCAATCCGGTTGTCTTCCAGGTGGAACTGACGAACAAGTGCCCGATGACTTGCCAGATGTGTCCGCGGACCCATGCCATGACACGCTCGCTCGGGAACATGTCCTTCCCGCTGTACGAACGCCTCATCGACGAGGTCGCCGCTTCCACGTCGAAGCTCTTTCTGCATCACTTCGGTGACTCGCTCATGCATCCGGACATCGGCAGATTCATTGCCCACGCCAGGAAGCGACGGATAAAGACCTACCTGTCCGCGAATCCGGTGCTGCTCACGACGGATCGTGTCGCGGCGCTCGTGGACAGCCGGCTCGACCGGCTGGTGCTGTCTCTCGACGGCGTGACCGGACAGACCTCGGAGAAAGTCCGGGGCCGGGCGGCGCGAAATGTCGAACTCGCCGAACAGCGGATAGACGAACTCCTCGCCTACCGGGCCGGGGCGCGCACCGGGAAGCCGTTCATCACCTTGCAGTTCGTGCGGCAACGGCAGAATGCGCATGAGGTGGGTGACTGGCTCAGAAAGTGGCGGGCGAAGGACGGAATCGATCGCGTGCGGGTGAAGTCGTACAGTACCTGGAACGGTGACGAGGAGAAGATACGGGAGCTGCAACTGGACACCAGGCCGCCGTCCTCCGTGGTGTGCATGCGACCGTGGACCTCGGTCACGGTGCTCTGGGACGGCAGGGTCGTCCCCTGCTGCTTCGACTACGACGGTCTGCTGACCCTCGGAAACCTCAACGAGTCCTCGCTCCACGAGATCTGGCGTGGGGAGAACCTCACCCGGATGCGAAAAATGCACCGGGACGGTAAATTTGGGGAGATCGCACTGTGTGCGTCCTGCGAGGACCGCGAAGGATATCCGGTCCGCAAGATATTCTATCCACTCAACCGAATGAAGTCCCATTCTTCACCGATCGGCGAAGAATGGAAGGACTACGAATCCTGAACGAACCAGGACAGATGGAGAAAGCGGCTGTGACTGCCGATGCAGGATCCACGCACCACGGGCAGGTCGAAGTGCCCGAGTCCATGCGCCGGTTCGGCCGCTGGCAGCAGCACGGCGAGGAGGGCCGGAAGTGGCTTGAGGCCCTGCCACGTGTCATCTCGGCAACCTGCGACCGCTGGAGCCTGGTGGTGGACGGCCCCCCGATGCACGGCTACAACAGCCTCGCCGTTCCGGTGCGTCGCGGGAACGAGCTGTTGGTGGTGAAGGCCACCTGGCCCGACGAACAGGTCGCCGAACAGGTCCTCGCCCTGCGCCTGTGGCACGGTCGTGGGGCGGTCCGGCTCGTCGACGCGGACGTGGCCGCGGGACTGCTGCTCATGGAGCGGCTCGACAGCACGCAGAACCTGCGGATGCGTCCGCTCGACGAGGCGGTGCCGACGATCGGGCGATTGCTGCGAAGCCTGGCCATCGAGCCGCCGGAGGGACTGCGGACCACGGGCGGTATCGCCGCCCGGCACCGACGGGAACTGCCGTCGCACTGGGAGGAACTCGGCCGGCCCATGCCGCGCCGGGTGCTCGACAGAGGTCTTGAACTGGCCGAGGAACTCTCCACCGACGACTACTCGCTCCTGGTGAACAACGACCTCCATTACGAGCAGGTGCTCCGGAGGGGGGACGGGGGCTGGAGCGTCATCGATCCGCTGATCGTCAGCGGCGTCCTGGAATTCCAGACGGCGCCCCTGGTGTGGACCAGGTTCGACGAGTTCGGCTCCGGCGGAGTCCGGTGGTGCGTGGACGCCTTGGCGGACGCGGCGGAGCTGGACCGCGACCGTGCCCACAGGTGGGCGCTGCTCCGGACGATCGAGTACTGGCTATGGGGCCTCAAGGCCGGTTTCACCGAGGACCCCGTGCGCTGCGGCCGTATCGTCGAGGCGCTGATGTGAGCTTTTGCCGGCCGTCGGTCCGCTGCCGGGCCCGGTCGCACGCGCCGCCGTGACGGAGCGCAGGAAACGGGCGAGCGACGCCATGTGCGGCTCCCAGGAAACGGGCCGGGGGTCGTGCCGGGACGTCCGGCGGCGGGTCATCTCGGCCGTCAGGTCATCGACGAACCCGGGCAGCGTGGCGGCGGCCGCTACGACGTTGGGCAGGCCGAGCACATGGCCGTGCTGGTGTTTCTGTGCCACCACCATCCGGGATCCGCTCGCATAGTGCCGTGACACGACGCCGCTGGCGTAATGGGCCGAGGGCGCCCTGGTCCAGCACCACAGCAGATCGCACGCCTGCAAACGAAGATTCAACTCCTCCGCGTCCAGGTGCTCGTGTACGTGGATCAGCCGACCGTGATGGTGTTCCCCCAGCTCGGCGATCTGCTCCAGCAGGCCCGGAGAGGGAAGCCGCCACGGGCTGGTGAGGAGTTGCACCACCCAGTCGAGTCGCTCGGCGCGAGGCAGGAGTTCCCGCAGGAGCGGAACCAACTCCCGGTCGAACTTGAGAAAACCGCTCGTCCCCACGATCCGTGCGTCCGCAGGAAGGGAGAAACGCCGGCGCAGCGACGTGCGGTCCGACAGGTGAGAAGGCGTGGTGGCGGGGTGGGGAAAACACAGGGTGGGAACTCCTCCGGTGGCGGGCAGGAGTCCTCTGCTCATCGCCACGAAACCGGTCACGGCCGCGGCCGGCGTATCGGCGCCGGCGGAATGCTTGAACACCACGACCGGACGCCGTGTGCCGCGCAGAATACGCAGGATCTCGGCATCGGGCATCAGCTCTTCATGATGTTGCAGCAGGACGACGTCGGCGGAGTCGGTCTCCACCGGATCCGCTCCGGAGACGGTTTCGACGTGACACCCCTCGGCCGCCAGCCCCTTGGCGATGTCATCGGCGAAAACGGCGATACCACAGTGGGCGCCCATGGACGGGCTCACCTGGAGCACTCTCATTTCTCAGGCCCCGGTGGCAGCGGCGGGCGATGCCTCGTGACGGCATTCCTCCGCCGAGCAGAATTCCAGTTCTCCGGTGGGCGCGTGGTCCTGGCGTCTGCTTCCCGGCGGAGTGTGCGCGGAGCCTTGGAAATGACCGACGGCCGTCGCAAGGCCCGTGGTGCGCCGGACGAGGTCGTCGATGTCGGACCGGCTCCAGACCGTCGGTTCCTGGACGCTCGCCACGCTGGTGATACTGCCCAACCCGTCGATCAACTGGCTGTGTCCCGATGCGGAGGGCAGGACCAGGAGGATGGGTTTGTGCAGGGCCGAGGCCCAGCCGAGTTCGACGGCGACCCCGCCGGACTGGGGGCTGCCCACGATCGCGCAGACGACGTCGGAGTGGGCCATGGCCGTGAAATCGATCGGAGTGCAGACCGAAGCGGCCCGCCACTCGGCACCCCATGCTTCACTGTGATGCGCGTTGAAGACCGTCGCGCCGGAATCGATGAAGGCCCGTCGAAGCGACTCCAGTCTGTGCTGCCACATGGTGTCGACCAAACCGGTCTGGCGGTTCATCAATTGTGTGTACGGGGCCGCTAGGAAGACACGCGGTCGTGTATGGGATTTTGATCCCGGGGCTGAGTTTTCTCGGTGGGTGTACAGGGGCGATTTTTTGGCCATGGTGGGTTCACCTCCACTGAGTCAAAGATGAGGAAAACACAGCGCCGTGGTCCCGGCAACCAACTCGGCGAGATGCGTGGGCCACCGCCGGGTAAGGAGCGGACCCCGCTCCCTCAAACTGCGCCAAAAATGGACGTACGGGGCGGGGTTGTTTCAAGTAAGTCGGCGAAGGGAAGGTGTCGTCGATGGTTCGTGGCCTGGAGCGCTTCTCGTGAATCGGCGTCGGAAAGGGTCGGTGTTCCTGTGGTTACGCGCGAAATGGGTGACGCGAACGGCGACTTGGACAATGCTGGGCACGGTCGCGACAGGTACCTCTTCATTCGGGTACTTGAAGCATGCAATGCCGACTGTTTCATGTGTGAGTATGCGCTGTCCCGGGACTCGTACCGGTTCACCGTGGCGGAGTTCCGCGAACTCCTGCCGCGGGCGTGGGAAGCATCCGTGCGCTACGTCCGGTTCACCGGCGGTGAGCCCCTCATGCACCAGGACATAGGTGAGCTGATACGCCTGGGCGCCCGGCAGCAGATGAAGATGTCCGTGATCACCAACGGATTTCAGCTGCCGAGGATGGCCGAATCCCTTGCCGACGCTGGCCTGGCACAGGTGATCGTCAGCATCGACGGAAGCTCCGCGGACACCCACGATCTGTACCGCAGGACCCCGGGGATCTTCGACAGGGCGGTCGAGGGACTTCGCCGTTGCCGTGACCTGTCCATCCTGACCAGGGTCAACACCGTCGTGGGCCCGCACAACTACACCGAGATGCCCGCACTCCAGAGGGTGCTGTCGGACCTCGGCGTGGGCCAATGGGAACTGTCGGCGCTCAAACTGGACCGTTCGATGGTCTATCCGTCCCCCGACGACGTGGTCGCGTGCTGCGACCCGGTGTACGAGCCGGACGACGCCGCTCTCCTCGTCCCGTTGGGCAAGCGGTTCTACGGCGACACCGCCGAGGAACGGGCGCAGTACTTCGAGCGGTCGGTGCCTCCGCGGGCCGGCCGGCCCGTCTGTCACGTCGTCGACGACGTCGTCTATCTCGACGCCAAGCAGGGGGTCGGGTACGCGTGCAGCTGTCTGCCTCACCGGGGCGGTGTCGGCGGCGCCGTGGCCCGCCGCGAGGGCAGGTGGTGGCTGGACACCCCCGCGTTCCGGGCACATGCGGAGCAATTCCGCGGCCAGGGGCCGGTCAGCTGCCAGGGCTGCTCCACCACCGCGGCCGGTTACAGCGACGACGTGGCCCGGCTCGGCCGAGTGCCGGAGTGGAACTACTGAGCAGCATCGGTGTGGAACGACTGAGCGGCATCGGTAAGGACGCAGCACAGCGGCGACGCACGGTGGGCCGGGCCGCTGTCATGGATCGGAGGGCTCCTGGGATGGACAGCATGAACTCCGTTACGGCCGACTCGACCCCTGCTCACAGCGGTGGCCGTCCGGTGCGGCCCGAACCCGTCGCCTGCACGGTGCCGGCCGACGACGTCGTACGCGCCGAGGTCGAGGAGCTGATGGCGAACGGCCTCCTGTCGGACTGGTACGGGGGGCCGCAATCCCACCGGTTCGAGCAGGCGTTCGCGGCCTACCACGGTCCCGACACCCACGCGGTCGCCGTGAACTCCGGTACCAGCGCCCTGCACCTCTCGCTGGCCGCAGCGGGCGTCGGACCGGGGACCGAGGTGATCGTGCCCGCGCTGTGCTACGTGGCGGCCGCGGCCGCCGTGGTCCAACTGGGCGGGGTTCCGGTCATCTGCGACGTCGAGCCGGACAGTCTCACCCTTGACACCGCACGCGCCGAAGCCTTGATCACCAGCAGGACCAGGGCGATCCTCCCCGTCCATTTCTGGGGCTATCCCGCCGACCTGGTCACGCTGCGCGAGGTGTGCGATCGGCACGGCCTCGCGCTCGTGGAGGACGCCGCGCAGGCCCCGGGCGCCACCGTGGGAGACCGGAAGGTCGGAACGTTCGGGGAGTTCGCCACGTACAGCCTGGGCGTGCGCAAGCACGTGGCGTGCGGCGAGGGCGGAGTGGTGCTGGCCAGGACCGCGAGCCGGGCGGACCGGATCCGCAGCCTCTGCAACTCGGGGAAGGGGCCGGGATGGGACGACTACCTGACCCTCGGCTACAACTACCGGATGGTCGAATTCTCCGCCATCGTGGCCAGACGCGGCCTCGAAAGGCTGGACGAGGAGATCGCCGCCCGCCGGCATGCCGCGCACCTCTACCGAGAAGGACTGAAGTCGACGGACCTCACACCGGTGGCCGAGCCCCGGTGGGGACGCTGCGTCTACTTCAAGCTGCCGATTCTGCTTCCGGAGGAAGGCGCGGAGCGCCGCCGGGCCGTCGTGGACGGCATCAACGCCGAGAATGTGAGCTGCCGCATTCCGCATCGCCCGTTGTATTCCATTCCATGGCTGCGTGAATACACCGAGGAGCACGGGGTGTATCCCGGAGACGGTGGGTGGCCGGTCGCGCGGGCCGCCCACGCACGGCTGATCGAGGTCGAGACCGGTCCGAATCTGCCGGCGCACGAGGCGGCGAAATCCGTCCACGCGGTGCACCGGGTGTGGAACTCGTTCACGGACTGAGGAGTGCGTCGGCTATGGCGGGAATGGTACTGGCCGCGGTCAGCGACTTCGGCTGGGGCAGCATCGGCAAACTGCGCCTGATACTGGACCGACTGGGCGGTGTTGACGTCGCGCTGGACGAGGCGACGGCGTCCTGGGCGAATTCCGGTGAACTCCTCGGAGCGCGGCACCGGGTCGCGGGGCACCGGGACCGGCGCGACGCGGCGGTCGCGCTCGTCATCAACGATCCGAGGGCCGCCGACGAGATCAGCGACATCGGCGTACCCGTGGTGTACGTGGACAGCCTCCCCTACCTGTGGACCCTTCCGTCCGAGATACCCCGGCGGGCTGCCCTGCACTGCGCGCAGCGCAGCCCGCTCGCCGAACTCCCCGCAGGAAGCCCGCTGCACGGGCGGCAGGACCTGCGGTGGATCGAACCCATCGTTCCGCCGGCCCGTCGGCGCGGCGGCCGGGGCGAGGGGTGTGTCGTCAATGTGGGGGGAATGCACAGCCACCTGGTCGGGGGCGCGTCGGACGCCTATCTGCGGCTGGTCGTGATTCCGCTGGTCGAGCGCCTGGTGGACGGCGGGCACACGGTGTCGGCCGTGTGCGGGAACCTGCCGGACTGGGCGTGCGCGCGCGTGACCGGACTGGTTCCCTCCACGACGACGATCGGAGTCCACAGCGGGCGCCGATTCGAGGAGATCCTGAGCCGTTCCGACATCCTCTTCACGTCTCCGGGCAGCACCACGATGCTCCAGGCGGCAGCCGTCGGTATCCCGACGGTCCTCCTTCCGCCGCAGAATCTCAGCCAGATCCTGCACCCACGCATCTACCTGACGCCGTCGCGCAGCGTTCTGCACTGGCCGTCCGGCGTGCTCGATCCGGAAACCGTCGAGAAGCTGCGGCCTTCAGGAGAGGACGCGGTCCTCGAATACGTCTACGAATCCATCGTGGCAGCGGAGAAATCGGTGTCCGCGGGGCGGGAACTGAACGACGCGATCGACAGGTCCGTCGCGCTGGGTTCGGACCATCGCCCGCCGCTCGACATCGAGGAACTCGGCACGGGCGGCGCCGGCCAGGTCGCCAGGGTGATCAGACAGGCGCTCCTCGCTCCCTTGCCGCGTCCACGGACGGCCCACCGCCGTCAAGCGCCGCCTGCCGTCGGCGGGACCGTGGGCGCATGAGCACCTCGTATCCGGGGGACACCCTCACGTTCGCCGTCCAGGCGGCCCCGTCCCGGCAGGCCGGCTCCTGGACGCGCCTCGCCCGGGACGCGGAGGACCTCGGCTACCGGGCGCTGCTCGTCCCCGAGCACGTCGGCAGCGGCGGACCGCTCGTGGGCATGGCGGCCGCGGGCGCGGTGACGACGTCGCTGTCGGTCGGCTCACTCGTCCTCTCGGCCGACTTCCACCACCCGGTACTCCTCGCCGAGGAGTTCATGACGCTCGCCGCCCTGATCGGCGGACGGCTGGAAGTAGGTCTCGGCGCCGGGTGGATGCGCCGCGACTACGAACGCCTCGGACAGACCATGGATCCGCCCGGCGCGCGCATGGCGAGGCTGTCGGCCTTCGTCGACGCGTTCCTGTCCCGGTGCGACGGAAGAGGCTACGAAGGACCTCACCACCGTTTCCCCGCCGCGGACGTCCAGCCCGCGGCGGCCGGCTGGAAGCCGGTGATCGTGCTGGGCGGCGGCGGCCGCCGCATGCTGGACCTGGCGGTGCGCCGCGCGGACATCGTCAATATCGGTGCTCCGATGACGACCGGGCTGCGGAACGCCCCGCTCGGACCGGAGGCGACCCACCGGGCGTTCGCGGACCGGGTGGCGCGCCTCGTGCGGACGGCACACGAACTCCGCCGGTGGCCGCGCCTGCAGTGCCTGGTCTACGAGACCCACGTCACCAGCGATGCCTGGGCTTCGGCGCGCGGCGTCGCGGACGGGTTCGGGATACCGGCGGACGAGGTGCTGGCGTCCCCGCTGACGCTGATAGGAAGCGTTCCGGAGCTGTGCGACAAGATCCAGCAGTGCCGCGAAACCCTCGGCATCACCTACTGGGTGGTGAAAAGCCCGGCGATGTATGACTTCGCCCCCGTCGTCGCCAGGCTGCGCGACGCGTGAACGACACCTCGCCCCTGCCCGCCGACGTGCTCCGCCCCGAGGTCCCGCGCCCGTCCACGGCATCGAAAGAGGAGGCCCATGCCCCGCACGCGGAAGACGGTCCTGGTGGTGCGGCACAACGCGCTGGGCGACCTGATCGTCGCCCGTCCGGCCCTCCTCGGGCTGCGACGTCACTTCCCGGACCATCGGCTCGTCATCACCTGCCCGAGCAGTCTGGTGCCCCTGGCCGACCACTTGGGGCTCGCGGACGACTACCTGACCGAGACCGCGGACACGGAGTACGACCCCAGGGAGCACGAGACGCTCGACGGACCGATCCTGTCGCGGCTCGCCGGACACCTGTCGGTGGCCGACGCCGTCGTCGCGCTGCGGGTGCCCCAGCGCCCGTTCTGGGACGTCCTGACGGAGCACGCTCCGAGGCGGCTCGTCGCCTACCGGCACTCCGGGGTGCGACGCACGGACGGCTTCCCCGAGTTCACCTTCGAGGACCACATCCTGCTTCGGTGGAGGCGGATGCTGGCCGCCTTCGGAATCGTCGCCGACGACCAGGACCTCCACTTCGACCCGCCCGTGGGCCGACGGACCGGCTCCGGACACACCCTGGTACACATCGGTGCGGGCAGCCCCGCGCGGCGGTGGCCGCTGGAACGGTGGGCGGTGGTGATCCGCCACCTCCACAGCCGGGGACACCACGTCCTCCTGACGGGGAGCCGAGCGGAAGCAGCCGACATCGCGGCCCTGCGTACGCTGGCGGACCTGCCCGCCGAGCGTGACCTGGCCGGGACCACCGACGCGCTCGAACTCGCCGCGCTGGTGGGCACGGCGAGACTCCTGGTCTGCACCGACACCGGCATCAGCCAGATCGCCACGGCGCTCCGGCGTCCGTCGGTCACCCTGTTCGGCCCCACGCCGCCCCAATGGTGGGGGCCCGCCACGCCCTCACCCCTGCACGTCACGCTCTGGAAGGGACGGACCGGCGACGCCTATGCGGACCACGTCGATCCGGGACTGCTGGACATCGGGGCACAGGAGGTGATCAGCGCTCTGGACCTGCTGCCGGGCGAGCGCGCCTGAGGGCCGGCGGCAGGCGCGGGGCGTCCTGCGGACCGTGGAGCGTCACGCGGGCCGGCGCTGTCCCGTCGTAGCACCCCCCCCCGGGCCGCGACGGCACCCCGGCACCCGCCCTGACCGCGGCCCGCCGGGTGGGCCCGGTCCGGGTCAGCGCCCCGACGCTGTCGGCGTGGACGGCGGCCACCGTGGCGGCGGAGTCCAACAGCGTGCCGGCCATGTCCCGCACCACCCGCCGGCCCGTCACAGCGGCACACCGAAACGGCGCGCGCCCTCGCACATGTCGGCGGGGGTGACGGCGTATTCCCAGCGGCCCACCACGAGCGCACAGGCGATGGAGGCGAGGCGGGCTCCGTCCGACGGGGTGAGCCCGGCCGTGAGGGACAGCGCGAGGACCGCCGCGGCCACGTCTCCGGCACCGGCGACGTCGACCGGCTCCTGATTGAGCGCGGGGAGGTCTTCGACGTGTTCTCCGGCCACGACGGTCATGCCGTCCGCCGCCCTGGTGATCAGCAGTGCGGAGAATCCGGCCGTCGCGCAGAGTCGCCTGCCGGACCGGTGGGGGGTGTCCGCGGAATAGCCGAGGGACGCGCAGAAGGCCGCGAATTCCCGCTGGTTGGGTGTGACGGCCGTCGCCCCGGCGTAGACACGGGGATCGGGTCTCTTGGGGTCGACCACGACAGGAACCGACCTCGCACGGGACACGTCGATGACCGACCTGATCAGGTCGGGTGCGCAAACGCCCTTGGCGTAGTCCGAGACGAGCACGGCATCGGCGGTGTCCAGCGCCGCACGCAGCAGCTCCCGAAGACGCCGGGCGTACGGCGGGGGCAGCACCGTCGTGGACTCACGGTCGACCCTCAGCAGGTGCTGTCCGTTCCCGACCATGCGCGTCTTGAGGGTCGTGGGCCGGTCCGGTGTCCGGATCAGCCCCGTGCGGATCCCCGCCCGGCCGAGCAGCTCGCTGATCAGCCGGCCCTCTTCGTCCTCGCCCACCGTGCCGAACACCTCGACCTGCGCTCCGAGCGCGGCCGCCGCCTGCGCCGCGGCGGCGGCGCCGCTGGCCCGCTGCCTGGTCCGCTCCTGACGCAGGACGGGTACCGGCGCCTCGGGGGATATCCGTTCGACGGTGCCGTGCGTGAACGCGTCGAGGATGAGATCTCCCACGACGACCAGGCGCTTGCCCGCGACGGCGCGCAGCGCCGAGCGGAGGTCAGGCACGGGTCGTCCGGATCTGCTCGGCGAGCAGCGACGTCGACAACTCGGGAATGCGGGGCAGCAGCCGAACCCGCCCGCCGTACGACTCCACCACCTCTCGCTCCGGCATCGGAAGGTAGGCGTAGGAGTCGTCCTTGACGCAGACATCGGGACGAAGCGCCTCGATCTCCGGCAGGGGGGTGTCCTGTGCCATCGCCACCACGTGATCGACGGCGCGGAGCCCGTGGAGGACGGCCGTCCTGCTCGCGAAGGGGACGAACGGCCGGTCGGGCCCTTTGAGACGGCGTACCCAGGCGTCCGTGTTGACGCCGACGATCAGCACGTCACCCAACGCGCGCGCCATGTCCAGGAATCCGATGTGCCCGGCGTGCAGGAGGTCGAAGCAGCCGTTCGTCCACACGACCGTCCGCCCGCGGGCCCGCCACTCGCCGCGCTGGTCCACGAGGTCGGCGAGTCGCACCGTCGTGCCCGCCGCGAGCTGTCCGGGAGCGAGGCCGGCGCGCATCAGCAGGGCCTCCAGGACGGTTCGGTGGGTCGCCCCCCGGGCGGAACGGCCGTCCGCCACGACGAGCACGGTGACCGCGGCCCGCGCATGCGGTTCCGCCGGACCACCCGCCGCCGACAGCAGGACACACGCCGTACCGGTCGCGGCGGCGTGACGAAAAGCCGGGGACACGGAGTCATCGGCGTCGTCGGCGGCCAGCCCCACCAGTACGTCGCTTTCGCCGAGTGGATCCATGTCCCCGCCGTACACACGCACGTGCGGTGCCTGTGACCGCAGGCCGCTCTCCGCGAGCAGGAGCCGGATGGGGGGACTGGCGGCGACGGCGCCGCACAGGACCAGGCTCCCTCCCCGGCGTGCCGCGTCCCGGGCCAATTCCGCGGCTCGTTGGAGGTCGGTCAGATGCTCGCGCACGACGTCGTCGAATGTCGGATTCGGCAGTGCCACTCTCCGGCTCCTCCTGGTCGGCCCGCCCAAGGTCCCGCGGGCCCAGTGTGGGCGGTGTGCTCCGGCTTGCCAAGACGCCGGTTCACGCCCCGTCCGAGGAATACCGCCGTAGGCCCCGGAACCACAGCAGGCGATAAACCATGAAGGCGATCACCGACCACACGACTCCCGTGGTCATTCCGGCAAGTCCCTCGGAAACGGTGGCGTGCCCGGCCAGGATCTCCACCGGCGTTCCGAAAGTGGCCTCGAAGGGAAGTACCGACGCCGCGGTGCGCACCCAGTCCGGCATCATTTTCAACGGTGCCACGGCACCCGCCAGGATGTATCCCACTCCCACCCAGAGTTGGGCGACACGTTGCACCTGCGTCATCCAGAAAGCCAGCATTCCGACCGCGCTCGCCATGAGGAAACTCAAGGTGAAACCGATCAGAATGGACACCGGTGCCATGAGGAGCGTGACCGTTCGACGGCCGTCGTCGGCCGTGAGGAACACCACGACGGCCAGGAGCGGTATTCCGAAGAGTCCGGCGAGCCCGCGCCGGCACAGCTCCGAGCAGTACAGGTAGTGGCCGGGATCCCGCGGTCGCAACAGCTGCGCGGAAAGGTTCCCCAGGCGGATCGACTGGTCCCACGCGCCCGTCACGGAGACCGTGGTGACCTGGCTCACGACGGCCGCGGCGAAGTAATAGGTGATGAAGTAGGTGGCGTCGAGCCCGGCGACCGTGCCGCCGCGCTGACGCGTGACCTGGAGCCACACCCACATCAGGAGCAGCGGGAACGTCAGGCTCACGAGGTTGAGCCAGACACGGGCCCGCCGTGTGACGGCCATGCGCCAGTACACCGGGAGCAGACCGCCGTAGAGACGGGTGAGGTCACGCACGAGGGCTGCCGCTCGACGCGCCGCGCGCGGGGTCGTCCGGCGCCCGGCCCTCCATGATCAGTTTTCTGAGCACCTCCTCGACCGCGGGGGGCTCGACGACCAGGTCAGCTATGTTCCATTCGCTCAGCAGCCGGGTGACCACCGCCGTGACCAGCGGACGAGGAACACGGACACACGTCTGGTCGCCGTCCCGCCAGGTCGTGCCGGTGCCCTGGAAGAACGAGGCCGGTGGTTCGCCGGCGGCACGGAATCTGATCACCACTTCCGGGGCCAGTTCTTCCACCAACTGCCCGAGATTCCCCTGGTACCGGACGCGCCCGCCGTCGATCAGCATGACGCGGTCCGCGACTTCCACGATGTCGGTCATGTCGTGGCTGGTCAGCAACACCGTTGCCCGGTGCCGTTCCCGGTAGTAGGTCAGGAACCGGCGCACCGCCTGCTGCCCTTCCACGTCCAGACCGAGCGTCGGCTCGTCGAGGAAGAGGACCGCGGGCTCGTGCAGGAGAGCGGCGGCCAGTTCGCAGCGTCCGCGTTCGCCGAGGCTGAGTTGCCGCACTGGCTTTCCGACCAGGTCCGACAGCCGGAGCACGTCCGTGAGTTCGCCGAGGATCCTCTCGAACCGCTCGGAAGGAATGCCGTAGATGGCCTTGTTCGCAAGGAAGGTGTCCATGGCCGGCAGATCCCAGAGCAACTGGTTGCGCTGGCCCATCACCATGGTGATGCGTTTGAGGAGGCCGGCCGCCCGTTTGTGGGGGGTCTGACCGAGAACCCGCACCTGGCCCGCCGTGGGACGGAGAAGACCGGAGAGGCACTTCATCACGGACGTCTTGCCCGCACCGTTGGGGCCGAGGAATCCGACGATCTCCCCGGCGGCGATGTGGAAGGTGACACCCGAGACGGCGTGGACGTCCTTCGTGGTGGTGCGGGGGCGCCGTCGGCCCGGGACCTCTTCACGGGTGCGGACCCGGTACCGCACGACGAGGTCCTCCGCGCTGACGCAGTGCTCGCCGTGGTCCGACCTGTGCTGTCCGGAGGTCAATCCCGCTCCCTGAGTGACGACTGCTGGACGAGAGGACGATTACGGCCGGCCGGAGAGTGGCAGCCTCTGCCTGAGGACCACCGGGCCAAGGCGGCGGCCGGGAAAGGAGGATACCGAGAGCATGCGCGGTGTTCGGCTGACCGGCGGCTGCGGAGGCAGGGTCCGAACGGGAAGAATCGGTGACTACGCGCGGGCGATGCGAGCCTTCCACCGGGACTCGGCAGCCGCCGAACTGACGTATCGGAGCAATCTGGTCGCCGGAATCGTCCTGAGCCTTTTCTGGCTCGTCTGGGCCATGATCACCCTGCGCGTCTTCTACGATCACGTCGCCGTGCTGCGCGGCTGGAGATATCAGGACGCGCTCCTGGTGCTCGCCTTGTTCTTCAGCGTCAACGGCCTGCGGCAGGCATTGTTTCAGCCGAGCATGCTGCGCATGACCGAATACATCGAGAAAGGCACCCTGGATCTTTTCCTCACCAAGCCCATCAGTACCCAGTTCCTGGTCAGTTTCCGGTACGTCAACCCAGTGGCCTGGATCGACTGCACCTGGGGCGGTGCTCTCGCCGTCTACTGCCTCGCCGGCCGCGACCCGGTCCCTTCCGCCGCCGATCTCGTGCGGGGCGTACTCCTCCTGGGCACCGCCGTGGTTCTGCTGTACTGCCTCAGTTTCGGTCTGCAGACCCTCACCCTCTGGACCGCCAATTCTCGCGAACTCAGCGACATCGTCGCCGGAATCATCGACATCGCGCGGTTCCCGATCCCCCTGTACGGGCCGCTGGTGAGTTTTGTCTTCACCACCGTGGTGCCCGTCGCCTTCTTCACGACCGTGCCCGCACAGGCCCTGATGGGACAACAGGGATGGCGGACCGTGGCCGTGGCCATCGGTGTTGCGGGTGCCGGCCTGCTCGTCACCCGTCTGCTCTGGACCGCGGCCCTCCGCGGCTATCAGGGTGTCAGCAGTTGACGTCACTTCCCGGGACCGCCACCGCTGTCACCGCCGTACTTGGCGATGAATGACCCCACGTCGTAGAAGTCCTGGGCCCGGCTCCGGATCAGCTCGTCCGGCCAGTCCCACCACTTGATGGCCGCAAGCCCCTCGCAGGTCGCCTCGTCGAAGCGATACCTGATCCGACGCGCGGGCACACCACCGACCATGCCGTACGCCGGAACGTCCTCGTGGACCACGGCCCCCGCGGCGACCACCGCGCCGTCCCCGATGGTGACACCCGACAGGATCGTCGCCCCGTGGCCGATCCACACGTCATTGCCTATGGACACAGGGCCGCGCGAGTGGTCCTTGGGCCCGCCGGACAGCAGGTCCAGGTACGAGGAGGTCGTCACATGGCCCGTGGGATGGCTGCCGCCGACGATGATGGCGGTGTCGTCCGCGATCGAGCAGAAACTGCCGATGGTGACGCTCTGACGCGCCCAGCCATACACGCGCAGCCCGTTCGCGTAACTGTGCCGGCCCATACTGACCCGCGCGTTCCCGAAGATCGCGCACCTGCCGGGATCGGTCTGTTCCCCGATCTGGCCTCTGCGCCAGCGGAAGACGAAGTCGAAGAGCCTGGCGGACAGTCCGTCGAGCAGCCTGTCGATCCCGTCGGCAACGCGCTTCACCATGCCACACCTCAGCTTCCCGGCCGTGGGTCGGTCCGACGGTCGCGCAGTCTTCCGGCGACCGCGAGCACGTCGTCGGTGCCTCGTGGTTCGAGGTGGCTCAAGGCCCAGTGGTGGACGGCCACGGCTGACTCACCGACTTCCGGGCGGGGGCTCCGGTCGTTCCAGGCCACCGGGTAGAAGACCGCCGGCTCGAAGAGGCGGACGGACGGGAACTCGGCCAGGACCCGGCTGAGCATGAAGGGACCGGTCGCCTCGACGGGATTCTTGCCCAGCCCGACCAGATCGCGCGCCTGTTCCCACGCGAACCGGTAGGCGGGGTGGCCCTTCGCCGCGCCCAGGATGGCGTTGCCCACCCAGCCGGGCCGCTCCAGTCCCGCGAAGGCCGCCACGCCGTCCAGCAGCGGATCGAGAGGGGAGAGACACTCGAAGTCCATGTCCACGTAGACGCCTCCGAACAGCGTGAGCAATTCGAGCCGCACCACGTCCGCCTGCTCGGCGAAGTACCGCGCACGGTGGAGCACCGGTGCGCTTCGCAACGGCGGCAGATTGTGCTCGGTCCACAGCCGGTACACCCAACCCGGGTGGTGGTTCCGCCAAGTCCCGGCGTACCGCCGGAAGTCCTCGGGGACAGGCCGTCCTCCGAGCCAGACCTGGTGCAGGATCCGCGGGATGACGTGCGGCTGCGGACGACGGCCGAGACGATCCTCCACCGTCGTCTCCCGCCGGCGTCGGGAGGCCGGCAGGCCCGGCATGGTGAGCGCCCGCAGTTCGTCCCGGGGATCCCGCAGGCAGGCCGGGGCGGCGGCGGTGTCGCCGGACGGGGCAGGTGCTCGGGGCACGTGGGGCACGAGGCGCGACACGTGTTCCCTGTCGGGGCGGGGAAGCGGCTCGGCCGCGGACTCCGCGGTGCGCTCGGGGAGCCAATAGGGGAATCCGCCCCACTCCCGGTCGCGGTCGGCGGTACGGAGCACGTCCTCCCGCAGCGCCCGCCGCCAACGGTCCACCCACGTGCTGAGCACGAGGTCGAGACGGCACACCACGTGGTCGGCGGTGCGTTCCACGGGATTCCTGGAGACACGTGTGCGCCACAGGCGGGGCTCCGCGGCCCGGGACCAGGTCTGTCCGGTGAGCCATCGCTCGCCGTCCGGGTGGACCGTCCGGCAGTTCAGGAGCCACCGGTCGACGTCCTCGGTGCGCAGCAGCCCTTCGAGGTCCGCGAGCAAGGCGTGACCGAGGACTTCGTCCGCACGAAGAACCAGCACCCAGTCGGTACCCGGCACCGCACGTCCGAGGAATTCCACCAGGTCCCGCCTCGGCGGCAGGCGTACGACTCCGTCGTAACCGGCCGGGACCGCCGCTCGGCCCTCCTCGCCGAGCGGGTCGTCGGTGCCGAGGCTGTCGGTGCCGAGGTCGTCGGCGCCGAGCAGGAGCAGTACCCGCCGCGCCGGGATCCCGGCGCGGGCGAGCCGGGGAGAGTACGGCCCGCTCGTCCGGCCGCGGGCGTCGATGACCAGTGACAGGCTCGGCATTTGGTGCCCTCGGTCGCTCATGTCGGCCGCCGGTGGTCAGGCCGGCCGGGTGTGAGCCAGCGCCTGGAACGTCCGCTCGTACCGCTCGACCATGGTCGTCGCGGAGAACAACCGGTCGGCTCGCTGCCGGCACGCCGCCGGCGACAACTCCTTCAGTCGGGGCACCGCTTCCACCATCTCGCTCAGCGAGTCGACCACGAACCCGGTGACGCCGTCCTCGACCACTTCGGGAACGGCTCCCTTCGAGAGGCCGAGGACGGGTGTGCCGCACGCCATGGCCTCCACCATCACCAGTCCGAACGGCTCCTCCCACTGGACGGGGAAGAGCAGGCCCGCGGCCCGCCCGAGGACGTCCGTCTTCTGGGCGTGTGAGGGATTCTCGATGACTTCCTCGTCACCGCTCAGTACCGGGACGACGTTCCGTTCCCAGTGGTCCCGTTCCTGCGGCTCCTCGCACTTGATCAGCATCTTCAGCCGCCGCCCCGCACGCCGGGCCACCTCGACGGCCTGCTCGGGCCCCTTCTCGCCGGCCGCGCGTCCGAGAAAGACGAGGAAGTCCTCCTTCTCGGACCGGAACGGATGGATGTCCATGTCGATGCCGTTGTGGATGGTCGCGGCCCAGGACACATCGGGGTTGACCCGCTGCTGCCGTGCACTGATCGCGATGCGGTGCAGCCGGTCGCCGACGAGGGTGTGCAGCCTGCGGTTCCCCGTGCCCCAGGGCAGATGCATTGTCGTCACGATCGGGGTCCCCGAGCCGAATGCTCCGAAATACGGGCCGAACCAGCTGTGATCGCTCATGACGTCGAACTCGCCGCTGCGCAGAAAAGCAGCCGTCTCGTGATACATCTCGTCCGCGACGAGACGTTTTCCATCCCAGCCCGGTGCCTCGGCGAGTACGTATTCGAGGCTCGCCGACGTCTTGGAATCTCCGCTCGCGAACAGGGTGACGTCGTGGCCGCGCTCCACCAGCCCTTCCGACAGCAGCGACACAACTCGTTCGATCCCGCCGTAACCTTTGGGGGGCACGGGCAACACGACGGGGGCCACCACCGCAATCCGTAACCGGTGCGACGCACGCATTCTTTCGCTGTCTCCCATCCATGGGGACCATCTGAATCGTGGCAGTGACCGCATACAACCGGATCAACGGTCGTCCCCGCAAGAGGGCCCGCAAGAGGGCCTGGGAGCAGGGCTGCGGATGGTTTGTCGTGGATGCCAGGTTGGCGTGCGATGCCCGCCCTTCGCCGCCGGACCGACGACCTGAGCTTTCCTCACCAAGAGGGCGGTGGCGGGCAGGGACTCCCGAACGCCCCGCTCCATCACGCCGGACGTATGGGCACGGTCGTATGCACCCGGTCGTATGGGCGCGGTCGTGCGGGCACGAGCGTATGGATACGGTCGTACGGGCACGGTCGTATGCGCGCGACGCAGTCGAACTCCCGTAGCAGTCGGCCGGGTTGACGGAGATCGACGGCATTGGGATCATGAGAAATGATCTGGGCGTTCCGGCAATGAGGCAAATCCACTTGTTTTGTGTCCGGCATCGTAAGTAGGGGGAATGGTGGCGCACAAGTCCAATTCGAGTGCGCGGCGCGGCGGAAAGCCTGCCACTTTGGCATTGGTCGCACAGCATTCAGGGGTCTCACCCCAGACGGTGTCGAACGCGCTGAATTCCCCGGACCTGCTTGCGCCGGAGACCCTGGCGCGGGTCCGCAGATCCATCGACAAGCTGGGCTACCGGCCGCATCAGGCCGCGCGTTCACTGCGGACCAAGTCCAGCCGACTCATCGGATTCGAAGTCCAACTGTCCGCCTACGGTGTCTTCGGGCCCGTGTCGGAGCACTTCCTCCATTCGGTGTCGGAGTCGGCGAGCGAGGCCGGATACGGCATCCTCCTCTTCACGGCGTCCGCAGGCGGCGACGACGAAACAGAGCGCTATGCGGAGCTGTTACGTGAGCGGTCCGTCGATGCCTTCATCCTGACCAACACCCACCGGGGTGACCGCCGCCCGGGCTGGCTGCGCAAGCGCGGCATTCCGTTCGTCCCCTTCGGCCGCTGGTCGGCCCGGGACACGGAGGACTGGATCGACGTGGACGGCGCGCACGGGACGGCGGCGGCCGTCGACCACTTGGTCGGCCTCGGACACCGGAAGATCGCCTTCCTCGGCTGGCCCCGGGGTTCCGGTGTGGGCGACGACCGGGCACTCGGCTGGCGCGAGGCGATGCGGCGGCATCAACTCTCCGTGCGCGGTCTACGGGTGAGCGCGGTGGACGACGTCGACGCCGCGCGGGATGCGGTCGAAGGACTCTTCCCGGCAGGTGTCACCGCGGTGGTCGCGGCGAGCGACACACTGGCCCTCGGCTGCTACCGGGCGCTACGGGAGAGCGGCCGGACACCCGGTCGCGACGTCGCCGTCATCGGTTTCGACGACTCCGCCGCTGCGGGGCTGCTCTCGCCCCACCTGAGCAGTCTCCGGCAGCCCCTCCGGGAGGTCGGACGCTCCTGCGTGCACCTGCTCCTGGACCGGATCCGGGAACCGCAGCGGGACCCGGAACACATCCTTCTGAAACCAGAGCTGATCGTCCGGGAAAGCGCGTCGCAGAGCGTGTCGAACTGACCGGCGGGGCCCGGGGCCGAGCCCGCACTCCGGAACGTCCCCCATGCGCCGCAGCTGGCTTCCGCCAGATCCGACGGCCTTGTACGGCGGGCTTCGACCAGCCCGCCGTGTTCATTCCAACTCGGAGGGCAGAACCATCAGCACTTCGCTTCCCAGCACCCCGTTGAAGATCGCCGTCGTCGCACCCGTCATCCTTGCCGTGCCTCCCTCGGGATACGGCGGAATCGAGCGCGTGGCATGGTCGCTGACGGAAGGACTGGTGGGCCGCGGTCATGACGTGACGCTGTTCGCCAGCGGCGACTCACGGACCAAGGCGGCCCTCTCGGCGGTACGGGACACCGCCACGGGGTGGGACGCGGCCGACATCCCCGCCGAGGAGATGTACCACGAAGCCGCGGCGTACTTGCGGGCCGCGGAGTTCGACGTCATCAGTGACCACAGCTGGTTCGGTCTCTACCTCGGGGCCCTCGTCTCCTCGACGACGCCGGTGGTGACCACGCTGCACGGGCCCTGGGTGCCCGACGTCCGCCGGCCCCATCAGCTGATCGGGGACCGCATCCACCGGGTCGCCATCAGTGATCACCAGCGCGGGAGCAACCCGGACGTCCGCTACGCCCGCACCATCCACAACGGCATCGACCTGGAGCACCATCCCTACCGTGCCGACAAGGAGGACTACCTCGTCTTCCTCGGACGTACGGCGGACGAGAAGGGGCCGGAACAGGCCGTCGAGGTCGCCAAGCGGGCCGGTCGCCATCTGAAGATGCTCATCAAACGTGATGAACCCGCGGAGGTCGAGCACTGGGAGCGGTTTGTCGCGCCGGTGCTGCGCGGCGACGAGGAAGTGATCGACTCCCCGTCGCACGAACAGAAGGTGGATGTCCTCGGCCGGGCGGCCGGCCTGCTCTTCCCCATCCAGTGGGACGAGCCCTTCGGCCTGGTGATGGCGGAGGCCATGGCGTGCGGAACGCCGGTGATCGCCCTCGCCCGGGGATCCGCACGCGAGGTCGTCGCGGACGGGGTCACCGGTTTCGTCGTCGAGTCGCTCGACGAGATGGTCGACGTGGTACCGCGCCTCAAGGAGATCTCTCCCGCCGCGTGCCGGGAACGCGTCGAGCGCATGTTCTCCGCGGAAGTGATGGCGGATCAGTACGAGGATCTCTTCCGGTCGCTCGCCGGGTCGACCGGGTCGACCAGGGCATGAGGGCCGGTCAGGGCACGGGCGGTCACCGCAAGCGCGGTCACGGCACGTGCGGTCACGCCTCGCGCACACCCGGGCAGGACGAACCCGGGCAGGACGAGCTGTGAGGCCCGGCATCATGACCCGGGATTTCCGGCGTCTGTGGTTCTCTTTCACGCTCTCCACGGCAGGTACGGGCGTCTCCATGGTCGCCTTCTCGGTCTACCTCCTCGACGAGTTCGGCGCCTGGGCCGTGGGTTCCTTCATGGCCGTGCTCGCGTTCGCCCGCCTGATCCTGCTGCCCTGGGGCGGAGTGCTGGCCGACAAGCGGTCGCGGGTCGGTGTCATCCGCACCGGGTACGGCCTGTCCGCGCTGGGCACGTCGTTGATCGTCCTGATTCCGCACCGGGGCATGGGGGTCATCCTCGTCTCCGCCTCACTTCAGGGCGCGGGGTACGCGCTGTTCTCGCCCGCGATCCGCGCCCTGCTGCCCGAACTGGTACCGCTGGACCTCCTGGAGCGGGCGAAAGGCAGACTCACCGCGACGGACGGCCTGTTCGCCCTCGTCGGGCCGGCCATCGGCGGCGCCGCCGTGGCGTATGCCGACGCGCAGATCGTGCTCGTCCTCGACGCCTGCTGCTACGTACTGGCCATGCTGTCCTTGCCGGCTCCGGCCCGGCCGCCGTCCGGTGCCGCGGCGCCGAAGGGTTCGAGGGCCGGCGGTCTCCGGGAGTCCGTCCGGGCGATCACCGAGGTCCCCTGGGTCACGTATGGCATGGCGCAGGCAGCCGTTCAGATCCTCCTCGGCTTCGCGCCGGGGAGTGTGCTGATCAGAATTGTCGCGGAGGAGAGGTACCACTCCGGAGGGCTGGGCATCATCCTTTCCGCCTCCGGTGGCGCTGGGCTCGTCGGGACGCTCATCGCGGCCCGATGGGTGCCGCGGATGCCGGGGTTCGTCGCCAATCTGGGCTTCGTGAGCTATGCGTCCGTGGAATTGTGCATCGGATTCCCGGTCCCGCTACCGGTATTCGTGGCCAGCGTCTTCATCGCCGGGGTCGGGATCAGTTTCCATGGCATCTGGTGGTACGCGGCCCTCAGCAGAAATTTCCCGAACGCCATGCTCGGCCGGGTCAGTTCGGCCGACGAGTCGGTCACGGGTGCCCTGGAGCCGGTCGGCATGGCCCTGGCGATTCCCGCGGTCCACCTCATCGGCATCGAGGCGGTCGGGCTGCTGGGCGCCCTGGCATTCGTCATCGCGCCGCTGGCGGTGCTTGCCGTCAGAGATTTTCCCGGCTACGGAAGGCGGCCGGGAACCCCCCGTACCGAACTGAGTCCGCGTTAGCCCGACGAGAGCCGATCGACGTGCCGTCGTGGGCGGGCCCGCTCTCCACCGGTTCAGCTCGGTACTTACGGTTCTGGATGCGGTTCCGCGATCCGTGTGACGAACAGCGATGCGGTGCGGATTTCACCTTATTTGCGTGAAGTTCTCACACGAGGCGTCTCGTTTGAGACAGGGGCCCTGGCTCGAAACGAGTCATGATTGTGGCTCTCTTGACACTGTCCGAATCACCGCCGTAGCTTTTGAGCACTCACGACCCGGTGCTGACTTCGCCGTTCCTGCTCCAGGCGCAGTAGTACACCCGATATTACGTGTACTTGACTCGTCCGTCGTCCGTCCATGGTTGTCCGGGAAATTCTCCGTTGACTGAGTGGCGCGCGCACCGAATATCGTCTCTGCTCCCACGAAAACTCTGAGACCGTCCGATCGCGTCTGTCGACACGCCCTTGTCCGGGCCGCTCACACGCGTCCTGCTCCGTGCCGTCGACTTTGACAGGAATGAGGGTTTCTCATGAAGTTGGCTCTGATCTCAGGGGACGGGCTACCGGTGAGCGGTCTGCTCACGATCTTCAGGAACGTGGTGGAGGCAGAGCTTCCGAACGACACCCTGGACCTTCCGGTCGTCGCGGATCTGGGCTTCTCCTGGCGGCCGGACAAGAGGAACTTCTTCCCTCGGGGACGCGAGGACGCCGGCTATCCGTCATGGATGAACGTCAGCACTGCCGTCCCCCTCGGCGCGGACCGGGACGAACTGGAGCACGCGCTCACTTCCATACGGGGTGCCGTTGCACGGGCGGACAGCCTGGACGACCGGGAGACCGCCGAACTCCGGCGCCTCGTGGAGTCCATCGCCGAACCCTACGAGGACTACTTCGCGGAGTGGTTCGAGGAGCATGACGTCGACTGGGTCTGTGCGGTCAACATGACTCTCTCCGACGCCGTTCCGGTGACGCTCGCCCTGCACCGTGCGGCGGCCCGGCGGTGGCCGGCCGACGCCTCCGGTGGGGTGATCTTCTGGGATCACGACCTGTTCGGGAGCTATGCGGTCTTCGAAGAGGGCGCCCGGGTCTACCCGTCGAAGCCGAACCGGTTCACGCCGCTGCCCGGATCCCACCCCTGCCACCGATGGGCGGTCGTGTCCCCGGGCCTGGCCGCGGAGGCCGCCCAGTACCCCACGGGGCTCAGCGCCACGACGGTGCCCAACGTGCTTCCGGCCCTGGGCTCGGGTGAACTGGAAAAACGCCACGACGCCTTCCGTGAGCAGCACGGGCTGTCCCCGGACCGGCCGCTGCTGCTCGTACCGGTGCGTGTCTTCCAGGTCAAGGGTGTCGAGATATCCGTCCGGATGTTCGCGGAGATCAAAAAGACCTGTGCGGCACGTAAGCTTCCCGTTCCCTACCTGCTGGTGTTCGGCAGTCTCGACGAGGATCCGCCTTACGCAGCCCAAGTCGTCTCCCTCGCCCGGCACCTGAACGTGCGGGACGACGTCGTGTTTCTGGACGGGGTGCCGCTGTCGAGCCATCAGGACACCGCGCTCCGCTGGCACCTCGACGAGGTCGATCTGCTCCGGCTGTGCCGGGCCGGCGGGGGAGCGGTGCTCTTCACGCCGAACACCGCTGACGTCGAGAGCGTCGGTCTCGGACCGGCCCTCGCGGCCCTTGCGGAAGTGCCCTGCGCCGTCACCGAGTACGCGTGTTTCGAAGACATCTACGGCGTCCAGAGCGGCTGCGTCAAAATCACGGAAACTGCGGAACTGATTGTTCCCGCGGAACGGTTGGTGAGTCTGATGGTCCGCAATTCCGAGGGTGATCCCGCGGTGCGGGAGATTCTGCGACGGGACAGGGAACAGGTGTTGCGCTCGTTCGACCCGCAGCCGTGGAAGGAGCTTTTGAGGGAAATCTCCGAAGAAGAGCGCCGCGTCGAAGGGTACCGCGATCTGTCGGCAAGGACGACTTGACACGGGAGAGACCTACGGCGCAGCCGCCGGTTCCGCAGGGAAGGACGGAGTGATCAGCCACTTCCAGGAACCGATGCCCAAGGCAGCCGTATCGCACTGACGGCGAAAGGACGGCACACAGCCCACTCGGTTCGGACGGACCGGCCGACGTGGATGCTCCACGATTCTTCGACGGAAGGTTACGACATGCCGCAGAAAGCGCCCCTGGGCCCGGACCGGATCCGTACCTGGGACGAATTGCCCGACCACGTGGACGTGCTCATTGTCGGAGGCGGTCTCGCGGGTCTCGAACTGGCGAAGCACCTTGAGCTTTCCGGCGCCGAGGACGTACTGGTCGCCGAGGCGGGTGCGCACGGTGACCTCGACCATGTGTACGCCGCGAATGACGCCGCTTCCGCCGACACCATCTGGACCGATGAGACCGCCGACGAGTACTTCGTCCAGTTGTGGAATTCGGCCACCGAACCCCATTTCTCCCGGGGCTCCGGGATCCGGCGCCGGCTCGGAGGACGCTCCCTGTACTGGCACGGTGTGCTGCTGCCGGTGGAGGAGTGGGCCCTGGCGGATCCCGCCTGGCCGGAGTCAGTGGTGAAGGAACTCACCGACTCCTGGCAGCACGGCCCCTCGCTCTACGCGCGCGTGCGATCGGACCTGACGGCATGGAGCGAGCGGGCGCGGTGGCGGACTCCGGTGGGCGAGAGCGTGGAGGTCGGACGCTTCCGTCTGGTCGAACCGCCCCGGGCGGTCCGCCAGGCGGATGCCGACGGCGCGCGCTGGGAGGCGTACTCGCCCCTGTCGCACTGGCTGGAGAAGACGGGGGGAGAGAACGCGGCAGCGGCGAGCGCCGGTTCGGTCCGTATCGCCACGGACGTGGAGACCATGGCCGTACTGGTCTCCGGGGGGACGGCTCAAGGTGTTGCCGTGCGGCACCGGGTCAGCGGCGAGCAGAGGAGGATCACGGCGCGGAAGGTGGTGCTCGCCGCGGGGACCGTGGAGAGCACCCGCCTGGCCGTCCAGGCGCTCCACCAGGCCGGCAGGCTGCCGCAGAGCCGCCTGACCGGACTGGTCGACCACATCGTGCAGGGTTTCAATGTCACCCTCCCCGCCGACAGCGTGCCGCCATGGCTGCACCGGCGAGCCCGGAAGAGCGTGTTCGCGTTCGCGCCGGGAAGCGGCCCGTCCCGCTCCAACCTGTTCATCCAGCTCGATCCCACCGCGGAGGGAGACCTACGGCTGGAGGCCTGGGTCACCGGGGAACAGATCCGCTCCGCTCAAGGAGTGGTCTCCTGCACCGCAGGCGACACCTGGCCCTGGCCGGTGACGATATCGACCGGGCTCGACACGAGGGATGTCCTGACCGTCGAAGCGCAGCGGGACGAACTCCAGCAGTTCTGGTCGGACTGGTGTGCCGAATTCGGGCTGAAACCGGGTCCGTTGGAGTTCGACTTTGACTTCCTCGACCCCAGCCGCACCCTGCGGTCGGTGCGCGATGTGCTGCGGAACGGAGGGTGGGACGCCGCTGAGGGCCGGCCGGTGACGTGGTCGAGCCCGCTGGGGACCGAGGAGCACGAAGGCGGGACGCTCGCGATCGGTGACGTACTCGACGAGCGGCAGGAGTTCATCGGGCTGACAGGTCTGTTCGCGGTGGGCCCGGCCACCATTCCGCGGCAGGGGGCAGCCAACCCTTCGATGACGACGCTGGCCCTGTCCAGGCGGCTCGCCGCGCTTCTCATGGAATGAGCGCCTCTTGTCCCGGGCGCTGACGACTTCGAGAGCCAATACTTCTGGGGGCAGCGGTGAGCTTTTCAGGGCATGCGGGACCGCGGCGGACAGAAGCGAAAGGCCCGCGCGGACGGTTGAGGGTGGGAGTCGTCCACGCCGCGTTCGAGGGTATGCAGATCTTCCTCGGCGGCGTCGGGACCGCGATACGCGGACAGGTGGCGGCCCTGCCGAAGGTGCAGCGGGAACTCCGCCACCACGGAGTGGACCTCGTCCCGCACTTCATCGAGATCGCGTATCTGCCGACGCATCCGCACTATGACGCGAAGTCGTTCGCGCGCCACCGGGAACTGGTCGCGGAGACCGGAGGGACGTTCTCCGTCGTTCCCAGCGGGACCACGGGACTGGCAGCCGATGCGGTCTGGGGAGACGCGGGACTCGGCGAACTGCGGAACTGGCAGATCGCGTCGGCGGCCCTGGCCGGCCGGCTGATCGACCTCGCCGCTCGACACGACCAGCTGGTCGCCTACTGCCATGAGCCCGTCTTCGCTTTCGCCCCCCTCCACGCCTCGCTCCAGTGCGAGGCCGCCGGGGTCGGTCTCACCGCGGTCTACGTGTCCCACGCGACGGCCTACGCACATGAGATGCCGCTGCCGAATCCCGACCGTCTGATGGCGGAGTCGCTGCCGGTGCACTGGGCGAAGATGACGCCGCGCGTACGGCTCGGCGCCATCAGCAGACACATGTCCGACCATCTGATCAGAGAGTACGGTGCGCGCGCGGAAACCTTCGTGCCCGCCGGAAACGGCGTCGACACCACCGATCACTGGTACCGGCAGCGGTCGCGTGCCGAACTGACCGGGCTGCTCACCCGGCATGGTGTCCCGGTCGACCGGGACCTGCTCGTGACCTTCGGGCGCGGCGTGCCCTACAAGCGTCATGACATGCTGATCCGAGCCGCCGCCGAGATCCGCGGCTCGGCGCATCCGGTCGTCATGAGCGATCCGGACCTGCCCGAGCTGCGGCACCTGGCGGAGCGCCTCCAGGTCGACGCCACTCTCATCACCTCCTTCGACCGCGAGCTGATGGCGGCTCTCCTGCAATGGGAGCGAACCAGAGCCCTCACCCTGTCGGCGCGGAACGAACCATGGGGGATGATCCCCATGGAGGCGAGGCTCCTGGCCAGGGAGAGCGGAGCCCTTCTGATCGCGGCGGATTCCGGCGGTTTCACCGAGCAGATCGACCAGGGCGTCGACGGCTTCCTGCACGTCCCGGACGACCCTTCGGATCTCGCCCGGGTGATTGACCGAGTGCTCGGGCTGACCGAAAGCGAACAGAGATCCGTACGACGGCACGGAGCGGAACGCGTACGGAACGAAGAGAGCTGGCCCAAAAAGATCATTGAGTCTCTGCGGGCGGTCGTCCCGGAGATCGACGCCGCGGCGGATGCCGTCCTGGACGCGCTCACGTAGGCGGCTCCGCACGGTGGCCACGGCCGTACCCGGCGAGTCACCGCAGGACCCGAGTCCTGCTCGGACAACGGATCGACCGGATAGGGGAGTGCAGTGTCCCGACGTCTTCGCATCGCGATGATCGCCCCGCCGTGGTTCGAGCTTCCACCCAGGGGATACGGCGGGATCGAGTACATGTGCTCGTATCTCGTGGACTCGCTCGTCGACCGGGGCCATCACGTCACCCTGGTGTCGAGCGGTGAGAACGGCACAAAGGCGCACCACGTCCGCACGTACGACGCTCCGCAGTGGCGGCGGCTCGGTGAGCCGATGCCGGAAGTCCGTCATGCGGCCTCGGTCCGGCGGATTCTCGAATCCCTGGACATCGACGTCGTCCATGACCACAGCCTGGTGGGGCCGCTGCTTGCGGCCGGCCGGGCCGTGCCCACGGTCGTGACCTTGCATGAGCCCGTGACGGGGGACTACGGAGACTACTTCCGTCTGCTCGGCGATACGGTGCGGCTGGTGGCCATTTCCGAGGCGCAGCGCGCCACTGCCCCGGAGTTGAACTGGTGCGCGACGGTGCACAACGGCGTCGATCCGGCCGGCTTCCGGTTCCAGCGGCGCAAGGCGGACTGGGTCCTGTTCCTCGGGCAGTGCATGCCGCACAAAGGAATGCACACGGCGATCGACGCCGCACGCGCGGCCGACGTGGCCATCCGGATCGCGGCCAAGTGCGGCGAACCCGCCGAGATCGAGTACTTCGAGTCGGAGATCCGGCCGCGGCTGGACAAGGACGTGGAGTGGCTGGGCGAGGTGGGCGGCGAGCGGAAGAAGGCGCTGCTGGCCGACGCGTCCTGCCTGATGTTCCCGATCGCCTGGGACGAACCGTTCGGCCTGGTGATGATCGAGGCCATGGCCTCGGGCACGCCCGTGGTGGCCCTCGACCGGGGCTCGGTGCGGGAGGTCGTCACCAACGGACTGACGGGCATCGTCTGCGATGCGGCCGCGGACCTGCCGAACGCCATTCGTCTCGCCGCACAACTGGACGCCGAGCACTGCCGGAAGGCGGCCACCGACGCCTTCAGCAGTGACCTGATGGCGGAGAGGTACGAGAGGGTCTACGAGTCGGCACTTGAGTCCCGGCACCGGTGACCGGCCGAACACGGGAACGGCCGGCCACTCCGCCGCGCCTCGCCCAACGGCGCGCTCCGCTCCGGACCCGGCGGACCGCCCGGTGGTGGCGAAGGCCGCGCGGCACGTTCTCGGTGACGGGCGTGCGGAGGGGACGGGGCAGCGGCCCGTCACGAGCGATCGCTCGGCCGGGCCGTCCCTTCCCGTCCGCGCCCCGTCAGATCGCGTTGATCGCCGCGGGTGCTCGCTCCACCCGGGTCAACGCCCTCAGCAACGCGGCTTGGCCGTGCCGTCGGGCGGCGAGCCGGGCCAGCAGCACCAGCACCGGGTCGAAGGCGGCGTCCGGGAGCGGCGGGACGGTCCGTCCCACGCTGACGGCGAGATCGTCCATGTGGACGGCGATCTCCACCATCCGGGTGACCAGGAAATCGTCGAGACGCAGGGCCCACCCCGTCTGCGGCATGAACACGGCCCGGTCGCCCGGACAGGTCGCGAGGCTGGTCCGCTGCTCCGCCAACGAGGTGCGGGCGAGCCCCGTCAGAGACGACGCCCCCTGGGCCGCGAGGTCCTCGCCCCTGGCCCGAATTCCCGCGTTGACCTCGCCGTCGAGCGGTGCGTCGATCCAGGCGGCTCGGCCGTAATGGTCGAGCAGGGGGATCGGCGCCTCCTGCGGCAAAGACTCCTGCGGGGCGGAGTCGGCCCAGCCCCGCAGGGCGGAGCCGACACTGAAGAGCTGATGGGCGAGGTGACCGGCCAGGCCGCCGACCGTCAGCTCGGCCAATGCGCTGGGCCGCTCCCACGACGCGGCCACTTCCGGGGCCTCCAGCAGTAGTACCGCCTGTTCCGCCGCGCTCAGGTAGGCGTCTGTGACGCTCATCAAGTCCTCCGTGATCGGAATTACCCGACATCATGATCCCTGGGCGCGGATCGGCAGCGGCCTTCGACCCGGTCGTGACATGACTCACGTGCGACCCGACGGTCCCCTGAACGGCCGCTGCCGAACGTGGAGTTGATGATGGGGCGGTCAGGGCCGTGCGGGGCGGGTGAGGACCTGGAGGTCGGTGAAGCCGTAGAGGCCCCAGGGGCCGTTCTCGACGCCGAGGCCGCTCCATTTGTGGCCGCCGAAGGGCAGGTCGGGGCGGACGCCGAGGCCGTGGACGTTGACCGAGACCTGGCCCGCGTCCAGTTCGGCCGCGACCTGGCCGGCGCGGTCCAGGTCGGGTGACCAGACGGACGCGGTCAGGCCGTAGGGGGAGGCGTTGGCCCGTTCCACGGCGTCGGCCAGGTCCCGGTAGGCGATCACGGGCAGCGCGGGACCGAACTGTTCCTCGTCCACGATGCGTGTTCCGTCGGTGAGGCGGGTGAGGATGGTGGGCCGGTAGAAGTAGCCGGGCCGGTCGAGGGGTGCGCCGCCGGCGGCGGCCAGCGCGCCCTGGCGCAGGGCGTCGGCCACCAGGTCGGTCACCCGGTCCAACTGGGGGCGGTTGTTGAGCGGGCCGAGCTGGGCACCTTCGGCGGTGCCCGCGTCCACCCGGACGGACCTGGCCCGTGCGGCGAGTGCTTCGACCAGGTCGGCGTGGAGGCGTTCGGGTGCGTAGACACGTTTGACGGCCAGGCAGACCTGGCCGTTGTTGCGGAACGCCGCCCAGAACAGGCGGTCGGCGATCTGCTCCGGGTCGGCGTCGTCGAGGACGATGGCCGGGTCGTTGCCGCCGAGTTCCAGGGTGAGGCGCTTGAGATCGTCGGCGGCAGCAGCGGCGACCCGTCGGCCGGTCGCGGTCGAGCCGGTGAAGCTGATCTTCCGGGGCACCGGATGGGTGGTCATCAGGGCGCCGAGCGGGTCGCGTCCGCTGATCACGTTCAGCACGCCGGGCGGCAGCACCTCCTGGAGGAGTTCCCCGAGGGCGAGTGTGGTCAGCGGCGTGTAGGGGGAGGGCTTGACCACCACGGTGTTGCCCGCCCGCAGCGCGGGCGCGATCTTCCACATGGCCAGGGTGACGGGGAAGTTCCACGGCGTGATGGCGGCCACGACACCGAGCGGTCGCCGGATGATCTCGGCGTAGCCACGGGCGTCGTCCTGGACGATTTCGCGGGGCAGTTCGAGGTCGGCGTAGTAGCGCAGCCAGACGACGGCGCCCGCGATCTCGGAGCGGGCGTCCTTGAGGGGTTTGCCCTGTTCGGCGGTGAGGAGGGGAGCCAGCCGGCCGATGGCGGCCTCCAGCGCGTCGGCGGCCCCGCGCAGCGCCTCGCGGCGGGTGCGGTCGTCGCGCCGCCAGGTCCGGAACGCCTCGGCGGCGGTGTTCATGGCGTGGTCGAGCTGGTCGGGTGTGCAGTCGGGGGCCTGGGCGAAGGGTTCACCGGTGGCGGGGTCGGTCACGTCGAACGTGCCCGCGGCTGGGACCGGTTTGCCGCCGATGGTCATCTGGTGCATGGCTTTCTTTCCTCACGGATGGTGCGGCAGGAGGACGGGTTTGACGGTGGTGCCGTCGGCGGACTCGCGTTCGGCCGTGGCGATGTCGTCGAGCGGGTAGGTGCGGACCAGCCGCTCGAACGGGAAGCGTCCCTGCCGCCACAGGTCGATCAGCCGGGGGACGAACCGCTGCGGCACCGCGTCGCCCTCGATCACGAACCGGAGGCTGCGGCCCGCCAAGGCCGACGGCCGCAAGGTGAGTTCGTCGCCGCCCGCGCCGACCAGGGCGCAGCACCCGCCCGGTCGCAGGACGGTCACGGCCGTGGTCATCACGGCGGCCACCGCGGTGGTGTCGAAGGAGTGGTCGACCGGTCCGACCGCGGCGGCCAGGTCCGGGTCGGCGCCGTCCAGTACGCGGGTGGCGCCGAGTTCCGCGGCGAGTGCGCGGCGGCCGGGGTGCAGGTCCACCGCGACGATGTCGGCGGCCCCCGCGACCTTGGCGGCCATCACCGCCGCGAGGCCCACGGCTCCGGTGCCGAACACGGCGACGCCGTCACCGGGCCGTACGGACAGGGAGTTGAGGACGGCGCCCGCACCGGTCTGCAGGCCGCAGCCGAGCGGGCCGAGCAGGTCGAGCGGGAGCGCGGGGTCGACCACGACCAGGTTGCGTTCGGTGGCCACGGCGTGCGTGGCGAAGGAGGACTGCCCGAACCAACGGGCGGCGACCGGCGCCCCGGTCAGGTCGGTGGCTCCGCTGGAGCCGTCCACCCGCGCACCGGACACGTTGCGGGCCATGAACTGAGCGCAGTACGCCGGTGCGCCGGTGTGGCACTGGGCACACCAGCCGCACGAGTCGAAGCTCATGACCACGTGGTCGCCGGGCCTGACCCGGGTCACCCCGGGACCGACCGCCTCGACCACGCCGGAGCCCTCATGGCCGAAGATCATCGGCATCGGCAGGTGCGGTCTCCGGCGCACGGTGACGTCGGTGTGGCACATGCCGGCCCCGACCACCCGGACCAGGGCCTCACCGGGCCCGGGTTCGTGCAGGTCGACGTCCTCGACGGCGAAGGGCTTGGCCGGGTCGCGCAGGACCGCCGCCCGAATTCTCATGGGAATCAGCCTTCCGTGATCGTCGCGCAGCCGGCGGCGCGGCGGTGCGCGACGAGCGGCCCGATCCCCGTCGGCCAGGTCGGCAGGGGCGCAAAAGCGCCTGTGCGTTCCCGTCCGGCACGGTGAACGGCGCCTCGGCCGCGGATGGATGCCTGCGGCGGCGTCCTCCCGGGCCGGTTCGGCGCGGGGCGGTCGGCGCGGGTGCGGGCGACCGCGAAGAACGCTTCGGGGGAGGTTTCCCTGGGGGTCACGTGTCCTGGCTCCTTTCGGGAACACTGGACCGGTTCGGGCACGCCGAAACATGACACCCGCCCCTGGGGCACCGCCGCAACCTCGCTCGCCCCCCCGCGATGTGGCGACGACCGGCCCGGATCAGTCCGTGCGGCCCTCCAGGGCACGGCGGGTCAGGATCCGGGCAGGTGCTCCCGGTACTCCCGGTCCGCGAGGAAGTCGCTGCCCGCCGACGTGCCCTCCGCGGCGTGCGCGGCCGCCTCGGCGGGCGGGGCGCCGGAGCGCAGGGCCGCCTCGACCCGGTGTGCCCTCAGCGGCGTCGCGCCCGGGTTCGCCGGCGCCACCCGGCCGCCGTGGGCCGCGACGGAGACGATCACCCCTGGGTGGCCGAAGCCGGGCGGTGACCGCGGCCGGCTGCCGTGGACGAGGACGACCGGGCCGACGCCGCCGAAGTGATTCTTCGCGGACGGGAGACGAGGCGCGGCGCGGGCATGGCTCTCCAAGGCGTTTCCTGGGGGCGGCGGCCTGACGCGATCTTCGTGGTCGATCGATGAGGGTGGCCTACCTGGTAGGTTGCGTCAAGGTGTCGCCGTGCGGCGGTCCCCGGTCGAGAGGCCGTGTGGTCGGCGAAGTACCCGGTGGCGCCGGAAGGGTGGTGTGCCGCCGCGCGGGCGGGGTGCCGCACGCCGACTTTCGGCCACGGGCCGACCACGGTCCGGTCACGGTCCGGTCACGACCTCCGGCCCCGGTCGCGATCTCCGCCCGCGGCCCGGTGGCGGCATCCGGCCACGGTCCGGACCTCCGGCACGGTCCGGTCACGACCTGGTGGTGGGCCGTCGCCCGCCAAAGTACTGAAACAGTCGCGGTCTAAACTCTCCACGCAACGGGCTGCGCACCGACGACCGTGGCCGAAAATGGCCAGTTTCTGCCAAACCCGAAGGGTATTCGGCGCTTTGATACGGATAGATTCAGTCACCAAGCGATACCCCGATGGCACCGTGGCGGTCGACCAACTGTCGCTGGAGATCCCGGACCGCTCGATCACCGTGCTCGTCGGGCCCTCCGGCTGCGGCAAGACGACCACCCTGCGGATGATCAACCGGATGGTGGACCCCTCCGAGGGACGGATCCTCCTCGACGACGTCGACATCCAGGAGCAGCCGGTCACCACACTGCGCCGGTCGATGGGGTACGTCATCCAGAACGCGGGCCTCTTCCAGCACCGCACCATCGTCGACAACATCGCGACGGTGCCCCGGCTGCTCGGCTGGAGCAAGCAGAAGGCCCGGGCGCGGGCCGCGGAGCTGATGGCACGCGTGGGGCTCGACGCCTCGCTCGCCAAGCGGTACCCCTACCAGCTGTCCGGCGGCCAGCAGCAGCGCGTCGGTGTCGCCCGCGCCCTCGCCGCCGACCCGCCGGTGCTGCTGATGGACGAGCCGTTCTCGGCCGTCGACCCCGTGGTGCGCAAGGGACTCCAGGACGAGCTGCTGCGCATCCAGGAGGAACTGGGGAAGACGATCGTCTTCGTCACCCACGACATCGACGAGGCCATCAAGCTGGGCACGATGGTCGCCGTGATGCGCACCGGCGGCAGACTGGCCCAGTTCGCCCCGCCCGCCGAACTGCTGAGCGCGCCCGCGGACGCCTTCGTCGAGGACTTCCTCGGCGCCGACCGAGGCATCCGCAGGCTCTCGTTCTTCCCCTCCGGCGACCTGGAACTGCGCACCTCGCCGGTCGTCGCGATCGACGCCGACGCCGCGCTGATCGCCGCCCGCGCCGCCGACGACGTGCCGTACCTGCTGGTCACGGACCCCGACGGCAAGCCGCTCGGCTGGAGCGCCCCCGACGACCTCACCCCGGGGCAGATCGACCGGGAGCGGCTGCTGGCGTACGGGCGGCCGTTCGTGCCCGGCACCGACTCGCTGCGCGCCGCCCTCGACGGCGCCGTGCTGTCACCGACCGGCTGGGCCACGGGCGTGGACGCCGACGGACGCGTCGTCGGCGTCGTGTCGCAGCAGGTCGTCAGCGAGGCGATCCGCGCCGCGCACGCGAGCGGACGCAGTGAGGCGAAGGTCGGCGGATGAGCGGCTTCTTCGACATCCCCAGCGACCTCCAGCACAGCTACTTCGGCCTGGTCGGGCTGCATCTGCGCGAGGCGCTGCTGCCGGTCGTGGCCGGGCTGCTCGTCGCGCTGCCGATCGCCCAGCTGTGCGTGCGCTTCCGGCGGCTCTACCCGCCGGTACTGGGCGTGACCACCGTGCTGTACGCGATCCCGTCGCTCGCCTTCTTCGTCGTCCTCATCGACTACACGGGCCAGAGCGAGATCACCGTGATGATCCCGCTGGCCGTCTACAGCCTGGTGGTGTTCGTCCCGGCGATCGTGGACGGGGTCCGCTCGGTGCCGCAGGAGACCCTCGACGCGGCCACCGCCATGGGCCTCGGGCCGGTGCGCCGGTACTTCCAGGTCCAGCTTCCGATCGCGGTGCCCGCGATCATGGCCGGGCTGCGGGTGGCCACGGTGTCCAGCATCTCCCTGGTCAGCGTCGGCATGCTGATCGGCAACCAGGGCGGACTCGGCAACCTGCTCAACGACGGCATGATCTACCACGAACCCCGCCTGGTGTGGATGTCCGTCGTCGGCACGGCCGTGCTCGCCATCCTCGCGGACGCCGTGCTGATCGGCGTACGTCTGCTCCTGACACCCTGGATGCCGCGCGGCACCCGCAAGGCCCGCGCCGCCGAGGCCGCCACCAAGACCCGGCCCGACGCGACCGCGGTCGCCCTGGAGGACGCAGTCCGGTGAACGTACTCCACTTCATCAACGCCTTCTTCAGCGACGGCGCCCACTGGCACGGCTACGACGGCATCCCCACCCGGGTGTTCCAGCACATCCAGTACTCGCTGCTGGCCCTCGCCGTCGCTGCCGCCATCGGCCTGCCGCTCGGCCTGCTCACCGGGCACACCGGACGCGGCGGCAACATCCTCGCGTCCATCGCCACCGCCGCCCGCGCGCTGCCCAGCTTCGGCCTGCTGGTGCTGATGTTCGTGCTGCTCGGCTTCGGCCTGCTCCCGGTGATGATCCCGCTGGTCGTGCTCGCCATCCCGCCGATCCTGGTGACGACGTACGAGGCGGTGCGCTCCGTCGACCCGTCCCCGGTGGACGCCGCCCGGGGCATGGGGATGCCGGAGTCGCGGATCCTGTTCCAGGTCGAGGTGCCCGTCGCGCTCCCGCTGATCCTCAGCGGCCTGCGCTCGGCGGCCATCCAGATCGTCTCCACCGCCACCATCGCCGCCTACGTCAGCTTCGGCGGCGTCGGCCGCTACATCATCGACGGCCTCTACCAGTACAACTACGAGAAGGTCGTGGGCGGCGCCACGCTGGTGGCCGTCATGGCGCTGGCGACACTCGCGGTGTTCTGGGCGGTGGCCCGGATCACGGTGTCGCCCGGCGTGCGCAGGCGCGGCTGAGGGCGGGCGCGGCCGAGGGTCAGCCTCCGGTGCGGGCCAGCGCCAGCTCAAGCACGACGAGCAGCGCGTCCCGCACCGAGCCGCGCTCCCGGGCGTCGAAGACCACCAGCGGAACGCCGTCGGTGACGTCCAGCGCCCAGCGGACCTCGTCCAGGGTGTGCTCCACCCGGCCGTCGAAGGCGTTGACCGCCACGGCGAACGGGATGCCCTTGTGCTCGAAGTAGTCGACGGCCGCGTAGCAGTCGTCCAGGCGCCGGGTGTCGACGATGACCAGCCCGCCGACCGCGCCCTCCACGATGTCGTCCCACATGAACCCGAACCGGTCCTGCCCGGGCGTGCCGAACAGGTACAGCTTGAGCGTCGGGTCGATGGTGATGCAGCCGAAGTCCATCGCCACCGTGGTCGTCGTCTTGCCCGGGGTGTGCGTGAGGTCGTCGACGCCCGCCGCCACCTCGGTGATCACGGCCTCGGTGGTCAGCGGCTCGATCTCGGAGATGGTGCCGACGGTCGTCGTCTTGCCCACGCCGAAACCGCCCGCGACGACCATCTTCACCGGCAGGGGTGGTCGTGCGGCGGGATGCGCGGCAGAGCCGTGGACCAGTGGTTCAGTCGGTGTCACGGAGTACCCCTCGGGAGTCGGGGATGGCCCGCAGGCCATCGATAACCCTGCGCAGGACGGATGCGTCATGAGTGCTTTCGAAGTCGGGCACGTACACCGTCAGCCGGCCGGCGTCGCGCAGGTCCTCGGCCAGCACGCGAACCACGTTGAGGTGGAGGTGCAGCCGGGCCGCCAGCTCCGCCAGCGACTGCGGCAGCCGGCAGGCGGCGACGATGTCGTGCTGCTCGAAGGAGAGCCGGTCGAGCGCGTCCAGGCCCGCGGCGGTGGCCACCACCTGGGTCTCGACGGGCATCGTCCGGCCGGAGGCGGTGTCCGCCACCCGGCCGGCGGTGACCAGGAACGGCCGTACGGCGGGCGCCGGGCCGACCGGCTCGGCGCCCGGGTACCCCGAAGACGAGGCGCCGTCCGCCATGGGTTCCCACGCCCTCTCTCTCGGTCTTCGCGGGCGGCCGGTCAGCCGGCCGGCGCGGCGCCGACGCTGTTCTTCAGTTCGAGCACCAGCTGGGGGCTGAGCGCGGCCCCGGCCCGGTTGGCGAACAGCGTCATCTCGTAGGCGACGTTGCCCAGCTTGGCCTCCTTGTCGGTGACCACGCCGAGGACGGCGCCGCTGCCGATCGCGGAGACGATCACATGACCGCCCTCCAGATCGATGATGACCTTGTTGAGATCGCCCAGGCCGTAGTTGCCGGAGGCACCGGCGGCCAGGCTGGTGATGCCGGAGACGATCGCGGCCAGCCGTTCGGAGTGTGCGCGCTCGCGCAGCTCCGACACGGCGATGAGCAGGCCGTCGGAGGAGACGGCGATCGCGTCGACCACCCCCGCGGTCTCGGTAGCGAAACGGTTCAGCAGCCAGGTGAAGTCGGCTGCGGCGGCCCGCAGGTCGGTCGGCGTGGTGCCGCCCGTCGGGGCGTCACCGGTCGGCGTGCTCACTGCTCGGCTCCTTCCGGATGGTGGTTCTGGTCGTGCGGCGAATCCGCGCGCCCGGCATCGGTGCCGGGGCGCTCGAGGCTGCTGGTGTCGCTGTCGAGCCGGGCGCGCGCCACCGCCGCCTCGAACTCCTCAAGGGCCTCCCGCTCGGCCGCCGCGTCCCGGGGGCGCACCGCCTGCGGTACGGCCCGCCCGGCACCCGCGGTGGTGCTGAGGGTGGCCCCGCGGACCCGCCGGCGCAGCGGGCGGGCGGCGGCGGAGCCGTCCTCCGGCCGGGCGGCGGTCGGCGGTATCCCGGTGCGGGCGCGGGGGAGCAGCGGGTGCTGCTCGGGAGCCGCGGCCCTCTCCTGGGCCGCGGCGGAGGTGCCGGGGGTCACGGCCGTATTCTCCGTGCTCGTCCCGGCGGCGCGGTCGGCGCCCTGCGGTGGTTCGCGCCGGGGCAGCCGGCGGGGGAGCGGACCGTGCGGTTCGCCGGAGCCGGCGGAGGCGTGCCCGCCGTCCCGGCCGCCCGGATGCGCGGGCGTCGGCCCGGAGGCGGCGCTGCCGTCTGCGCGCGGACGTGACGACGCGGACGACGACACGGACGATCCGGTGGCGGACGGAAGCGGCGATCCGGTGGCGGGCGGACGCTGTGCTCCGGTGGTGACCACGGCCGGGCGCGGACCGGTGCTCGCGGGCACGCCCGGTACGGCGCCGGCCCCCCGGTCGCCCTGGCCACCGGGCTCGGCGGGACGGGCGGCCAGGGCGGCCCCCCGGTCGGAAGCCGTCGGGCGGGCCGTGTCACCGCCCGCCGCCGAGGCGCCGGGCGACACCGGGCTCATGCTGAGCAGCAGCGTGCTCGGCAGCGACACCTCGGCCGTCACACCGCCGCCCGGCGTACGGGTCAGCTCGACCCCGATCTCCCAGCGCCGGGCCAGCGTGCCGACCACGAACAGGCCCAGCACCCTGGTCGGCACGAGGTCGAGGCGCTCGCGGCGGATCAGCCGCGCGTTCTCCTCGGCGAGCCGCTCCGCGCTCATGCCGAGGCCGTGGTCGGTGACGACGACGTGCGTGCCCTCCGGGCCGCGGCGCACGGTCACCTCGACGGGGCTGCCCTCCGGCGAGAAGGACACCGCGTTCTCCAGGAGTTCGGCCACCATGAGGGTGAGGTCGCCGATGATGTCCGGCTCGACCATGGCGTCCGAGGCGGTGTACAGCCGTACCCGCTGATACGCCTCGATCTGGCCGAGCGCGGCCCGCACCACATTGGTCAGCGGCGTAGGACCGGAGTCCAGCACCGTCTCCCGGATACCGGCCAGCAGCATCAGGCTGTCGGCGTTGCGGCGCAGGCGCACCGCGATGTGGTCGATGGAGTAGAGGCGTTCCAGCACGGCCGGGTCGGTCTCGCCGCGCTCCACCGCGTCGATCAGCGCCAGCTGACGGATGGTCAGATTGCTGACGCGGCGGCCGACGTTGCCGAACATCTCGGCGGTGTTGCGACGGCTGAGCACCTGTCGCTCCAGCAGCGCCGCGGCGGTCTTCTGTACGTGGTCGAAGGCCCCGGCCAGGTCACCGATCTCGTCGCGGGCGGTGACGGGCATGTCCCGCAGCCGGGGCGGACCGTCGTCCTCGGTGTCGTCGTCGGCCACCCGGGCGAGTTCCCGGCCGGCGACCTCGGCGACCTCCTGCGCCGCCTCGGTCAGCGCCTGCACCGGGCGGATCACCGAGCGGCGGACCAGCACGGAGAGGGTGAACCAGAGGGCGAAGCCGATCGCGGTGCCGCCCAGCAGCAGAATGGCGCGCCACTGGGCCGTACCGGAGGCGTCGTCGGCCCGCTCGGCGACCTGGCCGATCAGCGCGGTGGCGATCTTCAGCCGGGCGGCGGCCTGGTCCGGGTAGTGGGGATAGTCGGCCAGCGCGTCGTGGACCGCTCGCCGGAGTTCCTGCCGGCTGCCCGACTGCAGCCTGCCGACGTCGATCTGCAACTCGGCGAACGACTCGGCTATGGCACGCTGCGCCGAGGTGTGCTCCATCCCGGCCAGTTCCGCCGTCTGTGCCTCGGTGGCGAACCGGCCGAACCGGTCGGCCTGCTGCCGGTACTGCTCGTAGGAGCCGACCGCGTTGGTGAACTCGATCTGCGCGTTGGTGTCTCCGGTGGTGGCCGAGAACACACTGGTCTCGAAGGCGGCGTGAGCGGCGTCCGCGCGCAGCAGGGAGTCCAGCAGGTTGCCGGTGAAGGTGGCCGAGAGGGAGGTGTCGCGGTCCAGACCGAGGCCGTCGATGAGGCCCTCGGCCGCGTTGGTGTAGGCCGGGTCGATGTTGTCGGCCGGCAGATGGGCCGTCTCGACCGAGTCACGCAGACTGGACAGGCCCTGCACCTCACGCAGCGCCTGCGCCTCGCTCTGCGGCAGCCGGTCGCCGAAGGCGTCGAGCACCGTCTGCACCTGGCCGTCCACGGCCTGCTGGGCGGCGAGGTAGGCGGCGGTGGAGGGCCTGCTGTCCCCGGACTCGTAGCGCACCGACAGCAGGATCGCCTGCTGGTGCTCGGCCTCCACCCGGTCCACCAGCCGGGCGACCTGCGCACTGTCGCGCACCAGCCGCGCCGCGGAGCGCGCCGTGTTCGACTGCTGGACCAGGTCGGTGATCAGGTACGACAGGAGTACGGCGACCACGGCGAGCGGTACACCGACGAGCAGATTGAGTTTGCGCCGGAAGGACCAGCGGTCGGCGAAGCCTCTGATCCCGTTCCGCGGCGGCGGGGCGTGCCGGGCGGGCGCGTCCACCTCGTACGTGGACACCGGTCCTCCTTCGTGGGGGATGTCATCCGCGGGGCGTCCTCACCCCGGTGAACAGGGCCTCATCGCCCCGGTGCGGGGCTTCCTGCCCCGGAAATGTCGCGCAACGACGCCTAAACGGAACCCGTGCACCGCTGTGCCCTCTGTCAACTGCGGTGAGACTACAGGCTCCTTGAAGCGCTGATCAGCTTGCCCTTCATCAAGAATCCGTTACAAACGGACCGCTCTCCGCGCACAGCCGAACGCAGATCGAATCCAATCGGTGATCCAGTGGCACTTGACTGGGCGAGAACCGTCTGGATTGGATCGTGTGGAGTTGTCCCATGAAGGTGTCCACCCATCAATCCCACAACTTGAGTCCGGAACAGGAATCGTGACTTCCAACACCCACACCAGCAGGATCACCCGGAAACACCGAGGTGCGGCGGCCGTCGCACTCGCCGCTGCAACGGCCCTGCTGGCGGGCTGTTCCTCCTCCGATGACACGTCCGGCGACCCGCTCAAGGGCGGTGCGAAGGCGAGCGGCGACTCGGTCGTCGTCGGGTCCAACAACTTCGCCGAGAGCATCCTGATAGCCGACATCTATGGCGAGGCTCTGAAGGCCAAAGGAATCAAGGTCACCTACAAACCGAACATCGGCAGCCGTGAAACTACATACGGCCTGCTCAAGAACGGTTCGATCTCGGTCCTGCCCGAGTACAACGGTGCCCTGCTCGCCTACCTCGATTCGAAGGCCACGCCGAAGAGCACCGAGGAGACCACGTCGGCCATCGAGGCCAAACTCGATCCCAAGCTGACGCTGCTGGAGCCGGCCCCGGCCCAGGACAAGGACTCGGTCACCGTCAACGCGGCCACCGCGAAGAAGTACGGCCTGACCGGCAAATCCTCCATCGCCGACCTCAAGAACGTCGCGAAGGACCTGGTCATCGGCGGTTCGCCGGAATTCCAGACCCGGCACCAGGGCCTTGAGGGACTGAAGTCGGTGTACGGCATCGAGTTCAAGTCCTTCAAGGCGCTCGACGCGGGCGGCCCGCTCACCCAGGCCGCGCTGACGAAGGACACCGTGCAGGCCGCCGACATCTTCACCACGGACCCGACCATCACCAAGGAGAAGTTCGTCGTCCTCCAGGACACGGAGAACCTCTTCGGGTTCGCCAACGTCCAGCCACTGGTCTACAAGAGCGGGCTCTCCAAGGACGGCGTCGACGCGCTCAACGCGGTCTCCGCCAAGCTCGACACGGCGACCCTGCTGGACCTCGACACCCAGGTGCAGTCGGGCAACAAGGACCCGCTGGACGTCGCCAAGACCTGGCTGAAGTCCGTCGGCCTCGGCTGATACCCCGCGTCCTGGGATCGAGCCCGGACGGCGCGACACGCGTGTCCTCGAACCCCGGGGTCGTCTCCTCCGACCCCGGGGCCGTGCCGCCGGACTCCGTCCCGCCCCCGGGCCCCGGGGGTACGGCCGCCGCTCTCGGGGTCTGATTCCCGGCCCCTGGGGTGGGTCGGGTCGGCCGACCCCGGGAGATCCGCGTCACACGGGACGGGCGCGACCTGGACACACCGGCGCCCCGGCGGCGGCACACCCCGGGACCGCCGGGCACCCCGGGACCGTCCGGCTCGCCGACGCGGCCGCCGAGCCCGTCGCCCCCGGGAGCACTGGATCCGGCCCCGGCCGTGCTCCCGTCGGACACCGAGGCCGCCCCCTGACCGGGGACATGGGCGACGACCGACATGACGACCGACATCACGACCGCGAGCGAACCGCTGCCGCTGCCGGTGCGACCGCGCACCGGCGCGGGTACCGACCGCAGCAGGCGGACGCACCACCGCGGAGGCGGTGACTGCTCGACGCGCGGGTCGGCCGAGGCCGCGGACCGGTGCCGTCGGCGAAGCTCCGCCGACGGCACCGGCACCGGCACCGATGTCGGCACCGATGTCGGCATCGACCCGGCGCCTGCCGCGGCCACAGCGCCGGATACGGGTCGTCAGAGGTCGAACTCGTGCGGCGGGAGGTCCAGCGTGAAGCACGCCTCCCGCACCACGGCCTGCTCGGTCTTGTCGAAGTCGCCGTCGGCGCCGCCGATGACGATGCCGATCTGGATCACGGCGCGTGCCTCGGCGGGCTTCTTCTTCGCCTTGGCGATCTCCTGGAGCACGCTGACCTTGCCGAAGTCGAAGTCGGTGGTCAGCTTGTTCAGGTTCTCCTCGAAACGGCGCCGCAGGTCGTCCGCCGGGAAGTTCTGCAGCACCTCGTTGGTGGCGATCAGCTGGGCGACCCGCTGCCGCTCGCTCGGGTCGATGGTCCCGTCGGCGGCGGCGACGAGCGCGCACATCGCCATGCTCGCGTCCCGGAACGCACCGCTTTTCAGGTCGTTCTTCTTCGCCACCAGTTGGGTCTGCATCGTCGATGCCGACTCCTTGATGCGGTCCCACAGAGCCATGCGAACTCCTCGTATGCGCACTCGATCACGTCTACAGCACCGTAGAAACTCATGGGAGCCCGATTGAGTTCCACGCCCGGCGCCGAGTGACCGGCCGGTCCGCGGCACCGACCCGGTCAGGTGTACCCGTCGGTGCCGTCGCTCATACCGGTCGCCCGGTATGAATCAGGGTGCGGGTTTGCGGACCCGGCGCACGGCGGCGGGGGCGAGGCCGCCCGCGGTCCTGCGGTCGTCCGGGTCGCTGCGGCGGTGATGACCGCGAGCGACCGGCATCCACGGCTCAGGGCGGCCGTCGATGCGCGGGCGCACCGACCACCCGTCCGATTACCGGAGCGGCCGACTTCCCATTGAGAACCGACCGTCCGCCTTCTATCGTGGCGATCTCCGGTGTGGCGCACCACTGTCCGCCGGAGCCTCCGGAAGCCGGACGGGACCCGAGGGGGAGCCGTGCCTCGACATCGTCCGTTTGCGGAGGCAGGAGGGTGGTCGGGGCCGCCGGCAACCGGACCGCCGTCCGGGCCGGTCACCCGGTCCGTACGCCGACCGACCGCTGTCGCACGGTGAGTTATCGTGTGCGGGGGGTAAAAAACAAACGGCACGTCCCGTTCTTTTCCGGTCCGTCAAGGAGTGTCCAGCAGATGGCGAGGCAGTTACGCGCCGAGCAGACCCGCGCCACGATCCTCACGGCCGCGGCCGACCTGTTCGACCGTCGCGGCTACGAGTCGACCAGCCTGAGCGACATCGTCGAGCACGCCCGGGTCACCAAGGGGGCGCTGTACTTCCACTTCGCCGCCAAGGAGGACCTGGCGCACGCCATCATGGAACTCCAGTCCAGAACCGTGCGGCAGCTGGCGGCCGAGGTCGACCGCCGCGGCTGCTCCTCGCTGGAGTCCCTGATGCGGACCACGTTCGGCATCGCCCGACTCGCCGTGGAGGGCCCCATCCCCCGGGCCGGACTCCGCCTGGCCACCGCGGACATCGCCGTGCGGGCACCGCTCAAGCACCCCTTCACCGAGTGGCTGGAGCTGGCCACCCGAAGAATCCTGGGTGCCGTCAAGGATTCCGACCTGCACCCGGACGTCGACGTGGAGGCCGTCGCCCACTCCCTGGTCAGCTTCTTCGTCGGCACCCGCGTCGCCGGCCGCTCCCTCGAACCCGTCGGCCGGCTGCCCCGCCGGATCGCCGAGATGTGGTACCTGCTGATCCGCGGCCTGGTGCCGGTGCCCCGCCGGGCCCGCTACCTGACGCTCGCCACCCAACTGGAGCGGGAGATCCGAACCGCCTGAACCGCGCGGTCCCTCGGGCGGCGACCCCGGAACGCGCGTCACGCCGGAGCGAAACCGAGTGGCGCCGGGACGGAACTGCCGGGTGCCGGGACGAAACGGCCCGGCGCCGTACGGCGGTGCCCGGACGTCAGGCCGGTTGCAGCGGCAGCGACTTGATGCCGTTGATGAAGTTCGACATCAGCCGCTCGGGAGGTCCGGCGAGGCGCGGCGGTCCGGGCAGCGCGCGCAGCACCTCCTCGTACAGCAGCCGTAGCTGGAGCCGGGCGAAGTGGGCGCCCAGACAGACGTGCGGGCCGTCCCCGAAGGAGACGTGCGGATTGGGCGTACGGGCGAGGTCCAGACGGTCGGGATCGGTGAACGCCCGTTCGTCACGGTTGGCCGACGCGTGGAAGACGACCACCTTGTCGCCCGCGCGCAGCGCCCGCCCGGCCAGCTCGGCGTCCCGTACGGCAGTACGGCGGAAGGTCAGCACGGGCGGATGCCAGCGCAGCAGCTCGTCGACGGCCGGGGCGAGCCGGACCTTCCCCTCGCGCAGCAGCCGGTACGCCCCCGGGTGCTCGGCCAGCGCCAGCAGACCGCCCGGGGCGGCGCCGCGCACGGTGTCGTTGCCCGCGACGGTGAGCAGGAAGAAGAACATCTCCAGTTCGCCCGCGGCGAGTTCGCCGTCCAGCGCGAGCGTGGTCAGCACGTCGTCGGCCGGATGACGCCGCTTGTGGTCGGCCAACTGCCGCGCGTACCCGAACATGTCCCGCAGCTGGGCCGGGGAGCGCGGATCGACCGGCCGGCCCGCCGAGTCCCGCGCCTGCTCGCCCGCCTCGTCCGGATCCTGGTAGCCGATGACCCGCCGCGTCCAGCGCAGCAGCAGCCCTCGGTCGCCCGGCGGGACACCCAGCAGGTCGGCCAGGTTGAGCAGCGCGTACTCGTCGGTGACGGCGCCGACCACGTCGACCGTGCCGTCGCCGTCCCGGGCCGTGGCCAGCGCGCCGGCGAGAAGGGCGCGGGCCCGCTCCCGGGCCAGTGCCGCGAACCGGTTCACCCGCGCCGGTGTGAAGGCCCGGCTGACCAGGCGGCGCAGCCGGCCATGGTGCGGCGGATCCTGGTTGAGCATCATGCGCCGGATGAAGGGCAGGTCGGCGGGGTCGGGATCGCGGATCTGGGTCGCGCCCGCGTACGACGAGAAGGCCGCGGAGTCCTTGAGCACCCGCACCACGTCCGCGTGCCGTGTCACCGCCCAGAACCCGGGCCCGGCCGGCCAGCCGAGCACCTCGGGCTCGTCCTGCCAGACCACCGGGTGGTGATCGCGCAGCAGCCGGTAGTCGTCGTACGGCACGCCCAGGGCGTACCGGCGAGGATCGAAGACATCGGGAACCGGCTGCTGGAACGACTTGGACGCCACCTCTCCACCGTGCCCCCGACTCGCCCCGCCAACAACCCCGCACCACCCGGAAGCCGCGGCGGGGGCGGCCCCCGAGGGGGACGGAGAACCGTGCGATCGGCCGGGGCGGCGCCGCGGGCGGTTGACGGTACGGCACGGCGCGACCTGCGGGGCGGCTAGGCGCTCGCCCCGCGGAAAAGGGGGTTGTTCGGCCGGGGTTCACGCGATGGTGTGATCATGTGCTGGGGTGCGGATGGGGGTTGAGGGGCCAGGGTAGGGCCCCCGCCATGACGCAGCCCTTCGTACTCCCGCACTTCTACATGCCGTATCCCGCGCGGCTGAACCCGCATGTCGACGAGGCACGTGCCCACTCGACCGCGTGGGCGCGCGAGATGGGCATGCTGGAGGGCTCCGGGATCTGGGACCAGGACGACCTGGAGGCGCACGACTACGGTCTGCTGTGCGCGTACACGCATCCCGACTGCGACGGCCCCGCCCTTTCGCTGATCACCGACTGGTACGTGTGGGTGTTCTTCTTCGACGACCACTTCCTGGAGAAGTACAAGCGCAGCCAGGACCGCGCCGCGGGCAAGGCCCACCTCGACCGGTTGCCGCAGTTCATGCCGCTCGACCTGACGGCCCCCGTGCCGGAGCCGGAGAACCCCGTCGAGGCGGGCCTCGCCGACCTCTGGGCACGCACGGTGCCGGCGATGTCCGCCGACTGGCGCGCACGGTTCGCCGTCGCCACCGAGCACCTGCTCAACGAGTCGCTGTGGGAACTGTCCAACATCAACGAGGGACGGATCGCCAACCCCGTCGAGTACATCGAGATGCGCCGCAAGGTGGGGGGCGCCCCCTGGTCGGCGGGGCTCGTGGAGTACGCGACCGCCGAGGTGCCCGCCGCCGTGGCCGGCACGCGCCCGCTGCGGGTGCTCATGGAGACCTTCTCCGACGCCGTGCACCTGCGCAACGACCTGTTCTCCTACCAGCGGGAGGTGGAGGACGAGGGCGAGAACAGCAACGGGGTGCTCGTCCTGGAGACCTTCTTCGGCTGCGGCACCCAGGAGGCCGCCGACACGGTCAACGACATCCTCACCTCGCGCCTGCACCAGTTCGAGCACACCGCGCTCACCGAAGTGCCCGCGCTCGCCCTGGAGAAGGGCCTCACCCCCGGCCAGGTGGCGGGGGTGGCGGCGTACACCAAGGGGCTCCAGGACTGGCAGTCCGGCGGCCACGAATGGCACCTCCGCTCCAGCCGGTACATGAACGAGGGCGCCGTCTCGGCCTCCCCCTGGCACGGACCGACCGGCCCGGGCACCTCGGCGGCGGACATCGGCGCCCTGCTCTCCTCCGCCGCGGCCGAGCGGCTGCGCGCCTACTCCCACCTGCCGTTCCAGAAGGTCGGTCCGTCCCTGCTGCCCGACTTCCACATGCCCTACCAGGTGGAGCTGTCCCCCCACCTGGACGCCGCCCGCGGGCGGCTCACCGGCTGGATGCACCGCATGGGCATGCTGGCGGAGGGCATCTGGGACGAGGACCGGCTCACCGCCTACGACCTCGCGCTGTGCGCCGCCGGCCTGGACCCGGACGCCACGCCCGAGGCCCTCGACCTCAGCTCCGCATGGCTCTCCTGGGGAACCTACGGCGACGACTACTACCCACTGCTGTTCGGCCACCGCCGGGACCTGGCAGCCGCCCGGACCACCACGGCACGGCTCTCGGCGTGCATGCCCCTGGACGGCGAGCCGGTCCCCGCGCCCGGCAACGCCCTGGAGCGCGGTCTCATCGACCTGTGGGCCCGCACGACGGCCGGGATGACCGATGAGCAGCGGCGCTCCATGAAGGCGTCCGTCGACACGATGACCGAGAGCTGGCTGTGGGAGCTGTCCAACCAACTGCAGAATCGAATCCCCGACCCGGTCGACTACCTGGAGATGCGGCGTGCCACCTTCGGCGCCGACCTCACCCTCAGCCTGTGCCGGATGGGCCAGGGCCCGTCGATCCCGCCCGAGGTGTACCGCAGCGGGCCGGTGCGCTCGATGGAGAACGCCGCGGTCGACTACGCGTGCCTGCTCAATGACGTCTTCTCCTACCAGAAGGAGATCGAGTACGAAGGAGAGATCCACAACTCCGTCCTCGTCGTGCAGAACTTCTTCGGCGTCGACTACCCGGGGGCACTGGGCGTCGTACACGACCTGATGACCCAGCGCATGGAGCAGTTCCAGCACGTGGTGGCGAACGAACTCCCGGTCGTACGGCAGGACTTCGACCTCTCGGACGAGGCGGGCCGGGCACTCGACGGATACGTGGCCGACCTGCGGAACTGGCTCGCCGGAATCCTGCACTGGCACCGCCAGGTCGACCGCTACCAGTCCGCTTACCTGGCCCGCCGTTCCCACGGCTTCCTGCCGGACCGGCCTCCCGCGCCCGCGCTGCCCGTCAGCTGAGGCAGGGCACCGCGGGGCCGGAACCACCGGCTCGGACGCGGCTCGCGCCGGCGCCCGCACACCCACCGGGCGCGGGCGCGAGCCGCCCCCGCACCGCTGCCGCCTCCCCCGCACCATGGCACTCATGCTGCCGCACCCGCCCCACCGCTTCGGGCCGCCGCTTCGGGGCCGGCCGACGGCCGCGCCGCCGCCTCCCGGCAGCGGCGGCGGTCGCCGGACCCCCGATCCCGATGGCTTCCCGCTGCCGGTCCGGGGCCAGTCTCACTCGTTCGTGGCTCGTCGTGCCCACACCCTCCGGGTAGACACCTGCCGGAGGCGATCCATGGAACAGACAGCGTTGCGTCCCCAGCCGGTGCCCGGTCAGGAACGGCCGGCCGACGGCACGCCGGGTCCCACCCGACGCCCGCACGCCGCCCGCCGGCGCGGCCGGCGGATCAGGGCCGTGCTGTTCGGCCTGTTCGCCGGCGCGGTGCTGGTCCTGTCCGGCGTCGGACTCGGCACCGTCGGCGCCACCGTGATCGGCATGGGCAAACTCGCCGACGCCGAGCGGCAGCCGCCGCCACGCCCGTCGGCCCCGGTCACGCACGCGGCGGCCCCGCATCCCGCGGCGGCGCCGGCCGGCCTGACGCTCGGCGTCGAGGCCGTGGACGCCGAGAAGGCGGGGGCACTGGTCATCGGCGTCCATGTGCCCGGCCCCGGCTACACGGCGGGCCTGGTCCGCGGGGACGTACTCCTCCAGTTCGGGCCGAGCCGCGTCGACACGGCCGCCGATCTCCTACGGGCCGTCTCCCGGGCCCGACCGGGCGCACCGGTCACCCTCACCCTGCGCCACTCAAGCGGCGGCTACCAGCAGTTGACCGTCGTCCCCGGCGTCGTCACCTGAGAGCACCGGGGAACGGACGGCCGGCGGCTCCGGTGTGGGGAGCGCGTGGGGAGGGGGTGCGCTTCGAGGGGGTCCGCTTCGAGGGGGTGCGGAGGGCGGTGTTCCGGCCGTGTTCCAGGGGCGCACCGACGTACCTCGGTGGCTTTTCCGGTCGGGGCGAGGGGTCGGTGAAGGCGTCGGCCCGGCTCCGCGACGACCCGCCCGGGCGGGCGCGAGTCCGTAACCGGCTCGCGTCGTCCCCCGCGTCCGGGCAGGATGCTTCCGTGGTTCCCTGCCCTGCCCCCGCACGCGTCCCAGGAGGCCCGGATGTCCGGTAGCGCCCCCGCTCAGTTCACCGCCGACGACTACCGGGCCCGTATGGAGCGCGCGGCGCGCTCCGCCGCCGACGCGGGGCTCGCGGGGCTGCTGGTCGCCCCGGGACCCGACCTGGTCTGGCTCACCGGCTACGCACCCACCGCCGCCACCGAGCGGCTCACCCTGCTGGTACTGGCCCCCGGCCGGGATCCGGTGCTCGTCGTGCCCACCCTGGAGGCCCCGGACGCGGAGAAGGCGGCCGGCGCACCCGCCCTGACGCTGCGCGACTGGACCGACGGCACGGACCCCTACACGGTGACCCGGACCCTGCTCGCCCCGGACGGCCGGTTCGGCATCAGCGACAACGCCTGGGCGATGCACCTGCTCGGCCTCCAGAAGACGCTGCCCGACACCTCCTACGCCTCCCTCACCGACGCCCTGCCGATGCTCCGCGCGGTCAAGGACGCCGCTGAACTGGAACTGCTGGCCGCCGCGGGGGCCGCCGCCGACGCGGCGTTCGAGGAGATCCGGAAGGCCACCTTCGCCGGGCGCCGCGAGACGGACCTGGGCCGCGACCTGGCCGGCCTGCTGCGGCGGTTCGGGCACGCGCAGGTCGACTTCACCATCGTCGGCTCCGGGCCGAACGGCGCCAACCCGCACCACGAGGTCGGCGACCGCGTCATCCGCCGCGGCGACATGGTCGTCCTGGACTTCGGCGGCCTGAAGGACGGCTACGGCTCCGACACCACCCGCACGGTCCACGTGGGCGAGCCCACCGACGAGGAGCGCAGGGTCCACGACATCGTGCGCGCCGCCCAGGAGGCGGGCTTCCGCGCGGTCCGGCCCGGGGCCGCCTGCCAGGAGGTGGACCGTGCGGCCCGTGCGGTGATCGAGGACGCCGGGTACGGCGAGTACTTCATCCACCGCACCGGTCACGGCATCGGCGTCACCACGCACGAGCCGCCGTACATGATCGAGGGCGAGGAGCGGCCCCTCGTGCCCGGCATGTGCTTCTCCGTGGAGCCCGGCATCTACCTGCCCGGCCGGTTCGGGGTGCGCATCGAGGACATCGTGACCGTGACCGAGGACGGCGGCCGCCGGCTCAACGACACCACCCGGGAGATGGTCATAGTGGAGTGAGGGCGCCGTCCCGCGCCGCCCCCCGAGCAGGAGACCCCACTCGACGACATCCCGGACGACAACGGCCCGACCATGACCCAGGCACCGCCCCCTTCCACGGACACCGTCCGCCGGCTGATCCGTGCCATCGTCAAGGAGAACGCGTACGGCGCGTCCGGACCCGACGTGCGGCCGGTCGCGGAGGGCGGCGAGCACGCCACGTGGTGGGTCGGCGGCACCTACGTGCTGCGCCTCGCCCTCGACCGGGACGCCACCGTCCGCCAGCGGCGCGAGCTGCGCCTGCGCGACCTCGTACGCCCGTATCTGCCGGTGGGCGTCCCGGTCAGCGTCGCGCACGGCGAGTGGGCGCCGGGGCTGTCCTACACCCTCGACACCAGGCTGCCCGGCGGCTCCGGGGAGGAGAACGACGTGTCCGCCGTCGGCGAGGCCGACCTGGCCGGGCTGCTCACGGGCCTGCGCGAGGTGCCCGTACGACAGGCCGGCAGCCTGGGCGTGCCACGGGCCGCCCCGCGCTCCCTGGAGGCGCTGCGCCGGATGGCGGTGCCCGCCGCCGAACGCCTCGGTGCCGCCGACGAGTTCGACCCCGTCCTGCTGCGGCAGCTCACCCGGACCGGCGCGGCACAGCTCACCGCGCAAACCGGCATCGCCGTCCTGGTCCACCACGACCTCAAGGGCGAGCACCTGATGGTCAGCCCCGACGGGCGGGTGCGCGGTGTCCTCGACTGGACCGACGCGGCCGTCGGCGATCCCGCCGAGGACATTGCCGGGCTCGCGCTCGCCGTCGGCTCCGGCGCGGCCGTGCGCGCCGCCACCCTCGCCGACTACGGTCCCCGGCCCTGTCTGCGCGGCCTGTGGCTCGCCCGCTGCGACACCGTCCTGCGGCTCGCGGACCGCCTCGCGGGCCATGACGTGGGTCCGCTGCCGCTCCTGCGGAGCCAACTGCGCCGGGCCTGGGAGGCGATCCTGCTGGAGCGGGTGACCGAACTCAGGGACGAATTGCCGGACGAATCGCCGGACGACAGGGAGTAGCCGACCGGGGCCGCCCCCATGGCCCGGTGCCGACGTACGGCGAGCGGATCCCGGGGCCGAGCCCACTGTGGGCGGGTCCGGCGGTGGGCGGGTTCGGTGGCAGGCGGATGGGACAGTGGGCGCCGCCGGCGGCGGGTGCGTCCGCCCGCGCCTGTCGGCCCGCGCGCGTCAGCCCTGATGCAGGACGACGCAGGACTCCCCGGGAAGGTGCAGCACTCCGTCCGGGCCCGGCGTCCCGACCGGTTCCCACGCGGCGAGCACCCCGGCCCGGCCGGTGCCCAGCGCAATCGCCGCGGGCTCGGGGCCGAGGTTCACGGCGACCCGGACGTCCCCGCGGCGGAAGGCCAGCCAGCGTGCCTCCTCGTCGCAGGCCACCTTGGTGTCGGCGAGGTCGGGATCGGTGAGGTCCGGCTGCTCCCGGCGCAGCGCGACGAGCCGGCGGTACCAGGCCAGTACGCGCGCGTGGGGCTCGCGCTCCGGCTCCGACCAGTCCAGGCAGGAACGGTCGCGGGTCGCCGGGTCCTGTGGGTCCGGCACGTCCTCCTCGGCCCAGCCGTGCGCCGCGAACTCCCGCCGCCTGCCCCGCCGTACGGCCTCCGCCAGCTCCGGGTCGGTGTGGTCGGTGAAGAACTGCCACGGTGTGCCCGCCGCCCACTCCTCGCCCATGAACAGCATCGGCGTGAACGGCACGGTCAGCGTGAGCGTCGCCGCGCAGGCCAGCAGGCCCGGGGAGAGCGTGGCGGCCAGCCGGTCGCCCAGGGCCCGGTTGCCGATCTGGTCGTGGGTCTGGGCGTAGCCGAGCAGCCGGTGCCCGGCGACGCGGGCGCGGTCCAGCGGCCGGCCGTGCCGCCGGCCCCGGAAGCTCGAATACGTACCGTCGTGGAAGAAACCGCCGGTCAGCGTCTTGGCGACGGCGGTGAGCGGAGCCCGCGCGAAATCGGCGTAGTAACCCTGGGACTCGCCGGTCAGGGCGGTGTGCAGGGCGTGGTGGAAGTCGTCGTTCCACTGTGCGTGCACCCCGAGGCCGCCTTCCGCGCGCGGAGTGATGATCCGCGGGTCGTTGAGGTCGGACTCGGCGATCAGGAACAGCGGTCGGCCGAGTTCGGCGGCGAGACCGTCCACGGCCGCCGACAGCTCCTCCAGGAAGTGCACCGCGCGCGTGTCCCGCAGCGCGTGCACCGCGTCCAGCCGCAGCCCGTCGATCCGGTAGTCGCGCAGCCAGGCCAGCGCGCTGCCCACCAGATACGCGCGCACCTCGTCGGAGCCGGGCGCGTCCAGGTTCACGGCCGCGCCCCAAGGGGTGTGATGGGTCTCGGTGAAGTACGGGCCGAACGCGGGCAGATGGTTGCCGGAGGGGCCCAGATGGTTGTGCACGACGTCCAGGACCACGCCGAGCCCGAGTCCGTGCGCCCGGTCGACGAACCGCTTCAGCGCCTCCGGACCGCCGTACGGTTCGTGCACCGCCCACAGCGACACGCCCTCGTAACCCCAGCCGTGCCGCCCCGGGAACGGGCACAGCGGCATCAACTCCACATGCGTCACGCCCAGCTGCACCAGGTGGTCCAGCCGATCGGCCGCCGCGTCCAGCGTGCCCTCGGGGGTGTACGTGCCCACGTGCAGCTCGTACAGCACGGCGCCCGGCAGCGAGCGCCCCGCCCACCGCGCACGCCACGCGTGCCGCCCGTGGTCGACCACGGCGCTCGGCCCGTCCGGTCCGTCCGGCTGGCGGCGCGACCGGGGATCGGGCAGCACCGGGCCGTCGTCCAGCGCGAACCCGTACCGTGCGCCGTCACCCGCCTCCGCCTGCCCCGACCACCACCCCGCCCGCTCCGGATCGCGTTCCAACGCGCGCGTGGCGCCCTCGCAATGGAGCGTCACCCGGCCTGCCTGCGGTGCCCACACCTCGAACTGCACGGACGGTTCCCCTTCGTCTGCTCACCGTGATGTAGTCCGTCCATCGTGCCGTGAGCGGCATCGATCCGCTTTCGAATCCTGGCTTCCGGCATGTCGCCGGAAGTACGCGCGCGTGGCGGCCCTTTCCGCGCCGCCGGGGCCTGCTGGACACCCCCGGTCGCGCTGGCCGACAATCACCAGCGTGACGTCGTCCTTCGAGCACCACACTCATCCCGCGCGGTTGTCCGACGCCGAGCGCGAGAAGGCGCTGAAGGTGCTCCGCGACGGCGTCGCCCTGGGCCGGCTGTCGCACGACACGTTCGTGCACCGCATGGAACTCGTGCTCGCCGCCCGCCGGCCCGACGAACTCGCCGCGCTCACCGCCGACCTGCCGGGGGAGGGCAGCCTCGCGCGCACCGTCCTGCGCGCCGTGGAAGCGGTCTCCGGGTTCACCGTACGGCTGCGCAGGGCCTGGCAGGCCGAACGGCTGCCCAAGCTGCAACTGCCGCACCCGGCGGCCGTCCACCCGCTGCGCATCGGCCGCGACCCCGCCAACGGCCTGCGGCTGACCCACGAGACGGTCTCCCGTGTGCACGCCGAACTCACCCGGCAGGGCGGCATGTGGGTCCTCAGGGACCTCGGTTCGACCAACGGCACGGTCGTGAACGGGCGTCGGGTGATCGGCGCCGCCGTCGTCCGCGCGGGCGACCAGGTCGCCTTCGGCCGGGTGGCCTTCCGGCTCGCGGCGGCGTGAGCGCGAGCGGGATCCTGGCCGTACCCATATCTGTGCCTGTGCCTGTGCCTGTGCCCGTGCCGATTCCGGTTCTGGTTCCGGTTGCCGTGCCCGTGCGCCGGGAGCGCCGGGCGCCGTGCGGGGACGCCACGGTGGCCGGCGCGCTCACGCGGTCGGCTCACATGGTCGTCTCGCGTGCGTGCAGGGCCGCCGCCAGCACCGTGCGCGCCTGGTGTTCGACCTGGTGCTCCAGGGGGACCCACCGCGCGCGGAAACGTTTCGCGAAGGCTTCGCACCACCCGGCCACGAGCCGTTCGAGCCCGGGCGCGGCACGGTCGTCGGTGGCCCGTAGCACCCGCAGCAGCATCGCCGCCGCCCGCAGCGGAAGCCGCCGTCCGAACGCGTCCACGCTGCCGACGTAGGCCATCGTCGTGTCGACGGGCGGCGAGTGGATCCAGTCCGCGGCCAGCCCCGGGATCAGCTCCAGCGCCCAGCCGGCGGCCCGCAGCAGCGGATCCTCGGTGCCCTCCAGCCGGGGCAGCGCCTCCGCCAGCACCTGCTCCACCTGCGCCGCGTCCCGCCGCAGCCGGTGCGCCAGCCGGCGCATCGCGGCCGCCGGAGCGGGATGCGGCGCCGGATCGTCCACCAGGTCGCTCGCCCACATCGGCACCTCGATGACGGCCGTCAGACCGCCGTACCGGTGCGTGTGGTACCAGGTACTGCGCCGCGCGTCGTCCGGCATGCTCGGGTAGGCGACACCGGATTCCGGTCCCGGCATCACCCGGACCCCGGGTCCGGAGGTGGGCCATCCGGCGGCGTCCGACGCGCCGGTCTCCACCGGGATGTGCAACTCGGCCGCGGACTTGGCGAACGGCTCGGCGAGTCCCGGCACGTCCTTGGTCAACTGCACCCAGCTGCCGCCCAGATCGGTTCCGTGCAGCGTCACCTGGAGGTAGGGCCGCAGTTCGTCGATCACACCGGTCAGGGCCAGCGTCTCGGGCGGCAGCCGGTCCGGCGGCAGCACGGACGGCGACCACTCCGGCTGCTCCGGCCCGGCCGGGCGGTAGAAGCCGAGGTGGTAGTCGAGCAGGCTGCGCGGCGCCGGAGTCACATGCAGGCTCGCCCCGTCCGGGTCCGCGCACAGCAGGAAGTGCCAGGCCACTCCGGACCTCAACTCCCGTTCGTGCAGGACCCGTTCGGCCACGGCGAGGAGCGTGGACCCGCCGGTCGGTTCGTTCGCGTGGGCGCCCGCCACCACCAGGACGGCCTGCCGGGCACGTCCCACCGAGAGCAGGTGCAGAGGTCTGCCCGCGCTGGACACACCCACTTGACGCAGTCCGCACAGGCTTGGGCGCTCCCTCGCCAACACCGTCGCGGCCGCTATGAGTTCGGGAACGCTTGGGTAATGCAGCTCCGGCAGCAGACTCACCCCCGACTTGTCCGCCTGACTTCGCCACCCCCAGTGCCGCACGGCAGGGGGGAACTGTCAAGGATGACACGGGGGAGGCGCCAGGGGGCGCCCGGACGCACTCCCGGCCGAACGGCGCGGCGGGCCGATACCGACCGGGCGCGGGAACCGATGGTGGCCGAGCGCGGGAAAGGGCGGGGGCCGGGCGCGGGGCACGGTGGTGGCCGGGCGTGGGAGTGGTGGGCGGCGAGGTGTGGGGGCGGTGGTGGCCGGGCGCGGGGGACGGGTGGTGCGGTCGGCGGGGCCGCCGGTCACCGTTGCTGGTGCAGGGCGCGCCCGGCGAGCGTCAGGAACACCTCGCCGACCGCCTCCGAGAGGGTCGGGTGCGGGTGCACATGCCGGGCCACGTCGGACGGCTGGGCGTCCCAACCGACCACGAGCTGGCCCTCGGCGATCATCTCGGACACGTGCGGGCCCACCAGGTGCACGCCCAGCACCCGTCCGCCGTCCGCCTCGGCGACCACCTTCACCAGACCGCCCCGGCCGTGCACCATGCCCTTGGCGACGGCCGTCAGCGGCATCGTGCCGACCACGACGTCATGCCCACGCGCGCGTGCCTCGGCCTCGGCCAGCCCCACGGACGCGGTCTGCGGGGACGAGTACGTCACCCGGGGTACGGCCGCGTAGTCGACGGGCACGGGCGGCAGCCCCGCCAGGGTCTCCGCCACCAGCAGCCCCTCCGCGAACGACGCGTGGGCCAGCCCCAGGGACGGCGGCGGCAGCAGGTCACCCACGACGTGCACATCCGGCACGGCCGTCTCCAGCCGCTTCCAGTCCGCCGGCGCCACGAAGCCGCGCCCATCCGTCACCAGGCCCGCGGCAGCCAGGTCCAGACCGTCGGTGACCGGGGCCCGGCCGACCGCCACCAGCAGCCGGTCCGCCGCCACGGTGCGGGTCTCGCCGCGCGCGGTGCGGACCCGCGCGCGTACGCCGCGCTCCAGCACCTCCGCGTCCAGCAGCCGCGCTCCCGCCAGCACGTCGATGCCGCGTCGGCGCAGTCCGCGGGTCAGGTGGCGGCTCACGTCGGTGTCCTCCAGCGGCACGATCCGCTCGGCGGCCTCCACCAGGGTGACCTCGGCGCCCATGGACCGGTGGAACGAGGCGTACTCCACGCCGATCGCGCCGCCGCCCAGCACCAGGACGGAGGCTGGCAGGCCCGCCGCGAACAGCGCGTCGTCGCTGGTGACCACGTACTCTCCGTCCGGTGCGAGCCCCGGGAGGGTACGCGGCCGTGAGCCGGTCGCCAGCACGATCCCGCGCCGCGCGGTGAAGTCGAGCACGCCGGGGCCCGGCCCGGAGTCCTCGCCCACGCCCTCGACACGGACCGTGCGCGGACCCGTCAGCCGTCCGCTGCCGTGCACGACCCGCACGCCCGCCTGCGCGAGATGCGCCGTCACGCCTTGGTGGTTGCGCGTCACGATGTCGTCGCGCGTCGCGACCAGGGCGGGCCAGTCGACGCCGTCCAGCGCGGCCCGCACGCCCCAGCGCTCGCGGGCCTCGGCGATGCCGTCCACGAGTTCGGCGGCGTGCAGCATCGCCTTGCTCGGGACGCAGCCACGGTGCAGACAGGTCCCGCCGACCTTGTCGCGCTCGACGAGCACCACCTGAAGACCCAGGGAAGCGGCGCGCAGGGCGGTGCTGTACCCGCCGGTGCCGCCGCCGACGACGATGACGTCCGGTGTGTTCATGTTCTCCACCCTCGGCCCACCCCTTGCCATGAGTCCAAGGCAATGTTCTTGTGGAACCGATGCAGAATATTCATGGGAGGGCCGGGGGATGAACCCGCGATGAGTCTGCGGCAGATGGAGTACTTCCTCACGGTCGTCGAAGAGGCGTCCTTCACGCGTGCGGCCGAGGCGCTGCACGTCACCCAGTCCGCGCTCTCGCACCAGATCAAGGCCCTGGAGCGGGCGGTCGGCGGCCAGCTCCTGGAGCGTCTGCCGCGCGGAGCGCGCCTCACCCCGATGGGCCGTGCCTTCCGGCCGCACGCCGAACTCGCCGTCCGCAGTGCCACTCAGGCCGGTCGCGCGGCCCGCGCGGCGGCCGGTGCCGAGGGCGGCGAACTCCATGTAGCCGCCCTCCACTCCATCGCCGTGGGCGCCCTGCCCGACGTCTTCGCCCGCTGGTACGCGACCCATCCCCGGGTGCTGCTGCACCTCCACGAGTACGCCACCGCCGGGGCCCTGGAGGACGCGGTGGAGCGCGGCGTGGCGGACCTCGCCGTCGGTCCCGTGCCGGCCGGCCGCGACGGGACCGTCGTCCCGGTCGGCGAGGAGGAGATCGTCCTCGTCGTCCCGTTCGACGACCGGCTCGCGGGCCGTACGACGGTGACACTGCCGGAACTCGCCGACCACGCCTGGATCCGCTGCGCCATGGAACCGGTGGTGCACGGCGAGCGCTTCCTCGACTGGGCGTGCGCGAGTGCCGGGTTCAGACCGGTCACCGCCGTGTGGACCGAGCACACGTCCACGGCCGTACGCATGGCCGCGGCCGGGGTCGGGGTGTGCGCGGCGCCGTCCCACATCGTGCACGCAGCGGTCGGCGAGGACTGCGTCGTCCTCACGCCCGACCCGCCCTGGCGGCGGCCCCTCGCCGTCCACGCCCGCTTGCCGCTCACCGGCGCCGCCGCGGCCTTCACCGACCTGCTGCGCACGGCCTGGCCGCCCCCGCGGCCCACCGCGCCCCTTCCGGTACGGTCCCCGACACCGGGTGCGCCACGTGGCGAGGGGGCGCGGGCGGGGGCGAGCCGAGTACGTCCGGCCGGCGGCTGATTTTCTGACCACCTGTCTGGCTGGCTGTCTGTCTGACCGCCTGTCTGGCTGCCTGGCGTCTGGCCGTCTGGCCGCCTGCACGGCGGTCAGCCGCTTGAGGACAGCGGTCGGCCGTCGGGAGACGGAGATCGGCCGTGGGGGGACGGAGATCGGCTGTGGGGGGACGGAGATCGGCTGTGGGGGGACGGAGATCGGCCGACGGCGCGGGGTGCGGTCGGCCCGGCGCCACCGGGTGGCCGCCCAGCCGGCTGCCCTCTCCTCGGCCGGCCCGGCCGGCCCGCTCAGCCGGTCCCCGCGGTCGCCTCAGCCGGTCCCCGCCGCACCCTCACCCGGTTTCAGTGGTCCGCTCCAGCAGCACCACCGGCCTCGGCTCGAACAGGTCGGCCACGCGCGCGTGGCCGTCGAACTCCCGCCCCGGGGCCAGTACGTCCGCCCAGCGCCCGGGCGGAAGCGCCAGCCGCGTGTCCCGCCAGCCGCCCGCCTCCGCCAGCCGCAGCGACAGCCGCGTCACCGCGGTGACGACCGCGCCGGAACGCGCGAAGGCCACACAGTGCGCCGCGGCGGGACCCCGCGCGGACAGCGGCGCGTACGTCGCCGTGTCCCCGAAGACCTCCGGCCGGCGCGCGCGCAGCCGCAGCGCCGCCGCCGTCACGGCGGTCTTCTCCCCGGACCGCCCCGGCTCCAGGGCCTCTCCGGCCTCGCCGTCCGCCCCGGTCGGGAACCGCACCGGCCGCCGGTTGTCCGGGTCCACCAGCGCCCGGTACTCGTCCTCCGTGCCCTGGTACAGATCCGGCACCCCGGGCATCGTCAGATGGACCAGGGCGGTGCCCAGGACATTGGCCTGTACGTGCGCCGCCAGCGCGTCGCGGAGGGCGGCCACCCGCCCGCCCGGCGGCCCGCACGGACCGGCCGCGACGAACGCCGCCAGCGCCTCCTCGTAGGCCGGATCCCGCTCCGTCCAACTCGTGTACAAGCCCGCCTCGCGCGCGTGCTTCAGCAGGGCCTGCCCGATCCGCTCCGGGTCCGCCGGGCCGAGCCCGAAGACCGTCTGCCAGGCGGCCCAGGCGAGCTGCGCGTCAGGTCCGGCCGCGCCGTTGCGGCTCACCTCGGCGAGGACGTCGGCCCACCGTCCCGGGCACTCGGTCAGCACGGCCAGCGCCGCGCGGACATCGGCGCTGCGCTTGGTGTCGTGCGTGGAGACCACGGTCCCGGTGGCCGGCCAGTCGCGCTGCACGCGCGCGCAGTACGCGTGGAAGCCGGCCGGGGACACCGCCGGCCGGCCGGGCTCGCCGCCGACCTCGGTGGCCGACAGCAGCGGCACGTACCGGTAGAACGCGGTGTCCTCCACGGACTTGGCGCGCAGCGCCGACGCGGTCTGCGCGAACCGCGCCCGGAACTCCGCGCCGCCCGGCCCCACGCCCGGCGCCCCGTCACCGTCCGGTCCCAGCAGCAGGCCGAGCACGACATCGACGGCCTCGCCCTCCTCGGGCACCACGAAGGCGTGCCGGGCCTGGCCGGCGGCCTCCTCGGTGATCACGCGCGCCGCGTCCCCGGGGGAGTACGGCCGGTACACCCGCAGCCGGACCAGCAGCTCCCGCAGCGCGGTGCGCAGCGCCCAGGGCGCGCGGTCGCGCAGAGCGGGGTCCGGGGACGCGGCGCACAGCCGGCCCACCACCCGGGTCAGCCGGTCCGTCTCGGCGGCCAGCTCGTGCGTGAGCACCTTGTAGGCGGCCCGCCGCACCGTCGCGTCCCAGTCGCCGCCCCGGTCGGTCTGCGGCGCCGCGAACCGCCGGTAGTGGCCGAGCAGTTCACCGGACCCGGCCGGGTCCGTGAACAGCCCGTCGACGTGCCGCAGGGCGTCGTAGCCGGTGGTGCCGGCCACCGGCCAGGAGGCGGGCAGGCGCTCCCCGTCGGCCAGGATCTTCTCGACGACGGTCCAGCGTCCGCCGCCCGCCTCGTGCAGCCGCCGCAGATAGCCCCCGGGGTCGGCCAGGCCGTCGGGGTGGTCGACGCGCAGCCCGTCGACCACGCCCTCGCGCAGCAACTGGAGGATCTTGGCGTGCGTGGCCTCGAACACCTCCGGGTCCTCCACCCGTACGCCGATGAGTTCGGAGATGCTGAAGAAGCGCCGGTAGTTGAGTTCCGTACGGGCCAGCCGCCACCACACCGGGCGGTACCACTGCGCGTCGAGCAGCCGGGTCAGCGGCAGTTTCCCGGTGCCCTCGCGCAGCGGGAAGGCGTGGTCGTGGTAGCGCAGTACGTCGCCGTCGACCACCAGGTGCGCGCTCTCCGCGCCGAGCGGGCCCCCGAGGACCGGCAGCAGCAGTTGGCCGCCCTGTGCCTCCCAGTCGATGTCGAACCAGCGCGCGTACGGCGACGCGGGACCCTCCCGCAGGACCTCCCACAGGGCCCGGTTGTGGCGCGGGGCCATCGCCATGTGGTTGGGCACGATGTCCACGACGAGGCCGAGACCGTGCTCCCGCGCGGTGCGCGCCAGCGCCCGCAGGCCCTCCTCGCCGCCCAGCTCGTCCCGTACGCGCGCGTGGTCGACGACGTCGTAGCCGTGCGGGGAGCCCGGCACCGCCTCCAGGACGGGGGACAGATGCAGGTGCGACACGCCGAGCGAGGCCAGGTGGGGCACGGCGGCGGCGGCCGCGGCGAACGGGAACCCGGGCTGCATCTGAAGCCGGTAGGTGGCCGTGGGCACCGCCGGACCGGATCGCTCAGCTGTCATGCAGACCTACGTACCCATCCCGCCGCCTTCCGTGTCACCGGGCCGCGCAGGTGCCCACGCGCGCGTGACGCGTACGGCCACGCGCGCGGGGCGGACGGCGGCCCCACCCGCCCTACGCGGGGCGTTGCAGCACCGCGAGGCTCCGGTCCAGGAGGGTCAGGCGGTCGCCGGCCGTCACCCGCGGGCCCGGGTCCGGCGGTACGCCCCGGGCGCGGGAGGTGTCCACGGCGATCCGCCACTGCCGCCCGTGGCCGACCGGCACGACGAAGTCCAGGGTTCCCGGTGAGGCGTTGAACATCAGCAGGAAGGAGTCGTCGACGACGCGTTCCCCGCGCGGGCCCGGCTCGGAGATCGCGCTGCCGTTGAGGAAAACCGTCAGGGCCGAGGCCCGCGCCGTCTCCCAGTCCCGCTGGGTCATCTCCCGGCCCTCCGGAGTGAACCAGGCGATGTCGGACAGCTCGTCACGGGTGCCCTCCACCGGCCGGCCGTGGAAGAAGCGCCGCCTGCGCAGGACCGGGTGGTCCTTGCGCAGCCACACCATCGTCCGGACGAATTCCAGCAGCTCGTGGCGGTCCTTTGGCCACCGCACCCAGGACAGCTCGTTGTCCTGGCAGTAGGCGTTGTTGTTGCCGCGCTGGGTGCGGGCGAACTCGTCGCCGTGGCTGAGCATCGGCACGCCCTGGGACAGCATCAGGGTGGCGGCGAAGTTCCGCATCTGGCGGGCGCGCAGCTCCAGGACGGCCGGGTCGTCGCTGGCGCCCTCCACCCCGCAGTTCCAGGACCGGTTGTGGCTCTCGCCGTCCCGGTTGTCCTCGCCGTTGGCCTCGTTGTGCTTGGCGTCGTACGACACCAGGTCGTGCAGCGTGAACCCGTCGTGGCAGGTGACGAAGTTGATCGAGGCCAGCGGGCGGCGCCCGTCGTCCTGGTAGAGGTCCGACGAGCCGGTCAGCCGGGAGGCGAACTCGGCGAGCGCGCGCGGCTCGCCCCGCCACAGGTCCCGCACCGTGTCGCGGTACTTGCCGTTCCACTCGGTCCACAGCGGCGGGAAGTTGCCCACCTGGTAGCCGCCCTCGCCCACGTCCCACGGTTCGGCGATCAGTTTCACCTGGGAGACCACCGGGTCCTGCTGGACCAGGTCGAAGAACGACGACAGCCGGTCGACCTCGTGGAACTGCCGCGCGAGCGTGGCCGCGAGGTCGAAGCGGAAGCCGTCCACATGCATGTCGAGGACCCAGTACCGCAGCGAGTCCATGATCATTTGCAGGACGTGCGGGGACCGCATGAGCAGCGAGTTCCCGGTGCCGGTGGTGTCCGTGTAGTGGCGCGGGTCGTCCGCGAGACGGTAGTAGCCCGGATTGTCGATGCCCCGGAACGACAGCGTCGGACCCAGGTGGTTGCCCTCGGCGGTGTGGTTGTAGACCACGTCGAGGACGACCTCGATCCCGGCCTCGTGCAGTGCCCGGACCGCCGACTTGAACTCCAGGACCTGCTGGCCCCGGTCGCCCCAGGAGGCGTAGGCGTTGTGCGGGGCGAAGAAGCCGATCGTGTTGTAGCCCCAGTAGTTGCTCAGGCCCAGGTCGGCCAGCCGGTGGTCGTTCACGAACTGGTGCACCGGCATCAGCTCCAGGGCCGTCACCCCGAGCCCCGTCAGATGCTCGATCACCGCCGGATGCGCGAGCCCCGCGTAGGTGCCGCGCAGTTCCTCGGGCAGCCCCGGGTGCCGCATGGTCAGGCCCTTCACATGGGCCTCGTAGATCACCGTGTGGTGGTACTCGGTGCGCGGCCTGCGGTCGTCGCCCCAGTCGAAGTACGGGTTGATCACGACGGACGTCATGGTGTGCGGCGCCGAGTCCAGGTCGTTGCGCTTCTCCGGCGCGCCGAAGTGGTAGCCGTAGACCTCCTCGCCCCAGTCGACCGAGCCGCTGACCGCCTTCGCGTACGGGTCGAGGAGCAGCTTCGCCGCATTGCAGCGCAGTCCGCGCCCGGGATCGTACGGGCCGTGCACCCGGAACCCGTACCGCTGTCCCGGCATGACACCGGGCAGGTACGCGTGCCGCACGAAGGCGTCGCTCTCGCGCAGTTCCACCGCCGTCTCCGAGCCGTCGTCGTGCAGCAGACACAGCTCCACTCGGTCCGCGGCCTCGGTGAAGACCGCGAAATTGGTCCCGGCGCCGTCATAGGTGGCACCGAGCGGATATGCCTCTCCAGGCCAGACCTGCATGGACACGACTCTTCCAGGTGTGCCGCGCCCCGGGGAGCGCCGCGGCCCCGAGTCCCGCCGGAAAGTGACGGAACCTCCTGCGACTTACTGCCCTCTTACCGGGCGACCAGTGCATGCGGCGCCGCATGGGACGCCGTGTGCCGAACCAGTGGGGCAGACACGTACTCCCGGGACACAGGGGGAGTAGGGGGAAAATGTGCGCGACATAGTGCACCGCCATCTGGGCAAGGTGGTGGCCGGTGCGGCCATCGCGGTGGCGGGAACCGCCGTGATGGCCGCGATCACCCTGCCGGGCACGGCGGGGGCCGACGACACGGGAGGCGGCGCGGCGGGCGGCAGTGCCGCGGGGCAGGCGGTACCGGGAGGGGACACCGCGGCCGCGCCGGGCGTGGTCGAACAGGCGCCCGAGGAAGGCGCGCGGGGCACGGGGACCGACCCGCTCACCGACGACGAGACCGACCGGGCGGCCAGGATCGCCGACAACCCGCAGCTGCGGGAATCCAGCAAGGACGTCGAGGGCGGACGCGGCCCGCAGCAGCTCACCGTCGACCTCGCCGAGCCGGACGCCGGCGAGGTCGACGACCCGGCGGCGCCGCGCCGCGCGGACGTGAGTTTCTACGACTACCGCAACGACACCCTCGTCACCAGGACCGTCGACCTGGCCGCCGGGAAGGTCGTGCGGACCGGCGTCCAGCACGGCGTCCAGCCGCCGCTGAGCCACGCCGAGTACACCGAGGCGGCCCGGCTCCTGATCGACGACCGGCTGGGCGCGGGCCTGCGCGCCGACTACCGGGACGCCACCGGCCGGGACCTGACCTCCCCGGACCAGTTGCTGCTCAACGGAGCGGTCTACCGGGCCGCGCCGGGCGCCCAGCCCGCGGCCCTGGACAAGTGCGGCGAGCACCGCTGCGTACGGCTGTTCCCGAAGGTCGTGAACGGGCCCTGGATCGACACCCGCTACCTGGTCGTCGATCTCAGCGCGCGCAAGGTCGCCGCGCTGCACCGCGGCTGACCCGCCGTCCGCTTCGCCACCGCGGCTCACCCCGCCCAGAACCGAACTCCGGTACCGCCCGAATCCCGGTGCCGTCCGCACCTCCTGCAAGGGAGTCACTTCCTCATGCCCGTGAACACCATCAGCCGTGCCCGCACCCGGGCGGCCGTCGGCCTGTCCGTGGCGGCGCTGACCGCCGGCGCCACGGCCGGCGCCGGTCCGGCCGCCGCCCAGCCGCGGGCCGCGGCGCCGGCCGCCGCCGAGTGCAGCGCTGCCTACCGCGTCGAGCAGAAACTCGCCGGCGGCACCACCTGGCGGATGTGCTGGCGCTACGACAGCAAGGCTGGGCTCGTCCTGGACGACGTCTCCTACCAGCCCAAGGGCGAGGCCAAGCCGATCAAGGTGCTCAACAGCGCCCGGCTCGGCCAGATCCACGTCCCCTACGACGACGGCAGCGTCGAGTACGACGACCTGACGGGCTTCGGCTTCGCGCAGGGCCTGATGAACCTGGCCCCGGGCGAGTGCCCCGGCGGCACCATCAGGACCGTCAAGGTGCCCGGCGCGTGGGACCCGCAGCACCCGAACGTCAAGGGCCTGTGCACCACCACCCGCTCCCGCGGCCACGCCTACCGGATGCAGGGCGACAGCGCGACCAAGGTCTACCAGGCGCAGGGCCAGGACCTCCTGGTGTACACGGTCAACCAGGTCGGCTGGTACGAGTACATCTCCGAGTGGCGCTTCCAGGACGACGGCACGATCACCATGAACGTCGGCGCGACCGGGAGCCTGTCCTACGAGGACTACGACGCGGGCGACGGCCGCGGCTGGCCCATCGGCAAGGGCGCCAAGGCATACGCCACCAGCCACAGCCACAACGTCTTCTGGCGGCTGGACTTCGGCCTCGACGGCTCGTCCCGGACGAAGGTCGAGCAGTACGACTCGGCCGTCTCCGCGCCCGCCCACGGCCAGGAGGCCCCCACCGCGAAGACCACCCGCACCACGGTCACCAAGGAACTGGCCGGGGACTACCGGGCGTACCGCTGGTGGCGGGTGGTCAGCGCCACCGGCAAGAACAAGGACGGGCACGCCCGTTCGTACGAGATCGTGCCCGGCGCCACCACCAAGTACCCCGGGCGCAGCTTCACCAAGCACGACCTGTACTTCACCGAGTACAACAAGTGCGAGCAGTTCGCCAGCAACAACACCGGCGCCTGCCCCGCCGGGGCGGGCAAGTCGGTCGACAAGTGGGTGAACGGGCAGACCCTCACGCACCCCGTGGCCTGGGTGAACGTCGGCTTCCACCACATCGCCCGGGACGAGGACCAGCAGCCCATGCCGGTCCACTGGCAGGGATTCTCCATCGCGCCCAGGGACGTCACCGCCATGAATCCGCTCACTCCCGACCAGCTCTCCTGGCAGAACGGACACTGGCAGCCGCGCAGTTGAGCAACGACCCTGTGCATCCGGCTGCACCGCCGACCGCTCCCGGAGTACCCTTCCTTGATCGTTGGGACGGGGATGCCCGGGGGAGCGGAAGGCGGTGCACGGGTGGGCTCGGGAGGGCTGGAGCTGCCCCCTGGTGACGAGGGTCACGAGGGGAACTCCACAGACGTCCCGCCCGGCGCGGTGTCCCTCGCCCGGCCGATGGACGCGGTGGGATCCATCGGCCCGGAACTGGACTGGGACACGGACGCCTGGCTGGAGGTGCGCACCCGGGCCCAGCGGGCCGGCCGGGCCTACATCTGGCTGAACCTCGTCGAGCAGCGGCTGCGCGCGGTCGTGGCCGCGGTCCTGCGGCCCGTCTACGAACCCGTCCACGGCGGCGACTGGGTGGTAGCCGCGGCGGGCCCCGCCGGACAGGAGTGGGTGCAGCGCGCCGTCGCCGTACGCGAAGTCAGCCGCCGCAAGGGGTACCTGCTCGATCCGGCCGACGACAACGTGCTCAGCTTCCTCACGCTGCCGCAGCTGCGCGAACTGATGGTGCAGCACTGGCCCTGCTTCGAGCCCTACTTCGACGAGCGCCGGGACGTCGAACTCGCCCTGGACGAGCTGGAGGTCACCCGCAACGTCGTCTCGCGCAACCGCGCCCTGTCCGAGGCCGTCCTGAACCAGGCCGAGCGGGCCTCCGCCCGGCTCCTGGACATCCTGGGCGCAGGCGGTGACGTGCCGTCGGCGCGCCGGCTGCCCGTCGACGCGGTGGAGGACCTGGTCGGCGACCGGTACGCGGACGTGGTCGCCGTGCACCCCGACCGGGTGCGGCTGCTGCGCCAGTTCCCGGCCGAGGACATCTTCGGCGGGGCCCGCCGCCTGGACGCCATCGGCATCGGCCTCAACCTGCTGGTGCAGAACTTCTCCGGGCGGCGCCTGGTGCGCATGGCCGAGTCCGGCGGCCGGGTCCGGCTGCTGTTCCTGAACCCGGCCTCCAGCGCGGTGAAGCGCCGGGAGCGCGAACTCGGGATGAAGCGGGGCGAACTGAGCCGGTCGGTCGAGATGAACATCCTGCACATGCGCCGGGTCCGCTCCCGGCTGCGCGACCCGGGCGCCTTCGAGATCCAGGTGTACGACGAGACGCCGCGCTTCACGGCGTACCTCGTGGACGGTGACGGCACGGACGGCATAGCCGTGGTGCAGTCCTATCTGCGCGGGGCGCGGGGGATGGAGTCTCCGGTGCTGGTGCTGCGGGGCGGCAGCCGTGTGGTCAAGCCGGACGACGTGGCCGAAGCGGGTCTCTTCCCGACCTATCGCGAGGAGTTCGAGCTGGCTTGGGCGGATTCGCGCCCCGTGTCCTGAACCGTGCCCGGCCCGCCCTTCGGCACATGCGGAATGCGGTCCTCGGATTGTCAGTGGGGCGTGCGATGGTGGAGACCACTGGGGGAACGCACCACCAAGAAGGGGGGCCGCCCATGGGCTGGCACCAGGAGCTGCTGATCGGCTTCGACCTGGAGACGACCGGCACGGATCCACGCGAGGCACGCATCGTCACGGGCGCCGTGATCGAGGTCAGGGCCGGCCGGCCCGTGGGGCGCCGGGAGTGGCTGGCCGATCCGGGCGTGGAGATCCCCGCCGACGCGGTGGCGGTGCACGGGATCAGCACGGAACGCGCGACGAGCGAGGGCCGCCCCGCCGACCAGGTGGCGGACGCCATCGCCGGTGTCCTGACCGCCCATTGGACGGCGGGCGTCCCGGTCGTCGCCTACAACGCGGCCTTCGACCTCTCCCTGCTCACCGCCGAACTGCGGCGCCACGGCCTGCCGTCGCTCTCCGACCGGCTCGGCGGCGCCCAGCCGGGCCCGGTCGTCGACCCCTACACCATTGACCGCTGGGTCGACCGCTACCGCCGCGGCAAGCGCAACCTCGAAGCGGTCTGCGCGGAGTACGGCATCGTGCTGGACACCGCCCACGACGCCGCGGCCGACGCGCTGGCCGCGGCGCGGCTGGCCTGCGCGATAGCCGACCGCCACCCGAAGATCGCCGAACTCGGCCCGGCGGACCTGCACCGCCGTCAGATCGAGTGGTATGCGGCCTGGGCGGCGGACTTCCAGAACTTCCTGCGCCGCAAGGGCGACGCCGGCGCGGTGGTAGACGGCACCTGGCCGCTGCGGGAAGCGGCGGACGAACGGGTGTGAACCGGCCGGGCCCGGTTCAGAAGGAGTACCACCGCACCGTCTCGTCCCCGTCCCGCAGCGAGGCCACCCGGCGCCGGAACTCCTCCAGCGCCGCGGGACTGGCCGGGGCGTGCTGGGCGACCCATGCGCAACTCGCCGTCTCCCGGGCGCCGCGCAGCACCGAACAGCCCGCCCAGGCACGCACGTCCCAGCCGTACGTCCCGGTGAAGGCGTCGTAGTCCTCAGCGGGCAGGCCGTAGCGGTCCCGGGAGAGGGCCAGGACCACCAGGTCGTGCTCGCGCAGGTCGGCGGAGAAGGTCTCCAGATCGACCAGGACCGGTCCGTCCGGGCCGATGTGCACATTGCGGGGCAGTGCGTCGCCGTGGATCGGGCCCGGCGGCAGCTCGGGCGTCAGCGCGGCGGCGGCCGCCGCGAATCCGTCGCGTCGCTCGCGCAGATAGGCCGCGTCCGCGGGGTCGATCGCGTCACCCGCGAGCCGCAGCCAGCGCTCCACACCGCCCAGCAGCTCGCGGGGCGGCAGTTCGAACGGAGGGGAGGGCAGAGCATGCACGAGCCGCAGCAACTCGGCCAGGTCCCGCGCCTCGGCCAGGCGTACGGCGGCGGGCAGCCGGTGCCACACGGTGACCGGGTGCCCCGCCACCAGCCGGGCCTCGGGCTCGGCCGCCCGCACCGCCGGGACCCCCGCCTCGGCGAGCCAGCCGGCGATCCGCAGTTCGCGCCGGGCCCGTTCCAGCAGTTCGGCGTCCCGGCCCACCTTGACCACCAGGTCACCGGCGGCGAACACCGCGTTCTCGCCCAGCGCGAGCAGCCGCGCGTCCCGGGCCGGACCCGGCAGCACCCTCGCCGTTTCCAGTACGTCCCGCGCGCGTGCCTCGTCCATCGTCCGCCTCCGTGTCCGTGCCCACGGCGCCGTCCGACCCGCGCCGCCCGCCGGTCAGTCTCGCATCCGCACAGGTCGCAGGGCGTGCCCGGGACCTCCACACGGTGGGCCGGAGGCGGCCGTGTGACCGGACCCGCGCGGCCGGGGGCACACCAGGATCCGCGGGGCCACGGCACCCCGCGGGCGGTGGCGGACCCCCGAAAACCTCATTGCACGATACGTATCGTCTCGTTTAGCGTCGGCGGCATGACCAGTCCCTCGCACATCGCCATGTTCTCCATCGCCGCCCACGGCCATGTGAACCCCAGCCTGGAGGTGATCCGGGAACTCGTCGCGCGGGGGCACCGGGTGACGTACGGGATCCCGCCGGCCTTCGCCGAGAAGGTGGCCGGGACCGGGGCCGTGCCCGTGACCTACATCTCCACGCTGCCCGGCCCGGACGCGGACCCCGAAGCCTGGGGGACCACCCTGCTGGACAACGTGGAGCCGTTCCTGGACGACGCCATCCAGACGCTCCCGCAGCTGATCGAGTCCTACGAGCACGGCGGGCACGGCGTACCGGACCTCGTGCTGCACGACATCGCCTCCTATCCGGCCCGCGTCCTCGCCCACCGGTGGGGCGTGCCCGCGATCTCCCTCTCCCCGAACCTGGTCGCCTGGGACGGCTACGAGGAGGAGGTGGCCGAGCCGCTGTGGGCCGAACCCGGGAAGACCGAGCGCGGCCGGGCCTACTACGCACGCTTCGAGGGCTGGCTCCGGGAGAACGGGATCTCCCAGCACCCCGACCCCTTCGCCGGCCGTCCGCCACGCTCCATCGTCCTGATCCCCAAGGCGCTCCAGCCGCACGCCGACCGGGTCGACGAGCGCGTGTACAGCTTCGTCGGCGCCTGCCAGGGCGACCGCGCCGCGGAAGGCGACTGGCGGCGCCCGGCGGATGCCGAGAAGGTCGTACTGGTGTCGCTCGGATCGGCGTTCACCAAACAGCCCGCGTTCTACCGGGAGTGCGTCGCGGCGTTCGCGGAGCTGCCCGGCTGGCACCTGGTGCTCCAGATCGGCCGGCACGTCGACCCCGCCGAGCTGGGCGACCTACCCTCGAACGTCGAGCTGCGCACCTGGGTTCCGCAACTGGCGATCCTCAAGCAGGCCGACCTGTTCGTCACGCACGCCGGGGCGGGCGGCAGCCAGGAGGGGCTGGCCACGGCCACGCCGATGATCGCCGTACCGCAGGCCGTGGACCAGTTCGGCAACGCCGACATGCTCCAGGGGCTCGGCGTGGCCCGGCGCCTGGACACGGAGAAGGCCGACGCGGCGACCCTGCGGGCGACGGCACTCGCCCTTGTCGACGACCCCGAGGTGGCCCGGCGGCTGAAGCGGATCCAGGCCGAGACGGCCGAGGAGGGCGGTACCCGGCGAGCGGCCGACCTGATCGAAGCGGAACTCCGCGCTCACCGCGGCTGATCCACCGAGGCGGCGAAGGCCCGCCGGCTCCTGCTGGATCCCGGTGCACGGAATGCCGGGTCCACCAGGTGGCGGCCCGGGACGGGGACGGACCGATCAAGCCGTGCACGGGCCCGGTCGGCTACGGCGGTGACGCCGCGCGGGTCCACCTGCTGCTGACCGAGAACCCGGCCCTGCCGTACAGCCAGGCGGCCCTTCTCGTTCCGGCCAAACCTGGGCGGATCGGCGCGGCTCGGCTCACGAAAGGGCGGGGCGATGCGATGCTGCGCCAGTACGTGGGGCAGCGGGTGGACGCGGTGGCCCACGGACGGCTCGACGAGCTGCGCCGGGACGGGCACCGTCAGGGACTGCTTCGCCGCCGCCTGAGCTGTTCGGTGAGATCACTCGCGGCCCGTCGGAGCGGCTGCTCAACTCGCAGTTGCCGCACGAACCGGACTGGACCTGCGGCAGAGCTGCTGCGGGCGACCGTCGACACCGTGCCACGGGGCGATCCGCTCGGCCGACCCCGGCACCGACGGCGCAGGATTCCGGGCGGTCATTCCGACGGCTCGCGATGATGATCAGGAGGTGGGCTCGTGACTGGGGCAGACGGCCGGGTGGCATTGGTGACAGGGGCCAGTAGCGGAATCGGTGCGGCCACCGCCGGTCTCCTTGCCGCGCGAGGGATGCGCGTCGTGGTCAACTACCTGCGCAACACCGAGGCGGCCGACGAGGTCGTGGCCGACATCGAGGCCGCAGGCGGGCAGGCCATGGCCGTGCAGGCCGACGTGCGCGAGGCAGCGGCCGTCGAGAGCATGATCGAACAGGTCCAGGCGGCGTGGGACGGCATCGAGGTGCTCGTGCACAACGCGCTGATCCCGTATGCGGTCAAGTCGTTCCAGGACATGACGTGGGAGGAGCTGGGCGGCAAGATCGACGCCGAGATGCACGCGGCGTTCGCGGTCACCAAGTCCGTCCTGCCCGCCATGAGCGAACAGGGCTGGGGACGCATCGTCTACATCAGCACCGGCCTCAGCCGCCGGCCCCGGGCGGGCATGATCGCGCTGGGCGCGGCCAAGGCCGCCCTGGAGCAGTTCGCCCGTTACCTCGCCCAGGAACTGGGCCCGCAGGGCATCACGGTCAACATCGTCGCAGCCGGCCCGGTGGAGGACACCCGCATGGGGTCCGCGCTCGACGAGAAGATCAAGCAGCGGCAGGTGGCCCTCACCCCTGTGGGCCGCCTGGCACGCCCGGCCGACGTCGCCCAGGCGGTCGCCTTCTACGCCGGCGAGGACAACTCCTTCATGACCGGCACCACAGCCGCGGTCAACGGCGGAATGTCGATGGACTGACAGCCCGGCCCGTATCCGCCGCACCGTCACCTCAGCACCGTACGCCGCGCCGCCCCGCGCCCGTGCAGAACGGCGCGGTGATGACAGGATCGAGGAACAGCTTCATGTACCGGATCGATCTCGCCTACGTCGGGCGGGGCCTGCAAGAGGAACTGGCCGCCTACATCGCCGACCAGCAGGACTACTACGCCGACGAGGGCGTCCACGTCGCACTGCGGGACGGCTGCACCTGGGACATCGAACGGCTGCGCCGCTGCGCCACCATCGGACTTGGCCGGGCACTGCTCTCCCGCCTGACCGACGGCATCCCGTGGGTCGCCCTCAACGTCAACACCCACCACCCGCTGTTCTGGTTCCTCGCCCGCCCCGGCCTGACCTCCCTGACCGACCTGGCCGGCCGACGACTGGCGGTACACGCTCCCCACACCCCACCCGGGTGCTTCGCCCGGATCGTGCTGCGCAAGGCCGGCCTCGACCCCGACCGCGACCTCGACACCGTCGTCCGCCACCCCGGCGACTACGGCATGGACCTGCGCCGACTGCGCGAGGGCAAGATCGACGCCGCCTACGTCGGCAGCACCATGGCGCCCGAGGCGGTCGCCGCCGAGCAGGGCTGGCAGGTGCCGGCCTGGGTCGGCGACCACTTCCAGATCCCCACCGTGGGCGTGGCCGTCGACCCCACCTGCATCGACCCGGACGACCCCGCGGTCCAGGCCGTCGTACGAGCCCACCGGCGCGCCCTACAGGTGATCCACAACGACCCCGACACCACCGTGCGGCACATGCGGACGTTCCTGGGCGGACAGACCGAGGACGAAGTCCGAGCCCACTACGAGACGTTCATCGCGCCCTACTTCACCACCGACGGCCAAGCCGACCTCGCGGTCGGCGACAGCGCGATCATCGAGGTCGCCGCCGAACTCGAAGTCCCCGCCACCGTCACGGCAGCCGAGTTCTACCGCACCACCACAGCCTAGAAGCCCGGCGACGCCGCGCTGCCAAAGCACGGGCAGTACCTCAGGACCACCCACGCAGAGGCATGCCCGGCATCGTCCGCGGCCCCGCGGCGACGGGTCCGGTCGTCGTGCTCGCCCCCACGGGGCACGGTGGCCGCCTATGGTGTGCGGATGACGACCTATGCGGCGCTGCTGCGCGCGGTCAACGTCGGCAGCAGGAAAGTCCCGATGGCCGAGCTGCGCCACCTCCTGGCGGGCCTCGGCTACGACGGCGTACGCACCCATCTGCAGAGCGGCCAAGCGGTGTTCGCGACCGACCACGGCGACGAGGAGTCGCTGGCCGCGGAGATCAGCGCGGTGCTGGAGCGGCGGTTCGGTTTCTCCGTGGACGTGCTCGTGCGCGATCACGGCTACCTTAAGGCGGTCGCCGACGCCTGCCCCTTCCCGGCCGCCGATCTTGAGCCAAGGCAACTCCACGTCACCTACTTCTCCGAGCCCGCCGACCCGGCCCGCTACGCCGACATCGACCTGGCGGCCCACCTCCCGGAGGAGTTCCGCCTCGGCGACCGCGCCCTGTACCTGTACGCCCCCGCCGGCCTCGGCCGCTCCAAGCTGGCCGAGGCCCTGTCCCGGCCGCGCCGGACCAAGGGCTTCGTCGCCACCAGCCGCAACTGGAACACCGTGGTCAAACTCGTGGAGCTGACCACCCCGGCAGCGTGACCTCGCGCGGCCCGAGGCGCGGCGCACGGGAATGGACTTCCCGGGACGGGCCAGGCACGGATGGGCACCGGTGTCGTCGGTGCCGGCGGTGTCATGGATCTCGTCGCGGGGTCCATGGCCCGGAGCCGCGGCCCTGCCCCAGGGGCAAGGCCGATCCGACTGATCCGGCCCACCCGGTCGGGCTGGCCGATCCGGTCGGGCCGCCGGTCCCCTGTGACTCCGTACGGTCCCGTGTGCCTCCCCGCGACGAGGCTGTCGCGTTTGTTCAAGAGGGGTGGCGCGGCGCTGCCTAGCGTGGGCGGCATGACGTACCACGATCTCCATCCGTACCTGCTCGAATGCGCCGCCGAGGCGTCCCGGGTCGCGCGCGGCGTGCCCGCCGCCCGGCTCGGCGACCCCACCCACTGCCCCGGCTGGGACGTCCGCGCCCTCGTCAACCACTGGGTCCTCTACACCTCGCACGGCCTGGAGCACCGCGCCCTGCGCAGGCAACTGTCCGAGGAGCTGACGGCCCGCGACTTCACCGCCGATCCCGACTGGGCCGAGGCGTACGCGGCGCAGTTGGACCGCGCCGCGGCCGCCTGGGCGGACCCGGCGGTCTGGGAGGGCGAGATCGACCTCGGCATGGCGAAGATGCCGGCCGCCGATCTCGCGGCGATGATCATCAAGGAGACGGCGGTGCACGGCTGGGACGTGGCGGTCGCCACCGGTCAGGAGTTCCGGGTCTCGGATGGCGCCGCCCGCCTGGTCCTGGAGGTGGTGGAGAAGCACGCCGACCTCTACCGGCAGTACGACGGCTTCGCCGAACCGGTCCCGGTGCCGGACGACGCGCCCGTGTTCGAGCGGGCGCTGGCATCGAGCGGCCGCGACCCGCGGCAGGGTCCGACCGGGCAGGCATCCCCGAAGGACTGATCCAGGGCGCTCGATCCGGCGCTCTGGCGAGCACGTGGCCCGCGGCTCGACCTGACCCGTGATCCGGCACATGATCCGGCACATGGTCCGGCACGCGATCCGACGCGTGGCCTGACGAGTGATCCGGCGACTGATCCGGCGATCGATCCGGGGACCGGTGATCCGGGGATCGATGATCTGGGGATCGATGATCCGGCGATCGCTCCGGCGATTGATCTTTCGTGCGCGACGGCGTTTCGTGTTCCCGACGGTCCGGAGGGTCCGGACGGGGAGGGAGCGGCGCGGTGGACCAGAACACGGGGGACGGCGAGCGGCCGGCTGGGCCTGCGGACACCGGATGGCTCGCGGCACGTTTCGAGGCGGACCGGCCGCATCTGACGGCCGTGGCCCACCGGTTGCTCGGCTCGGCCGCCGAGGCGGACGACGCGGTGCAGGAGGCATGGCTGCGTGCCGCCCGAGCCGACATCGGCGAGGTGGCGAACCTGACCGGCTGGTTCACCACGGTGGTGACCCGGGTGTGCCTGAACCTGCTGCGCTCGCGCCGCACCCGGCGCGAGGAGCCCTTCGCGCCACAACAGCCGGAGCAGCAGGGCCCGGTGGCCGGCGGGGAGGGCGCCGACCCGGTACGGGAGGCGCTGCTCGCCGACGAGGTCGGGGTGGCCCTGCTCGTGGTGCTCGACACGCTGGGGCCGGCCGAGCGGGTCGCGTTCGTGCTGCACGACCTGTTCGCCGTGCCGTTCGACGAGATCGCCCCGCTGATCGAGAAGACCCCGGCCGCCACCCGGCAACTCGCCAGCCGTGCCCGCCGCCGGGTCCGGGGCCGCGCTCCCGGGCCCGGCGACGACCGGGGGCGGATGCGCGAGGCCGTCGAGGCGTTCCTGGCCGCCACCCGCCAGGGGGACTTCGCGGCGCTGTTCGCGCTGCTCGACCCGGACGTGGTGCTGCACGCCGACCGACTGGTCGTGCCCACCCCCGAGCCGGTCACGGTGCGCGGCGCCGAGCCGGTCGCCCGCGGCGCCATGGCCGCCGTGGCACGGGCCCGCTTCACCGGGCTCGCCCTGCTGGACGGTGCGGTCGGCCTGGTGATGGCGCCGTTCGGCCGGCCGCGGCTGGTGCTGGCCTTCACGTTCGAGGCGGGCCGCATCACGGCGATCGAGGTGATCGCGGAGCCGGAGCGGCTGGGCCGGATCGAGATCGGGGTCCTGCCGGCGGAAGGGCCGACTGTCGTACCACCGGTTCTGCCACCGGCCCCGCCGACGGAAGGATGACAGCCGCGCTCAGCTGAACAGCGAATATGTGACTGAACGGTGCTCCGATGAATATGGCCACTCGGTGTACCGCGCGCGTCGCAGCCATGCAATTTCGTGCACCCTGCATTGACGACGACTCATCAGTGCTCCTACCTTTCCGGCGTTGGGTACAGGCTGAACCCACGGGAGGGGTCACATGCCCACGCACCGAAGAGTCGCCCTCGTCACCCTCGTCTCCGCCGTCCTGGTCCTCGGAGATCTGGGCGGTCCAGGCACACCGAGCTTCGCCGCCCAGACCCGGACCCAGACACAGCCCCAGAGCCAGATCACGACCGGGACCCAGACCCGGACCCAGGTCTCGTCCCTGGATGTCTACGTCTCACCCGCCGGCGACGACCACGCCGACGGCAGCGCCCGCCATCCCGTCCGCACCCCGCAGCGCGCCCGCGACCTGGTCCGCGCCCGGACCGCGGAGATGCGGACCGACCTGACCGTGCACCTCGCGCCGGGCACCTACCGCCTGGCGCAGCCCCTCGTCCTGGACGCCCGCGACTCGGGCACGGACGGCCACCAGGTGATCTGGCAGGGCAACGGCGACACCGTGTTCAGCGGCGGCCGTCAGGTCACCGGCTGGCACCGGGTGCCCGGCCGCACCGGACTGTGGTCCGCGCCCGCGCCCCAAGGGCTCACCGACACGCGGCAGTTGTACGTCGACGGCGTGCGTGCCCAGCGGGCCCGCGGCACCGTACCGGTGACCCTCACCCAGACCGCCACTGGCTACACGGCGTCCGCCGACACGATCGCCCACTGGAAGCGTCCCACCGACGCCGAGTTCGTCTACACCAGCGGCGAGGCCCTGTGGAACGTCGAACGCAACGGGCTCGGCCAGTGGACCGAGCCGCGCTGCCGCATCGCCGCCGCCCAGGGCACCACGATCACCATGGTCCAGCCCTGCTGGGACAACTCCAACAAACGGGTGGAGTTCCCCGACATCCCCGGCCGCACCGTCAGCATGGTCGGCCCCGGCCGGCTCACCAACGGCGGCCGGGCCTCGTACGTCGAGAACGCCTACGAACTCCTCGACCAGCCCGGCGAGTGGTACCTCGACCGGACGGCCCGGATGGTCTACTACCTGCCGCGTCACGGCGAGAACCTCGCCCGCGCCGACGTCGAGGCCGCCGCGGCCGAGAAACTCGTCGACGGGCAGGGCACGGCCGCCGACCCCGTCCACGACATCGCCTTCCGCGGCCTGCGGTTCAGCTACGCGACCTGGCTGACCCCGAACACCCCCACGGGCTTCTCCGAGATCCAGGCCGGCAACACCATCACCGGAGAGCGGGGCTGGGCCACCCAGGGCCTGTGCCAGTACGTCGAAGGCGGCACCTGCCCCTTCGCGTCCTGGACCAAGATGCCGGGCAACGTCTCCTTCAGCCACGGCCGGCGCATCGAGTTCAGCGACGACGTCTTCGCCCATCTCGGCGCCGCCGGACTGGACCTGGGCACCGGCAGCACCGACGCGACGGTCCGCGGCAACGTCTTCACCGACATCTCCGGCAACGGACTTGAGATCGGCGGAGTCGACGGCGGGACCCCCGCGTCCGGCGTGACGGTGACCGACAACCACCTCTACGCGCTGCCCCGCGAGTACCACGGCGGGGTAGCCGTCCTCAACGGCTACACCCGGCACACCACGATCGCCCACAACCAGATCGACCACGTCGGCTACTCCGCCGTCTCCATGGGCTGGGGCGGCTGGCCCGACAAGATCGGCGACCCGGCGACCCCCAACCCCAGCCACGACAACGCCGTACGCGACAACCTGATCTTCGACTACATGCAGATGCTCGACGACGGCGGCGGCATCTACACCCAGGGCCTGACCGGCACCTCGATGACCGACGGCGAGAAGGTCACCGGCAACGTCATCCACGACCAGTGGGGCCTCGGCAAGAGCGTCTACACCGACAACGGCTGCACCTACGAGACGGTCGAGGGCAACATCCTCTACGGTGCGTCCTACGCCAACGTCGCCTCCCGGCACACCGACTACCGCGACGCCCTCGGCAACAACGACCCGACCCTGGTCAAGGACAACTGGTGGGAGGAGGGCACCGCCGACGGCGCCGACAAGGGCCTGGTGACCACCGGCAACCACATCATGACGGGGCCGGCCGACGTACCGGCAGACATCCTGGCGAACGCCGGGCTCGAACCGACCTACCGGTACCTGCTGAACCTCCCGGTCGCGGCGCCGTCCGTGCCCGAGGCGCCGTCCCGCGTCGGCGCGAGCACGGCGGGGCCGGACGCGCTGTACGTCACGTTCAACCCGACGTTCGCGGACGGCGGGTCACCGGTGACGCGGTACACGGCGCGGGCGTACGACGTGGCGGACCGCCAGGTCGCCGAACAGGCCGTCGGCGCCGCCGAGTTCAAGCGGACCGCGCTGCTGCGGATCGCCGGCCTGCCCGCGTCCGGCGGTCCGTTCACGGTGACCGTCACGGCGCGCAACGCGCACGGCGACAGTGCCCCGTCGCTCGCCTCGCTCCCGCTGGCCCCCACGGCCGCGACCGTGCCGGCCGGTGCCCCCACGAGCCCCAAGCTGCGTACGGCGGCCACGGCGGCGACCCTGGCCTGGACCCCGCCGTCCGTGCCGGGCGACGCGAAGATCGTCGGCTACCGGGTGACGGTCTCCGACGGCCGTGACCCCATCGCCGTCACCGGCCGGGACGCCCTGGTCACCCAGCCCTCGGCCAAGGCCATGTTCCGGGTGATCGGCGGGCTCGAACCCGGTACGTCCTACACGGTGACCGTCGCGGCGGTGACCGCGGCCGGCACCGGCCCGGCGGCCACCGTCACGGCGACCACCAAGCCCTGACCGCACCACACCCCCCTGCCGGGCCCGACCCCGACCGACCACCGGGCCCGGCACCCGACCCCACACCCCCGCCCCAGGCACACGAGGAACGACACGAAAATCCCCCACGGGCCTGCGGCTGACCACTGCCGTAAGCCCTCTTTCTTAGGGGCGCGGGGAACTGCGCAACAAACCCCCACGACCCCCGGCCGCCCCCCGTCCCAAACCCCCCTCAGGGGCGCGGGGAACGGCGCAACCAGCCCCAACCCCCCGGCCAGGGCCCCGCACCCACACCGACGCCCCGTCGTCATACCGCTCCAACACCACCCGGGCCACCTCCGGCGCCGCCCCCAGCACGTCCGCGAGGACATCCGCATCCCGCGCACCGCGCGCGATACGGTCCGGCAGGAACCCGGGAGCCAGGACGTACGGCGCGACAGCGACCCGCGCGCAACCGACCGCGCGCAACTCCCGCACCGCGTCCTCCGTACGCGGAAACCCCACGGACGACCCGGCGGAGGCGGACGCGGGCCGCACGGCCCGCCAGCCGGTGCGCCGCCACTCCCGCGCGAGATCCGCGATCACCTCGATCGCCTCCGGGTCGGTGGACCCGGCCGTGGCCAGCACCACCCCGGTCGAGGCCCGGTCACCGGGCGCGACGCCGGCCTCGCGCAGCCGGCGCTCCAGCGCCGCCAGCAGCAGCGGCGCCGGCCCGAGCACCTCGGCCTGCCGGATCCGCAGCCGCGGCGGCGCGTCCCGCAGCACCGCGGGCACATCGGCCTTCGCGTGGAAGGCACGGGTGAGCAGCAGCGGCAACGCCACCACGTCCCGCACGCCGTCCGCCGCCAGGCCCTCCAGCACACCGTGCACGGACGGCGCGTCGAAGTCCAGGAAGGCCGTCGCCACCCGCAGTCCCGGCCGCAGCGACCGTACCCGCCGCACCAGGGCGTGCACGGTCGCGGCGTGCCGCGGATCGCGGCTGCCGTGGGCGATCACCACGAGGGCGGGGCGGACCGGTGCGCGCACGGGATGCCTCAGTTCCGCACCAGCAGCCCGCGGCTGCGCAGCACCCACCGCTCCAGCGGGCTGAAGATCAGCAGGTCGATGGCGATGCCGACGAACAGGATGAGCAGGATCGCCTCGAACACCATGGCCATGTCGCTCGCGTTGCGGCCGTTCTCCAGCAACTGCCCGAGGCCCACGCCGAGGTCCGGGAACGACGCGATGATCTCGGCGGCCATCAGCGAACGCCAGGAGAACGCCCAGCCCTGCTTCATGCCCGCCACATAGCCGGGCAGCGCGGCCGGCAGCGTGACGTACCAGGTGCCCTTGAGGCCGGTCGCGCCCATCGTGCGGCTGGCCCGCAGGAACAGCGGCGGCACCTGGTCCACGCCGGACACCAGGCCGTTGGCGATCGACGGGACCGCGCCGAGCAGGATCACCGCGTACATCATCGAGTTGTCCAGGCCCAGCCAGATCACGGCCGGCGGCACCCACGCCACCGACGGCAGCGACTGGAGCCCGGACAGGATCGGACCGATGGCCGCGCGCACCGGCCGCACCCGCGCCACCAGCAGGCCGAGCGGAGTGCCGATGATCAGCGCGAAGCAGAAGCCGAGCAGTCCGCGCGAGACACTGGTCCAGATGTAGCCGAGCAGTTTGCCCTCGAGCCAGGCGTCGTGGAACTCCTGCCACACGGCCTTCGGGGAGGGCAGCTTGGTGGGATCGTCGACGATCTTGAGGGATATCAGTCCCTGCCAGACCACCAGGACCACCAGGATCGCGACGAGCGGCGGCAGGATCTTGTCGACGAACGTCTTGCGGAACGGCGTACGGCTGGTGTGCGAACTCTCCAGCGCGTCGAGGCCCGCCCCGATGCCGGGCAGTTCGGCGGGGTTCGTCGCGGCGTCCGTCGTCTTCGTCTCAGTGCTGGCCATGACGGCGGATCTCCCCACGCAGGACTTCGGTGATCTCGACGGACAGTTCCGCCACCGGGGCGTCCTCGACGCGGCGCGGCTGCGGGATGTCGACCGTCCACTGCCGGGCCACCCGGCCCGGCCGCGACGACAGCAGCACGACCCGCTGGGCCAGCCGCACCGCCTCGCGCACGTTGTGCGTCACGAACAGCACGGACAGCCCGGTCTCGGTCCAGATGCGGGTCAGCTCGTCGTGCAGTACGTCCCGGGTGATGGCGTCGAGCGCCGCGAACGGCTCGTCCATCAGCAGCAGACTGCTCTCCTGGGCGAGCGAGCGGGCCAGCGCCACCCGCTGCCGCATACCGCCGGACAGCTCGTGCACGCGCTTGCCGTACGCGCCCTTCAGCCGGACCAGTTCGAGCAGTTCCTCGGCCTTGGTGCGCCGCTCGGGCTTGGCGACGCCCCGCAGTCTGAGGGCGAGTTCGATGTTCTTGCCCGCGGTCAGCCACGGGAAGAGGGCGTGCTCCTGGAACATCAGGGCCGGGCGGCCGTCCGTCGTGATCGAGCCCGTGGTGGGCGCGTCGAGGCCCGCCACCAGGTTCAGCAGCGTGGACTTGCCGCAGCCCGAGGCACCCAGGAGGGTGACGAACTCGCCCGGCGCGACATCGAGGGTGATGTCGTCCAGGACGAGCTGCTGCCCGCCCGGGCCCGTGAAGGACTTCGAGACGTGGTCGAGGCGGGCCGCGTGCTCCACGGACTCGGCGGCCCCGGCGTACGTCGTGGCCATGGTCGTCACCTCCTGGATACTCGTCGGAACGGGTCAGCTGGTGCCGAGACCGGCGGCGGAGACCGGGCTCTCGCCCTCGGCCTTGAGGACCTTGTTGAGGATCGTCAGGTCGTAGATGCCGTCGAGGTTGGGCTTCGCGAGCAGGCCGGCCTTGACCGCGTGCTCCGCCTCCGTGTTCAGCGTGGCGGCCAATGGGTCGTCGGTGACCTGGATCGACTTCCAGGCCGGGTCCAGCACATCGGCGGGCAGCGCCTTGCCGGAGTCCGTCTCCAGTTGCTTGTTGGCCGCGGCCTTCGCCTGGTCCGGGTTGGCCTTGATCCACTTGTTGGTGTCGACGGACGCCTTCAGCACGGCCTCGACGGCCTTCGGGTGCTCCTTGAGGAACTTCTGCGACACGATGATGTTCGTGATCACGAACTTTCCGTCCGGCCACAGCGAGGACTCGTCGAGGAGGACCTTGCCGCCCTCGGCGACCAGCTTCGACGCGGTCGGCTCCGGTACCCAGGCGCCGTCGATCGAGCCGGACTTGAACGCGTCCGGGGTCACCTTGTTGTCGCTGCGGACGACCGTGACGTCGCCCTTGCCGCTCTGCGCGTCGACCTTCCAGCCCTGGTCCGCGATCCAGTTGAGGAACGCCACGTCCTGCGTGTTGCCGAGCTGGGGCGTGGCTATCTTCTTGCCCTTGACGTCCTTGAGGGTCTTGATCTTGTCCGGATCGACGACGAGCTTCACCCCGCCGGAGGCCGAACCGCCGATGATCTTCAGGCTCTTGCCGTTCGACTGGGTGTAGCCGTTGATCGAGGGGGAGGGGCCGATCCAGCCGATGTCGATGGAACCGGCGTTCAGCGCCTCGATCTCGGAGGGGCCCGCGTTGAAGGTGGCGTACTGGGCCTTGGTGGCCCCCAGCTCCTTCTGGAAGAAGCCCTTCTGGTTGCCGACCAGCGCGGTCGCGTGGGTCAGATTGCCGAAGTAGCCGATCTTGACGGAGTCCAGGCCGTCGATCTTCTTGGCGCCCGCGGCGACCTTCTGGTTCGCGGAGCTGTCGTCGGACTGGGAGCCGTACCCGCAGGCGGCGAGTGCGAGGAGGGGGAGCGCGGCGGCCACGGCGAGCGCGCGGCGCAGTGCGGGGGTGCTGTTGGCAGGCACGGGAGGGGTTCCTCTCGTTGGCCCGGCGGTCACGGTCTCTCAGGGCGTGGCCGGGAGGTCGGCAGGTCTTCGGACAGGGGCGTGGGGGGTGTGGGCGCGCAGGCAGTGCGCGTACGTCAGCGCACACATCGGGCCACTCCGCCCTGTCCGCTGCCGAGGGCGCCGCTGCCGACGCGCCCGCCCTCCTTGGCGAACGTCGAGAAGACATCGGTCGACGAGGTCACGGTCAGAAGTCCCAGCCGTCGTTCTCGGCCTCGTCCTTGACCGGTTCGGGCGCGGCGAAGGACTCGCCGACCATGCCCGCGGTCAGTGTCGTGCCGTCGCTCGGGTCGATCAGGATGAACGAGCCGGTGCGGCGCGAGTCGGCGTACGAGTCGAGCGGCAGCGGTTCGGCGGTGCGGATCTTGACCCGGCCGATGTCGTTGGCGACGAGCTGCCCCGGGTGCGGGTGCAGGGAGAGGTCGTCGAGGGTGAGCCGGGAGGGGATGTCCTTCACGATCGCCTTGACGGTGCGGGTGCCGTGCTTGAGCAGCACCCGGTGGCCGACGCCCAGCGGCTGGTCGGCGACGTGGCAGACGGTCGCCTCGACGTCCTGGGTGACGTCCGGCGCGTCCTTGCTCGGCACGATCAGGTCGCCGCGCGAGATGTCGATGTCGTCCTCAAGCAGGATCGTCACCGACTGGGTGGTCCAGGCCGCTTCGACCGGTGTGCCGAGCAGGTCGATGCCGCTGATCCGGGAGGTCCGGCCGGCCGGCAGGACCGTCACCTCCTCGCCCACGCGGAAGGAGCCGGCCGCGATCTGGCCGGCGTAGCCGCGGTAGTCGGGGTGCTCGGCGGTCTGCGGCCGGATGACGTACTGCACGGGCAGCCGGGCGTGGCAGTGCGCCAGGTCGTGGCTGACCGGGACGGTCTCCAGGTGTTCGAGGACGGTCGGGCCGCCGTACCAGTCCATGGTCGCGGAGGGCTCCACCACGTTGTCGCCGACCAGCGCCGAGATCGGTATCGCGGTGACCTCGGGAACGCCGAGATCGGTGGCGTAGGCCGTGAACTCCTCCGCGATCCGCGCGAAGACGGGCTCCCGGTAGCCGACGAGGTCCATCTTGTTGACGGCGAGGACGACGTGGGGGACGCGGAGGAGGGCGGCGATGGCGGCGTGGCGGCGGGTCTGTTCGACGACGCCGTTGCGGGCGTCGACGAGGACGACGGTGAGTTCGGCGGTGGAGGCGCCGGTGACCATGTTGCGGGTGTACTGCACGTGGCCGGGGGTGTCGGCGAGGATGAAGCGGCGGCGGGGGGTGGCGAAGTAGCGGTAGGCGACGTCGATGGTGATGCCCTGTTCGCGTTCGGCGCGTAGTCCGTCGGTGAGGAGGGCGAGGTCGGGGGTGTCCTTGCCGCGGCTGAGGGAGGCGTGCTGGACGGCTTCGAGCTGGTCGGTGAGGACCGATTTGGAGTCGTGGAGCAGGCGTCCGACCAGGGTGGACTTGCCGTCGTCGACCGAACCGGCGGTGGCGAACCGCAGCAGTGTGGTGGCCTGGAGTTCCCCGGCCGTCGTCGTGCTCATGTTTAGAAGTACCCCTCGCGCTTGCGGTCTTCCATCGCGGCTTCGGAGAGTTTGTCGTCGGCGCGGGTGGCGCCGCGTTCGGTGAGGCGGGAGGCGGTGATCTCGGCGATGACCTTGTCGATGGTGTCGGCGTCGGAGTCGACGGCGCCGGTGCAGGACATGTCGCCGACGGTGCGGTAGCGGACCTGGCGCTTCTCGACCGTCTCGCCGTCCCGCGGGCCGCCCCAGTCACCTGCCGTCAGCCACATCCCGTCGCGTTGGAAGACCTCGCGTTCGTGCGCGTAGTAGATCTCGGGCAGGGCGATGTCCTCGCGGGCGATGTACTGCCAGACGTCGAGTTCGGTCCAGTTGGAGAGGGGGAAGACGCGGACGTGTTCGCCGGGGGCGTGGCGGCCGTTGTAGAGGTTCCAGAGTTCGGGGCGCTGGCGGCGGGGGTCCCATTGGGAGAATTCGTCGCGGAGGGAGAAGACGCGTTCTTTGGCGCGGGCTTTTTCTTCGTCGCGGCGTCCGCCGCCGAAGACGGCGTCGAATTTCTCGTGCTGGATCTTTTCGGTGAGGGGGAGGGTCTGGAGGGGGTTGCGGGTGCCGTCGGGGCGTTCTTTGAGGGTGCCGCGGTCGATGTAGTCCTGGACGGAGGCGATGTGCAGGCGGAGGTTGTGGGTGTGGGCGGTGTGGTCGCGGTGGTCGAGGACTTCGGGGAAGTTGTGGCCGGTGTCGACGTGGAGGAGGGCGAAGGGTACGGGGGCGGGGGTGAAGGCTTTGAGGGCGAGGTGGAGCATGACGATGGAGTCCTTGCCGCCGGAGAAGAGGATCACCGGTCGTTCGAACTCGCCCGCGACCTCGCGGAAGATGTGCACCGCCTCCGACTCCAGCGCGTCCAGATGCGACAGGGAGTACGGCGTGTCCGTGCCCTCGCCGGACCGCGTGACGGTCGTCATGCCAGTCCCCTCTCGCTGAGCAGCGCATACACCGACGCCGCCGACTCCTGCACGCTCTGGTGCTGCGACTCGATCCGCAGATCGGGCTTCTCGGGCTCCTCGTACGGGTCGTCGACCCCCGTCAGACCGGACAGCTCGCCCGCCGCCTGCTTGGCGTACAGGCCCTTCACGTCGCGTACGGAGCACACCTCGACCGGCGTCGCCACATGCACCTCCACGTACGACGTGCCGTTCTCCTCGTGGCGTTCCCGGACGGCCGCGCGGCTGTCGGCGTACGGCGCGATGACCGGGACGAGCGCCTTGACGCCGTTGCGGGCCAGGAGTTCGGCGAGGAAGCCGATGCGCTGCACATTGGTGTGCCGGTCCGCACGGCTGAAGCCGAGGCCCGCCGAGATGAACTCGCGGATCTCGTCGCCGTCGAGCACCTCGACGAGGTGGCCCGACGCGCGCAGCCGGCCGGCCAGCTCGTGGGCGATGGTGGTCTTGCCGGCGCTCGGCAGACCCGTGAGCCAGACGGTGGCCCCGGTCGTCACGTGTGTCTCCTGGGTCTCGGTGATCGTCATTCGTGCAGCCCGCACTCGGTCTTGGCACGTCCGGCCCAGCGGCCCGCCCGCGCGTCCTCGCCCGCCAGTACCCGGCGGGTGCAGGGCGCGCAGCCTATGGAGGCGTAGCCGTCCATCAGCAGCGGGTTGGTGAGCACGCCGTGCTCGGCGACGTAGGCGTCCACGTCCTCCTGCGACCAGCGGGCGATCGGGGCGATCTTGACCTTCTGCCGCCGCTCGTCCCAGCCGACCACCGGGGTGTCCGCCCGGGTCGGCGACTCGTCGCGGCGCAGACCGGTCGCCCACGCCTGGTAGTCCCTGAGCCCCTCCTCCAGGGGCAGCACCTTGCGCAGCCGGCAGCACAGGTCGGGATCGCGGTCGTGCAGCTTCGGGCCGTACTCGGCGTCCTGTTCGGCGACCGACCGGCGCGGGGTGAGGGTGATGACGTTGACGTCCATCACCGCCTCGACCGCGTCCCGGGTGCCGATGGTCTCGGGGAAGTGGTAGCCGGTGTCGAGGAACACCACGTCGACGCCCTTCCTGGCGCGCGAGGCCAGATGGGCGACCACCGCGTCCTCCATGGAGGACGTCACACAGAAGCGGCGGCCGAACGTGTCCGCCGCCCATCGCAGGATGTCGAGCGCGGAGGCGTCCTCCAGCTCGTGCCCCGCCCGTTCGGCGAGGGTCCGCAACTCGTCGCTCGTCCGTTCGTCCTGAGCCGTGTTCATGTTCGGTCATCCCCTCCGTTGTCGGAGTGCCGGAGGCCGCCCTCGTCGGGGGAGTTCGCCCGCGGCGCGCTCCGAGCGCTCCCACGGCTCACCCCGCGGGCCAGCAGCCCGAGGAACTTCAACTGGAAGCCGCGGTTGCACGCCGCGCATTCCCAGGCGCTCCCCCCGGACCGGTGGTCGTGCCCGGTCAGGGGGGACGCCGCTGTCTGCTCGCTGGGACGCAGGTCCTCGTCGCCGCAGTAAGGACAGTAGAAAGGAGCGGCCCGCTCGCTCATGAGAGGGCCTCCTCGTCGGCACGGGCGGTCCAGGCGGCGAACCGCTCGCCGTCCTCGCGCTCGGCGAGGAAACGCCTGAGGACGCGCTCCACGTACTCCGGCAGTTCCTCGGAGGTCACCTTCAGCCCCCGCACCTTGCGGCCGAAGCCGGCCTCCAGGCCGAGCGCGCCGCCCAGGTGCACCTGGAAGCCCTCGACCTGGTTGCCGTCGCCGTCCAGGACCAGCTGGCCCTTGAGTCCGATGTCCGCGACCTGGATGCGGGCGCAGGCGTTCGGGCAGCCGTTGACGTTGATGGTGAGCGGCTCGTCGAAGTCGGGGAGGCGGCGCTCCAGTTCCTCGATGAGCGCGGCGCCGCGCACCTTCGTCTCGACGATGGCCAGCTTGCAGTACTCGATGCCGGTACAGGCCATGGTGCCGCGTCGGAAGGGGGACGGGTGCGCGGTGAGGTCCAGCGACTCCAGCCCCTCGACCAGCGAGTCGACCTGCTCCTCGGCGACGTCGAGCACGATCATCTTCTGCTCGGCGGTGGTACGCACCCGGCCGGAGCCGTGCGTCTCGGCGAGATCGGCGATCTTCGCCAGCGTGGCGCCGTCCACGCGGCCGACCCGCGGGGCGAAGCCGACGTAGAACCGGCCGTCCCGCTGCCGGTGCACCCCCACGTGGTCGCGCCACCGCTCGACCGGCTGGGCGGGCGCCGGGCCGTCGGTCAGCTTCCGCTTCAGGTACTCGTCCTCCAGCACCTGCCGGAACTTCTCCACGCCCCAGTCCGCGACCAGGAACTTCAGCCGCGCCCGGGTGCGGAGCCGGCGGTAGCCGTAGTCACGGAAGACCGAGAGGACGCCCTCGTGGACGTCCGGGACCTCGTCGAGCGGGACCCAGGCGCCCAGCCGCTGCCCGATCTTCGGGTTGGTGGACAGACCGCCGCCGACCCACAGGTCGAAGCCGGGCCCGTGCTCGGGGTGCACGACGCCCACGAACGCCACGTCGTTGATCTCGTGCGCCACGTCGAGCAGCGGCGAGCCGGAGACGGCGGTCTTGAACTTGCGGGGCAGGTTGGAGAAGTCCTTGTTGCCGATGATCCGGCGGTGGATCTCCTCGATGGCCGGGGTGCCGTCGATGATCTCGTCCTCGGCGATGCCGGCGACGGGCGAGCCGAGGATGACGCGCGGCGTGTCGCCGCAGGCTTCGGTGGTCGACAGCCCGACGGCCTCCAGCCGGTTCCAGATCTCGGGGACGTCCTCGATCCGGATCCAGTGGTACTGGATGTTCTGCCGGTCGGTGATGTCCGCGGTGCCGCGGGCGAACTCCTGGGAGATCTCGCCGATGACCTTCAGCTGCCGGGTGGTGAGGCGTCCGCCGTCGATCCGCACCCGCAGCATGAAGTAGCTGTCGTCCAGCTCCTCCGGTTCCAGGATCGCGGTCTTGCCGCCGTCGATCCCGGGACGGCGCTGGGTGTACAGCCCCCACCAGCGCATACGGCCGCGCAGGTCGTTGGGGTCGATGGAGTCGAAACCGAGTTTCGAGTAGACCGTCTCAATGCGTGTCCGCACATTGAGACCGTCGTCGTCCTTCTTGAACTGTTCGTTGCCGTTGAGCGGGGTGAAGTGACCCGCGGCCCACTGCCCCTCTCCGCGATGACGGCTCACCTTGCGGCGGGGCGCGGAGGCAGCAGGGTTCTGCGGAGTGGCGGCCATGGCGAGTACGTCCTTCGGGACAGGCGGAATACGGCTCTGACCTGCGCGGCAGGCGCATGGAGCATACGTGTGCGGCCTTTGCGCAGGAAGCAGGCAAAGGCGTGGAATGTCGACGTCGCGGGGCTGTCAGCTCGCCGGACAGATGGCGCTGGACATGCGGCCGAGGTCGACGTGCCGCCGACTCACCAAGGCAATTCCAGTTCCAGACATGACGGAAGCGTGGCACGGCGATCTGGACACAGTCCAGCATTGCCCGCCATGTGGACGTCATCGTCTCGGAATGCGGTATGGGAGTGTGATCGGTCACATGTTCCGCAGGGGGCCTTGTCGATGCAGGTCAGGCCGGGTATGCCCCGGGTCAGGGCCCCGGCGTGGCTACCTCGCGCTCCTCCTCGATCCTGGTGTCGAACAGCCGGAATCCCCGGCGCAGATAGTTGTCCATCGCATGCGCGCCGTCCTGGCTGCACGTATGCAGCCAGACCCGCTTCGTCGGGGTCCGCTCGGGCCACCGCTCCGCGAGGTCCCAGGCGCGGGCCGTGCCGTACGACAGCAGATGGCCGCCGATCAGCCGCCCCCGGAAGGCCGGCAGCAGTCCGAAGTAGACGATCTCCACGACGCCGTCGTCCTGCGGATCCAGTTCCGCGTAACCGGCGGGCGTGCCCCGGTCCAGGGCGACCCAGGTCTCCACGCCGGGCCGGTCCAGGTGCTCCAGCCACCGGGCGTGACTCCAGCCGAGCCGGTCGGTCCAGCGGATGTCACCGCCGACCGAGGCGTAGAGGAAGCGGCTGAACTCGGGGGAGGGGACCTCGGCACGGACGACCCGGACGTCCCCGTCGGGTGTGGCGGCGGGCAACAGGTCGGTCGGGGAGGTCTGTTCCAGGGACCAGGTGGTCACGGCGACGGTGCTCATGCGGGCCAGGGAACCAGCTAACCCAGCGACTTGTCGACAGCGGCCAGCGGGACGGTGAAGAGCATGCGGTTCGTGACCGACCACACCTCGCCCGTCTGCGGCACGTAGGACAACGACCCGGTGTGCTCCGCCCAGCAGTGGTGCGTCGCGTCCGAGCCGCAGCGCGCCACTCGCGCGCCCCCGGTGTCCTGGCGCCACAGGCCGCCGTGGCCCGTCAGGTCGGCGGGCGGATGCGCGAGGTACCAGGTGCTGCGGGCCGACCCCGGCGGCTGGTGGGAGAGCACGCCGCGGATTCGGTGCGCCTGCGTCGTGTACGCCTCCACCGCGTCCGCCCGCCCCGCGGCGTCTATGGCGAGCAGGCCGCTGCGGGCCGGGTCCGAACTGAACGAGTACCGCCACAGGCGGGCCCGCCGGTCGCTGCCGGTGGCGGTCCCCTCGCCGAGGACCAGGCTGTCGGGGGCCGTGCCGCGGTCCAGGGAGATCGTGCCGGGGCACGGCGAGCCGGTCGCGGTGCACCGTCCGGCGGGGTAGCGGTAGGCGGCGACCGCGGGCATGACGTACCGGTAGCCGTCGGCCGACCAGCCGTCCGGCACCCGGCCGATCGCCGCGGCGTCGACCGTGGTGCGCTGGATGCGGTCCAGGTCGTAGACGTAGAGCGCGTCGGCGCTGCCCGTGTTGGTGGTGACCAGCAGCTTGTCCTGGTACCAGACCATGCCGGAGATCTGGGAGGACAGCCCCCGGTAGTCACGGCCGTCCGCGGTGGGGACCACGAGGAGCACCCAGCGGTAGGCGAGGCGGTCGGGGTCGTCGGCGTCCACGAAGGCCACCCGGGCGAGCCCCCGGTCGGCGGCGGGCCCGGCCTTCGTGTGCGTCGAGCCCGCGAGGACCACCCGGTGCTCGCCCCACAGGCCGTCGTCGTCCGCGTCCGCCGAGGTGGTCACCGACGACGGCCGCCAGTCCGGTGCGGCGGCGTCGGCGCGGTCCCAGCAGTAGGCCCGGTCGGCCGCCGGCTCGACGGGCAGCGACTCGCGGTCGCCCTCGGTGCAGTCGGTCGCGTTGCGCAGGGTGCGGTCGGCGCTGCGCAGGACGGCGTCGACGCCGACCGGACGGCCCATCGCCGAGGTCAGCCGGTCCAGCGTCCGGTACGGCACCGGCTGCTCCTGGAGCCGCAGCTTCGCGGTGTCGGCGGCGGAGGTCAGCGGCCTGAGCGCGCCGGGGTCGTCGGCGATCGTGGCCTGCGAGGCGCTGATCAGGGTGGCGGTCGCGGTGAGCGCGAGCGCGGTACCGGCCAGGACCGCGCGCAGGGCCTTGCCCCGCTTGCGCCTGCGATGTCTGCCGCGATGCTGCATAGTTCCTCCCGACGCGGGCCAACTGCGCCTGGTGATCCGTACGTTGACCGAGGAGCAGGTGGGGAAGCCCGTACGAGGATGCTACGACAGGAGCGGCCCCCAGCGGTCGAAGACCCTGCAAATATGCGGTGGATACCGCTGGATGTGCCGAATCGGATGCGCTGCATATGCCACCGGCCCTACCCTTTCACCTCCCGTCACCTCCCGTGCGCCCTCGGGACCGCCGCCGCTGTGCGGCGGGCCGGGCGGGTATGCCGGAGAAGCAGCGACACGCCCGGCCCCGCCAGGACGTCCGAGCAGGCCGTGCGACATCCGCCGCGGTCCGACAGCGCCCCGCACGGGCTCAGGCCCGGCCCCCGCGCGGTGTGCCTGCCCGCGACTCGGGCGTGGCCGTGGTTGCCTCTCCCCGGGCGCGTGCCCGCCGGCCCTCTCCGTCCCCGGAGGGAACCCGCTCAGGACTCGGGTCGTGCCCGGTCCACCACCGCCGCCAGGTCCAGGGTGTGCGGCAGGGTGCCGAACGCGGAACCCCAGTCGCCGCCCAGGCGGGACGCGCAGAACGTGTCGGCGACCTCCGGGGGCGCGTACCGCACCAGCAGCGAACCCTGGAGGACCAGTGCCATGCGTTCCACCAGGCGCCGGGCGTGTCCCTCGGCGCTCTCCGCGTCGCCCAGGTCGCCCAGACCGGCCAACAGGTCCTTCACCGCCCCGTCCAGCCGGTGGTCGGCGCCGCGCGCCCGGCCGACCTCCAGCAGGAAGGCGTCCAGCGACTGCGGTTCGCGGCGCAGCGCCCGCAGCACGTCCAGCGCCTGCACGTTCCCGGCGCCCTCCCAGACGGAGTTGAGCGGCGACTCGCGCACCAGCCGGGGCAGCCCCGACTCCTCGACGTAGCCGTTGCCGCCCAGGCACTCGGCCGCCTCCACCGCCACCGGCGCACACCGCTTGGTCACCCAGTACTTGGCGGCGGGCACCGCGAGCCGCAGCAGCGCCAGTTCCCGCTCGCTCCCGTCGTCACAGGCGGCGGCCAGGCGCAGCGCGAGCGCCGTCGCAGCCTCCGACTCCAGGGCGAGGTCGGCCAGCACGTTGCGCATCAGCGGCTTGTCGACCAGCCTGCCGCCGAAGGCCGCACGGTGCGTGCAGTGGTGCACCGCCTGCGCCACCGCCTGCCGCATCAGGCCCGCCGACCCGAGCACGCAGTCCAGCCGGGTCGCGGCGACCATCTCGATGATCGTCCGCACCCCGCGCCCCTCCTCGCCCACCCGGCGCGCCCAGGTCCCCGCGAACTCGACCTCGGCGGACGCGTTCGACCGGTTGCCCAGCTTGTCCTTGAGCCGCTGGAGGAGGAAGACGTTGCGGCTGCCGTCCGCCAGCACCCGCGGGACGAGGAAGCAGGTCAGCCCCTCGGGCGCCTGCGCCAGCACCAGGAACCCGTCGGACATCGGGGCCGAGCAGAACCACTTGTGCCCGGTCAGCTCGTACGCCCCGGGCTCGGCGAGCGGCCGGGCCGCGGTCGTGTTCGCCCGTACGTCGCTGCCGCCCTGCTTCTCCGTCATGGCCATCCCGAGGAGCGCGCCGGGTTTCTCCCCCGCGGGCCGCAGACCGCGCTCGTAGACCGTGGACGTCAGCCGGGGCTCCCACTCGGCGGCGAGCGCGGGCTCGGCGCGCAGCGCGGGCACCGCCGCGTGCGTCATGGACAGCGGGCAGCAGGTGCCGGCCTCCACCTGCGTCCAGACCAGGAATCCGGCGGCCCGCCGCACCTGCCCGGCCGGCCGGACCCAGGCCGTGGTCAGGCCCGCCGAGACCCCCTTGCCCAGCAGCCGGTGCCAGGCCGGGTGGAAGTCGACCTCGTCGATCCGGTGGCCGTAGCGGTCATGGGTGCGCAGCCGGGGCGGGTACTCGTTCGCCTGCACCCCCCACTCCTGCAACTGGGCCGAGCCGGCGGCCCGGCCGAGCGCGGACAACTCGTCGCGCACCTCGTCGAGCAGGGCGGGGTCGGTGTGTCGTTCGACCGCCTCGGCCAGGGCCCGGTCGGCGGTGAACACGTCGTACCCGACCAGCGGCGGCGGCTGGTTCGTCACGGTGTGCGTGGTGGTGCCTGCCATGTCTGCGAACCTATCCCGGGGCGACGGCGGGGGCACCACAGTGACACAGGGGGCGGCGCCCGGCGCCCTGTCCGGGCGGCGCACGCCCGCGGCCTTCCCCGGAAGGTCCCCTGCGCTCCGCCCGGAAGGTGAGGGGGCGTCGTACGGCGATACCTTTGGCTCGTGCAGCCAGCCAGTGAACCCCCTGAGCAGCCCACCGGGCGCTTCCACCGGGCACGTGCCCTCTACCGGAACGTTTCCATGCGGCGGACCCTCTGGCTGCTGCTCAAGGACACCGTCAACTCCTGCCTGGAGTACCGCATCCTGGGCCTGGCGGCCGAGGCGGCGTTCTTCACGCTGCTGTCGGTACCGCCGCTGCTGCTCAGCCTGATCGGGCTGCTCGGCTACGTCGACGACTGGACCGGCGCGGACACCATCCAGAGCCTGGAGACCAATCTGCTCGACGCCTCCCGCACCGTCCTGTCGGACAAGGGGGTGAAGGAGATCGCGGAGCCGATCCTGCACGACGTGATGCAGGGCGGCCGGCCCGACGTCATCTCCATAGGCTTCCTGTTCGCGCTGTGGTCGGGTTCGCGCGCGGTGAACGTCTTCATCGACACGATCACCGTGATGTACGGCCTCGACGGCGTCCGGGGCATCGTCCGCACCCGGCTGATGGCCTTCCTGCTGTTCATCGTGGCGCTGGTGATCGGCTCGGTGGCGCTGCCGCTGACGGTGGCCGGGCCGGACGCGGTGGTGCGGGTCCTGCCGTGGTCGGAGACGGTGGTGCAGGTCCTGTACTGGCCCGTCGTGATCGTCCTGTCCATCGTCTTCCTGACCACGCTGTACCACGTCTCCGTGCCGGTGCGTTCGCCGTGGATCGAGGACGTGCCGGGCGCGCTGGTGGCCCTCGCGATGTGGGTCCTGGGCAGCTTCCTGCTGCGCATCTACCTGACGCACACCATCGAGGGCGCCACGATCTACGGATCCCTGGCCGCCGCGGTGGCGGTACTGCTGTGGGTCGGTGTGTCGGCGTTCGCGGTGCTCGTCGGCGCCGCCGTGAACGCCGCGATCGACCGGGTCTGGCCGGCCGCCTCCACGGCCGCGGCCCGCGCCGCCAACGAGCGGGTGCGCAAGGCCCAGGTCGCCGAGTACGTGGCCTGGGCCGCCACGGTCGCCGCCCCCGACGACCCGGATGATCCGGACATGCCGTCCGAGTTCCCGGAGCGCTGGTCCCGCTTCCTGCCGCCGGAGGACGTGACGGCGAGGCTCCGTACGCATGTGAAGCACGCCCAGCAGCAGCCGCACAAGGCGAACGGAACCACCGCCCCGCCGGACAAGTGACGCCCGCCGCCTGCCGTACGCCGTCCGTGCCCGTCCCCGCCGCGTTCCGCCGGTCCGCTCTCCGGTGGGCGCGGCCGGCCTGGCCGGTGCGGCCGGGCCGGGCGAGGTCCGGGCCTGGCCGGCGGGAGCACCGCACCCGCCCGGCGTAGCCTGCCGTACGTGTACGAGGAGCGGGCGTCCCGGCTGGCCGGAGCGGTGGTGTGGCGGATCACCCCGGACGGTGCCGTCGCCGGACCCGTGCTCCCCGACGGCTGCATGGACCTGCTGTGGAGCGAGGGCCGGCTGTTGGTCGCGGGCCCGGACACCCGCGCCCATCCGCACGACGGCCCGGCCCGCCGCTGGGCGGGCCTCCGCTTCCGGCCGGGCACCGCGCCCGCCTTCTTCGGCGTGCCGGCCCACGAACTGCGCGACCGGCGGGTGGAATTGGCCGACCTGTGGCCCGCCGCGCGGGTGCGCCGGCTGGGCGCGCGCGTCGACAAGGCGGCCGACCCGGCGACCGCGCTCGAGGAGATCGCCCTGGAGCGCTCGGCCGGTCTGCCGCCGCCCGACCCGTTCCTCGCGCCCCTGGTCGAGGCCCTGGACGCGGGCCGACCGGTGGCCGCCACCGCCGACGAGCTGGGTCTCGGCGCCCGGCAGCTGCACCGCCGCAGCCTGGCCGCCTTCGGCTACGGTCCCAAGACACTGGCCCGTGTCCTGCGGCTGCAACGGGCCCTCGCACTGGCCCGGTCCGGGGTGCCGCTCGCCGAGACCGCGGTCCGCGCGGGCTACGCCGACCAGCCCCATCTGGCCCGCGACGTGAGGGAGTTGGCGGGGATGCCGCTGGGACGGCTACTCGTCGGCGGGTAGCGGAGCGAACAGGTCGACGGCGTTGTTGTCCGGGTCGTGCACGGTGGCGTACCGCTGGCCCCAGAAGGCGTCCCACGGCTTCAGTTCCCCGTGGTACCCGGCGTCCACCAGGTCCTGGTACAGGGCGTCCACCTCGGCCGGCGAGCCGCACCGGAAGGCGAGCGAGACCCGGCCGCCGCCGACGGGAGGCCGCCAGCCGGGGTGGAAGGCGCGGACGGTCTCCTCGGTGTCCAGGGCGAAGGTCAGCCCGCCGGGCAGTACTGCCTCGACGTGCGGCTGCTCCTCGGCGTCCGCGGGGAATTCCAGGCCGAGGCGACGGTAGAAGGCGAGCGAGGCGGCGAGGTCGGAGACGACCGCGCCGATCAGGGCGAAGCGTGGTTCCATACCGTCACCGTAGGCGGCGTCCGGACCGCCGGTCTTGAACGAATCGGACGCCCTGCGAGAACGCAGGAGACGCCGTCTCGCCCCTGTCCCTCCCCTCGATCCTGTCGCTGTTCTGCTCCGTTCTGCTCCGTCCCGTCCCGCCCGTTCTGCCTCAGCCGAAGGTGACCGGCCCCCGGGGTGTGTCCACCGTGAAGGACAGCGCCACCGGGCCCTCGGCGAGGGCGAGTCCGGTGCCCAGAGCGGTCAGCAGCGGGTGGATCGCGTCCGGATCGGGCGCGGTGGCCGAGACCGCCAGCAAGGGGGTGACCGGCAGGCCGGACGCGGCCGGGTGGAGTGCGGCGCCCCAGTCGATCAGGAACGGGACAAGACCGGAGGGGTGCGCCGTGTCACTGTCGGTGAGGCGCCACGTCAGCAGGGACCCGTCCGGCCGACGGCGGCTCATCGGCCGCGGGGTACCGGGGTCGTAGCCCCCCGCGCGCGCCGCCGCGACCGCCGAGTCCAGGTCGGGCGGGCTGATCGCCCAGGTCACCGGGCGTGCCCCGGCCAGCAGGTCGACGCCGAACGGCCGCCCGTCCGACGGATCCGGCTGCTCCGGATCAGGTCCGATGATCTCCAGGTAGCTGCGGCCGCCCAGCGACACCAGGAAATTGCGGGTGCCGAGCCCGACGTGGACGCCACCGGCGGCGGGCGGCACCCCGGTCCGCCGGGTGAAGCCGGCGACCGTCGACGCCAGGTCCGGAGTGGCGAGGACCAGGTGGTCGAGGAGGGGCGGGATGGCATTCATTCCGGCCGACGCTAAGCGCCCCGCGGGTCCCGTTCAAGGTGCGCCGCGGAGAAAGCCGGGGCGCGGACGGACGGCAGCCGCGCCGGGGAGGACGGCTGGGCCGCTCGGGCAACTCCGCCGACCCGCCCGCCGCGGAGGGTTCGCGGCCCCGGCCGGCCCGCGTACCTGGGCTCGGGCACCGGCCGGACGGCCCTGTCGACAGGCCCAGTGACGTTTCTGCGGTGAAACGGATCCGCCATTGGGGTGAGTAAAGGGCGCGCACGGAGAGAGTCACGTGAGTACATAGAGATCCTCTTGTCCTGGTAAAGGACATACCCCCATGGGAGGAGCCAGACCGTGACTTACGGGACCCAATTGCGTGAGCAGATCGCCGCTGAAGGGACGACTCCGCTGATCGGCGTGTACGACATGTACTCGGCGTCGATCGCGGCCAAGCACTACGACGGGATGTTCGTCTCCGGCTTCGGTTTCGCGGCCTCGTACTACGGCCTGCCGGACATCGGGTTCATCGCCTGGCCGGACATGGTCGCGTTCGTCCAGCGGCTGCGGGGTGCGTTCCCGCGCCACCACCTGCTGGTGGACATCGACGACGGCTATGTGGACCCGGAGGTCGCCTGCCACGTCGTGGAGGGGCTGGAGCGGATCGGTGCCTCGGGCGTGATCCTGGAGGACCAGAAGCGGCCGCGGCGTTGCGGACACGCCGAGGGCAAGCAGGTGCTCCCGCTGGAGGAGTACCTGGAGAAGCTGGAGAAGGTACTGGAGACCCGCCAGGACCTGGTGGTGGTGGCCCGTACGGATGCCACGGACGAGCACGACATCCTGCACCGGGCCGAGAAGCTCGCCGCGACCGACGCCGATGTCGTCCTGGTCGACGGGGTCCGCAGCGTGGAGTGGATCCGCCGGATCCGCGAGGTCGTCGGCGGCAAGCCGCTGCTGTTCAACCAGATCGCGGGCGGCAAGTCGCCCCGGCTGTCGCTGGGCGAACTGACCGACCTCGGCGTGGACGTGGCGATCTACAGCACGCCGTGTCTGTTCGCGGCCCATGAGGCGATGGACTCCGCGCTCACCGGCCTGAAGGCGGCCGACGGCCGGCTGCCCGAGGTGGACGCGGCGAGCGGGGTCGGCGTCAAGGCGTCCACCCTGCTGCTGGAGAAGAACATCGCACGCGAGCGGCTGCAGCCCGAGGGCGTGGGCGTGTGACGCGATCCGTACCCACGTTGCGGACGGCGACGGTGATCGCCGCGGCGCTCCTCGGGGCCGCCGCCGCGCCCGCGGCGGCGGGCGGGCCCGAGGGCGGGGTCAAGGGCGGCAGCCTGATCACCGTCCTCGACAACTCGCAGGCGGACTCGATCCTGGAGGTGGACCGCACGGCGAACCTCCAGACCGGCCGTGGCACCGCGGGCAGCGACCACGACGGCAGCGCCGTCGACGCCATCCAGGCCCTCATGGGCGAGGACGCCTCGGCCGACGAGGACTGATCCGGCCTCGTCGCCCGGTCGACGGCCGGGCACCCGACCCGCGGGCGCCCGGCCGGCGGCACCCCGTCCCGTACGGCCCGTGGCACCGCGGCCTGCCGCCGACGGGCACCGGCAGGCGCCCGCCGAAGTCTCGTCCCTGGGCGGGCGCCCGCCGAGGTCCCGTCCCTGGGCGGGCACCCGCCGAAGTCTCGTCCCGGCGCAGGCACCCGCCGAGGTCCCGTCCCTGGGCGGGCGCCCACCGAAGTCTCGTCCCGGGGCAGGCACCCGTCGAACCGCCCTCCCCGGGCGGGCACCCGCCGAAGCGGCGTGCGCAGGCGGGTACCCGCCCCCGTGGCGCGGGCTACGGTGCGACCCTCACGAGCTTGCGGTTGAGGAATTCGCCGATGCCCAGCTCCGACAGTTCACGCCCGAACCCGGAATTCTTGACCCCGCCGAAGGGCAGGCTGGGCGAGTCGGCGAAGCAGGAATTGATGTACACCATTCCGGCCTCGATACGAGACGCCACCTGCCGGGCATGCTCGACGTCGGCGTCGAAGACGTAGCCGCCCAGGCCGAACCTGGTGGCATTGGCCAACTCGATCGCTTCTTCCTCGCTGTCCACGACGTAGAAGGACAGCACCGGCCCGAACGCCTCGTCCTGGTAGAGCGGGTTGTCCGGGCCGATGTCCGTGACGATCGTCGGTTCGAGGAAGAATCCGGGGCGGTCGACGCGGTAGCCACCGTGGACGATTCGGGCTCCCGCGGCCTTCGCGGCCTCGATCTGCCGCAGCAGCACGTCCAAAGCGCGTTCACTGGACACGGGGCCGACGAGGGTGTCCTCGTCCTTCGGCTCACCCACCCTGATCGCGGCGAAGCGTTCCTTCAGCGCGGCCAGCATCTCCTCGCCCCGTTCCCTGCCGACCACGATCACGCGCTTGATGTTGACGCAGCCCTGCCCCGAGTTGTAGATGCGTCCCAGCACGACCTGTTCGACCGCGTGCGCCAGCGGCGCGCCTTCCAGGATCAACGCGGGGTCGCTGCCGCCGAGTTCCAGGACCGCCTTCTTGAGGTTGCGGCCGGCGCGTTCGCCGACCGAGGTCCCGGCCCGCTCGCTACCGGTCAGGGTGACGCCGCGTACCCGGAAATCGTCGATCAGCCCGGCGATCTGCTCGATGCCGCAGAAGAGGTTCGTGTAAGCCCCTTCCGGGGCCCCCGCCTCCTCCAAGAGCCGGGCGAAGGCCAGGGCGCACTGCGGCACGCTCTCGGCGTGTTTCAGCATGACCACGTTGCCCGCGACGAGTTGGGACGCGGCCACCCGGGCCAGCTGGTAGTAGGGGAAATTCCACGGTTCGATCGCCAGGATGACGCCGATGGGCTCGGCGGTCAGCTTCGCGCCGGGCTCGCCGGGCAGTGACCGCTCCGCGAGGAATTCCTCCGCGTGCGCCGCGTAGTAGTCCAGGATGTCCGCCACCAGATCGACTTCGAAGTAGCCGAAGCGGGTGACCTTTCCCATTTCCAGGGTCAGGTATTCCACGTATTCATCCCGCTTCTCGCGGAGGATCCGGGCGGCGCGGGCGACGATCCGGGCCCGTTCCGCAACCGGCCTGAACCGCCAGTCCTCACGGTAGAGCCGGTCCGCGGTGGCCAGCGCCGCAAAGACTTCCTCATCCGACTGCTGCGGGAATTCTTTCACGAGTTCACCGGTGGCCGGGTTGACCGTACGAAAGCTCATGATCTGCTCCTTTTCTTGTTCTTGTTCTTGTTCCTGGCTTTTCCTGCTGGCTTTTCCTGGCGCGAAGGCCACGGGTCCCGGCGTGACCACAGCCGCCGCCGGGCTCCGGCCCACGCGGCACTGCCCGCTGACGGGCGTCACCGCGCGTCGCCGTCGAACCTCGCTCGGTCCGGGGCAGGTTCGAGCTGGGGGATGGCGCCCGGCGCAGTGGCGAGCGCGGAGCGTGACGGTCTGCCCGGTCAGCGTGGCGCTCGTGCCGAGCGTGCGGCTCATGCCCAGCAGTAGACCGGCCCGGAGGCATTCGGTGAGGATGCCGATGAAACCGGCCAGGAAGAGGCCGAGCAGAGCCTTGCCGGGGAGGCGGTCCTGCCGGGCGGCCACCGTGATCGGGGCCGCGGATTCGATGAGGGTGTCAGGCATGGCGATCTTCCAGGAGCGGTGTGTGGCCCGTCAGGGCGTGCGGCGCCCTGACGGGAGTGCCGGTGCGGGCGGGACGGGTCGTTGCCGCGGCGACGGGGAGAACGGGCCGGGGCGTGCGGGCCGTTGCTCAGCGACACACACCGAGCGTGCTTCGGGCGTCCGCCGTCAGCCAGACACCCGGTTCAGCTACGTCTCGGATGGCTATCACTGGCAGGGACAGGCTGAGCCGCCGACCGCGAGGGATACTCGACACATGGCAACCCATCGCGCCGGCCGCGTCGGACCGTCGGCCGCCGGGGAACCGGCTCCGGTGTCCGGCCCGGGGCGGGGGCTCGACCCGCGCGTGGAGCTGGGCGAGTTCCTGCGCACCCGCAGGGCCCGCCTCAAGCCGGCCGACGTAGGGCTCACCGACCACAGCCGCCGACGCCGGGTACCGGGCCTGCGGCGGGAGGAACTGGCACAGCTCGCCGGAGTCTCCGCGGCGTACTACACACGGTTCGAGCAGGGCAACGCCCGCAACGTCTCACGCGAAGTGCTGGACGCGATCTCCCGGGTGCTCCGGCTTTCCGACGCCGAGCACGCCCATCTGCTCGGCCTGGCCCAGCCAGGGCGGCACCGGCAGCGGCCCACGCCGGCGCGCCGGCAGGTCCGGCCCGCGGTGCGCGAGTTGCTGACGGCGATGGAAGGCGTGCCGGCGTACGTATGGGGCCGCCACACCGATGTGCTGGCGTGGAACCAGACCGCCTCCGCCCTCTTCGGGGACTGGGCGGCCCGTGCCCCGCAGGACCGGAACTGGGCCAGGATCACCTTCCTCGACCCGGCCTCCCGGACGCTGTTCGCGGACTGGGAGGCCAAGGCGTACGACGTGGTGGGACAGCTGCGGCTGGGCGCCGATCCGCAGGCGGACGACTCGTCGCTGGCGTCGCTGATCGGTGAACTCTCCGTGCGGAGCGAGGACTTCCGCAGGCTGTGGGCCGCCCACGACGTCAAGAAGAAGACGCACGGCACCATGCGTTTCTCGCATCCGCTGGTGGGTGAACTGACACTGCGTTACGAGACTCTCGCGGTCCTCGGCGACCCGGAGCAGAAGCTGACGGTCTACCACGCCGAGCCCGGTTCGCCCGCGGAGGAGGCGCTGCGCCTGCTGGCCAGTTGGGGAGCGGACGCCGCACGGGAGCGCCCGGACGACCCGGCCGACCTCGCCGCCCCGGAACGCGGCACGCGCCGCCCCGACTGACGGCACTACGTCGATGAGTCGACCTGGCCCTGACCACTTGGCCCCGACCGCTTGCCTCTGACCTGGCACGGGTCTGACCCGGTGGGGGTCTGACGGGGGCAGCTCTGACCCGGTGCGGGCCCGGCCCCGGCCCCTTTTGAGCCCGGTTCGGCAGAGAGGGCCGGGCCCCATGGCCGGGCCCGGCCCGACGGTCGGGCCGGTCGGCCGCCGGCCCGCTCCCGCCTGCCCCCGCCCGGTAACCGACCCGCTGCGGCGGTGGGTTCACTGTCCGGGCCCCGTGGCCGGCCCCGGTGCGGCAGGCGGGTCAGCGTCCGGGGCCGGGTCGGGTGGCCGTGCTCGTGCGGGGGACGAGGCGGGTCGGCAGTTCCGTGCGCGTTCCCGCCAGGCGTTCGCCGCGCGCCAGCCGTACCAGCAGCCGCAGAGCCGTCGTCGCCATCTCCGCCAGCGGCCGGTGGACCGTGGTCAGCGCCGGGACGGCCCAGCGGGCCTCGGGCAGGTCACCGAAGCCGACCACGCTCAGGTCGTCCGGCGCCCTGAGCCCGCGCTCCGCCAGCGCCTCGTGGATCCCGAGCGCCATCCGGTCCGAGCAGGCGAACACGGCCGTCGGCGGCTCGGGCAGGTCGAGCAGTTCCAGCGTGCACAGCCGGGCGCCGGTGCCGTCGGGACCCGCATGCCGCACGTACTCGGCGTGCTGCTGCACCCCCGCCGCGGCGAGGGCGGAGCGGTACCCGGCCACCCGGGCGTCGCCGTGCACCGTGCCCGGGCGTCCGGCGAGCACGGCGATCCGCTCGTGGCCCAGCGCCAGCAGGTGCTCGGTCGCGGTCACCGCGCCCTGGCCGTCCGCCGCGCCGACCGAGACGACACCGGGCGGCGGCTGGTGCGCCGGGTCGATCAGTACGTACGGGAGGCGGCGCCGGGTCAGCCAGGAGTGCTGGGACGGGGACAGCCCCGGCAGGTGGAACAGCACCCCGCAGGAGCCGCGCGCGGCGGCCCGGTCCAGCCAGGCGTGTTCGGCGCGACCGCTCGCGGTCCCGTCCGGGACGGCGGACACCACCACCTCGAGACCCGCCTCGTGCGCCGCCTCCGCCACCCCGCGCAGCACCGGTCCCGATCCGGGGCCGTCCAGCGACTCCAGCACGAGATCGACCAGACGGGGCGGCCCGGCCGCCTCGAAACGGGATCTGCGCACGTAGCCGAGCCGGTTCAGCGCCTCGGTCACCCGGCGGCGGGTCTCCGGCGCCACGTCCTTGCGGCCGTTGACCACCTTTGACGCGGTCGGCACCGACACGCCCGCCTCGCGGGCCACCATCGCCAGCGTCGGACCGGCCGCCGCGCTCGCGCTCCCCGTACCGACCATCGTCGAACCAGCCTCTCCAGCCCGCCCGAGGGCCAACGAAAGGTGCGGCCGACGCCGCCTCCGCGGCCTGCCAGAACATCATCGAGAAAGCGCTTGCTACGAGAGGTGTGACTCAAGACGACCCGAAGACAGGGAATGCGCGCAAACATCGGCGAGGGAAGTCGCGATCACGGGGGTATCGAACTCGTGATCACGGAAGGCGGTGAACGCGTGATCACAGAGCCGGCGGACCCGCGATCACGAGTGGCGGGGCTCGTGGTCGTCGCGGTCTCCGACGTCGGCGTAGGCGTCGGAGCAGGCGTCGGCGGTCCCGGGGCGCGGGAACGGCGAACCCGAAGCGGGCGCAGACCCACCGGATGGCGCACCGGCGTACGCCGAACAGCCCTCCGGGCGCTGCGCGACCCCGGAATACCGGCGGACGCTGGAGTGCTCTGATGTCACGGTGCAAGCGCTTGAGGGCGACCGGTGCAAGCGCACGGCGGGAGGAGCTGGTGGGCGGATGACGGCAGACCAGGCGGGCCCCGTGGCCGACACGCCGTACGGGGCGGTACGCGGCAGACACGAGCGCGGTGTCGCGGTGTTCCGCGGCATCCCCTACGCGGCCCCGCCCTTCGGGCCGCGCCGGTTCCGCCCGCCCGAGCCGCCCGAACCCTGGGACGGCGTGCGCGACGCGGGCTCCTTCGGACCGACCGCGCCGAAACCGCCGTACTCGGAGGCGTTCGCCCGCTATCTGTCCGACCCGGTCGTCCCCGGCGACGACTGCCTCAATCTCAACATATGGACTCCGGAACCTGGGCCGGGCGCCCGGCTCCCCGTCCTGGTCTGGCTGCACGGCGGCGCCCTGACCAGGGGTTCGTCCGCAGTGCCGGTGTACGACGGGCACGCCTTCGCCCGTGACGGCGTCGTCCTCGTCTCCGTCAACTACCGACTGGGTGTCGAGGGCTACGGACTGTTCCCGGACACGCCCGCCAACCCGGGACTGCGCGACCAACTGGCCGCTCTGCGCTGGGTGCACACCGCCATCGCGGCCTTCGGCGGCGACCCCGACCGGATCACCCTGGCCGGGCAGTCGGCCGGAGCGATCAGCATCGGCGCGCTGATCGCCGCCCCGCAGGCCCAGGGGCTGGTGCGCCGGGCGGTCCTGCAGAGCGGCCCGCCCGAGGTCGTGGAACGCGACAAGGTACGGCGCATGGTGCGCCGGATGGCCACCCGGCTGAAGGTGCCCGCCACCGCCGAGGGCTTCGCCGCGGTCGACCGGGACCTTCTGCTGCGCACCCAGGCCGAGGTGGGCCGGCTGAGCAGCCCGGTCCTGGGCGGTCCGGCGTTCGGGCTCGTCGTGGACGGCGACGTCGTCCCGCGCGGCCCGCTGGAGGCGCTGACCGAGGGCGGGGCGGCGCGGGACGTGGACCTGCTGCTGGGCTGGACCCGCGACGAGTACCGGCTGTGGCTGGTTCCCGGCGGCCTGATGGACCATGTGGACCGGCTCGGCCCGGTGGCGCTGGCCGGTGCCATGGCCCGCTGCCACTGCGGCCCCGAGGTCCCGCGCGGCTACCGCGCCCTCAACCCCAAAGCCCGTACCGCCGAGGTCGTCGGCCAACTGGTCACCGACCATCTGCTGCGCCGCCCGTTGCACCGGTTGGCCGACGCCCGCCCCGGCACCTCGTACGTCTACGAGTTCGCCTGGCCCTCCAACCTCCCGGACCTCGGCGCCTGTCACGCCCTCGAACTGGGCTTCGTGTTCGACACCGGCGACATCCCCGAGTCCCGCAAGCTCGCGGGCGAGGGCGGCCCGCAGGGACTGTCCGACGTGATGCACGCGGCCTGGGTGCGCTTCGTCGCCACCGGCGACCCCGGCTGGCAGGCATGGGACGACAGCCACCCGGTGCGGATCCTCGGCGACGGCGAGCCGCACACCGCCCACGGTCCGCGCGACGCGGACCTCGCCCTGTGGACGGCAGGCAATGGCGCCCACGGCTCGGCCCCCGTCGACGGCACGCCGGCCACGCGCGGCACCGAACTGGCCTCCGCCGTACGCCGGCTGCGCCGCACCATGGCGGCCCGACTGCACTGAGACCGACTGGGCTGAGACCGACTGGGCTGGGACCGACTGGGCTGGGACCGACTGGGCTGGGACCGATCGCACTGAGACCGGCCGGATGGGGATCGGCCGCATTCGGACCGGGCGGGTCGGGACCGGCTGGGTCGGGACCGGTCGTAGCGAGACTGTCCGCACCGAGACCGCCTGCGCCGGGATCGACTGCGCCTCAGGCCGCTTCCAGGGTCCGGGCGATCGACGCGACGGTCCGCGGTCCCACTCGGCAGCAGCCGCCGATCAGCCGGGCGCCCGCGTCCCGCCACGCCGAGACCCGTTCGGCGGCGAAGGTGGCCCGGCCGTCCCAGGCGCGGGCCGCGGCGTCCCAGGACTCGCCGCTGTTGGGGTAGGCGACGACCGGTTTGCCGGTGACCCGGGCGGCGATGCCGACCGCCCGGTCCACGTCCTCGGGCGCGCAGCAGTTCACGCCCACCGCGATCACCTCGTCCGCGTCCGCGGCCAGGGCGAACGCCTCCGCCAGCGGCTGCCCGGCCCGGGTGCGCTCCCCGTCGACGCTGTACGACAGCCAGACGGGCACGCCGAGTCCGCGCACCGCCCGCAGCAGGGCCGCCGCCTCGTCGGCGTCCGGGACGGTCTCCAGGGCCAGCACGTCCGGGGCGGCCCCGGCCAGCACCTCCAGGCGCGGGCGGTGGAAGCGTGCCAGCTCCGCCACGCTCAGCCCGTACCGGCCCCGGTACTCGGAGCCGTCCGCGAGCATCGCCCCGTACGGTCCCGCCGACGCGGCCACCCACAGCGGGCGCGTGATCCCCTCGTCGCGGGCGCGCCGTGCCGCGTCCCGGGCCAGCCGCACGCTGTCGGTGAGCAGCAGGGCCGCCTGCCCGCGGCCGATCCCGCGACTTTCGAAGCCCTCGAAGGTGGCCTGGTAGGAGGCGGTGGTGGCGACGCTCGCGCCCGCCCTGAAGTACGCGAGATGCGCCGCGGCGATCGCCTCTGGCCGCTCGACCAGCAGCCGCGCCGACCACAGCGCGTCGGCCAGGTCGTGCCCGGCTGATTCGAGCTGGTTGGACAGACCGCCGTCGAGCACGACCGCACCGGCCCCGAGCGCTTCGGCGAGCCGCGGTGAGCTGTCGCTGGTCATGCCTCGACGCTAGCCGATGCCACCGGCGGACGGCCCGGTGCACGAGTGCACGAGTGCCCGAGTGCCCCAGCGTCCGAGGCCGACGACGGGCCATGGCCCCTCGGCCACGCACCACCGACCGGCCGCGGCGGCAACGCCACCCGCCCGGTCACCACCCCGGACCATTCCCGGTCTCGGCCCGACGGCCCGTCCGCCCGTCCGCCCAGCCGCCTGACCGTCTGGCCCTGGCCCACCACTCACCCGATACAGAACTTGCCCCATCCGATTCCGGACTGCCCCCACCCGGCACGGAATCGGCCCCGCCCGATACCTGACTGCCCTGCGCGGCGGGCCAGTTCGCCGACGCGGCCCCTGAGCCGACGCCGCGGAACGCCCCCACGGCGAGTCGATAAAGGTCCTCAATTGCTCGATAAGTGAACGATCTTGGACAGGATCCGGCCGACGACGTCAGGATGCCGGGCGTGATCCCCGTCTTCACGGACGACGAGCCGCGTGGGCCGAGAGCGGGGATGTTTCCGAGGAGTTCGCGTGCTGATTCCGAGCGCCCCGCAGACTTGCGCCCCGCCCGGCAGTCCAGAGATCGCTCCGTACCCGTTCCGCCCGACCCTCAGTCCGACCCCGACCCCGACCCCGACCCCGACCCCGACCCCGACCCTGATTCCGATTCGGACCCCGACTCGGGCTGTGGGCGGCCTCCTCCGCTCCGCGGCCGTCGGTCTCCCGTCCGGGCGGGAGTGCCGGATCCATGGCGGCTGAAGCGCCCGGAACAACGAAAACCGTCGATGCGCCGGCCCGCCCGCCGAAGCGCTCCCTGCCGCGCAGATGGACGTCCGACGAACCACGGCTGCCCCGGGGCAGGGTCGTCGCGTCGGCCGTCACCACGTCGGCCGGACTGGCCGTGCTGGTGGCGGTGGGCACGCTCATGCACCAGACGGTGCTGGTACCGCCGCTCGCGGCCACGGCGGCGATCGTCACCGCCACCCCCGACTCGCCTCTCGCCCAGCCCCGCCACGTCCTCGGCGGCCACCTGCTGTCCTGCCTCGTCTGCTTCGCCGCGCTCGCGCTCGGTTTTCACGGTCCGTGGGCCGCCGTCGTGGCCTGCGGCATCGCGTGCGCACTCGTACTGCTGCTCAAGGCGGCCCATCCACCCGCTCTGGCGACCGCCGTCATGATCATGCTCACGGACCCGCCTCCTGGCCGCTTCGTACCCCTGCTGGCCGCCGGCGCGGTGCTGCTGGTCCTGGTGCAGATGGTCTCCGCCCGTCTGCGACGAGAGGTCTACCCCACGTCCTGGTGGTGAGCCGACACGGCCGTGACGTCGGCCGCCGTCGCCCGCCATCGGCCGCCGCGCCCGCCCGCGCACCGCGACCACCCGAGTCGTCACCGGCCGCGGGCGACAGACAGGTCGGCATCAGGTGGAGGCGCGGACGAGCCCTCGGCGACGCGATCCCACGACAGTTCGGTCGGCGCCGAAGCGAACCGGGCCTAGCGTCGGCCCTATGAGCGACATCGCGCAGAAAACCGCGGCGGAAGCGGCCGTGGCGGCCGTGGAAGGGGCAGCGGGATCGTTGCCGGGGCTGCGAGGGGAGACGGAGCCGGAAGCCGGTCCGCGTACGAGCCGGTCCTTCGCCGCGCTCCACCACCGGCCCGGTCGGCCCCTGTTGCTGCCCAACGCCTGGGACCACGCCTCGGCCGCCGCCCTCGCGGCCCGCGGATTCGCGGCGATCGGGACGACGAGCCTCGGTGTCGCCGCGGCGGCCGGGCTGCCCGACGGCGCGGCGGTGACCCGCGATCACACCCTCCGGCTCGCCCTCACCCTCGGCACCGAGCCGTTCCTGCTCTCCGTCGACGCGGAGGGCGGTTTCAGCGACGAACCCGACGAAGTGGCCGAACTCGCACGGCAGTTGTGGGCCGTCGGGGCCGTCGGCGTCAACCTGGAGGACGGGCTCGGTCCCGCGGACCGGCATGCCGCGAAGATCGCCGCCGTCAAGGCGGCCGCACCCGGCCTGTTCGTCAACGCCCGCACCGACACCCACTGGCTGGGCGACGGCACGGGCACCCGCGAACGGCTGGACGTCTACCGACGGGCGGGCGCGGACGGCGTGTTCGTACCGGGGCTGAGCGCCCCCGAGGAGATCGCCGGTCTGGTGCGGCACCTCGACGTCCCCCTGAACGTCCTCTACTCGCCCACCGGGCCCACCGTGCGCCACCTCGCCGACCTGGGCGTGCGCCGGATCAGCCTCGGCTCGCTGCTCTACCGCAGGGCCCTGGGCGCCGCCCTGGACGCCATGACCGACATCGCGGACGGCCGCGCACCGGACGGTACGACGCCCTCGTACGACGACGTACGGGCACTGGAACGGCGGCCCGGATGAGAGCGAGAGCACAGCCCGGTCCGGGGCACGCTGGTACGGTGGGCGTCTTTCTGGGTATGCCTGTACGACAGACCTTTTCGACTCGTCACCGGCGAGAGACCGAGGAACCATGGACCTGGAGATCCCCGGCGAGAGGCGCCTGGCCGCCGCCGTCGTGATGGACGAACGGGAGCGGGTGCTCCTGGTGCGCCGCAGCGAGCGCGAGCGGTTCCTGCCCCGGGTGTGGGGCGTGCCGTGCGGGAAACTGGAGCCGGGGGAGAGCCCCATGGACGGCGCCCTGCGCGAACTGAAGGAGGAGACCGGCCTGCTCGGCGAGATCGTCGGCCGGGTCGGCGAGTCCTCCTTCGTCAGCGACTACCGCGGTCACGAGGTCAAGAACTGGCAGGACAACTTCCTGGTCAGGCCGCTGACCCGGGTCGTCACCCTGCCCGAGCCGGACCAGGCCCACGCCTGGCTGGCCCTCGACGAGCTGACCGGCGTCGACATCGACGACTACAACCTGGATGTTGTCCGCCAGGCCGTCACGTATACGAGCTTCTGAGCAGTTCGGCCAGCTCGTCCAGCGCCGTCAGATAGCCCGGCACGTCCAGCGGAACCTTCGCCACCGCCCCCGGATGCGGACCGGCCACCGTGAACACGTCCGTGTGCCGCCGGCGCCCCGCCCCCGTCTCCAGGAACAGCGTCACCGTCGGCGCGTCCGTGTCGCACCAGGCGCGGTGCAGGGTGTGCGCGGGCAGCGCGTAGGTGCTGCCCGCCGTGTAGCGCCCCACCTGAGTCAGCCGTAGCGGCTGACGTCCGGCCGGCGCCAGCCGCCAGTCCGCCGAACCGTCCGACAGCGTCTCCTCGTAGCGGTCCGCCGCGATCCCGTCGCCCCCGGCCTCGTACAGCTCCATCGCCAGCCGGCCCCGCACGATGCAGGAGGCCAGCGCGCAGCGGTGGTTGTGGACGTCCTCCTTGCCCGCCGAGCCGGTGCCGGGATGCCACACGTGGGCGCGCAGCATGTGCCCGGTGCCGGTGTCGACCAGCAGGAGCTTGTCGAAGCCGAGGACGTGCCGGTACGACAGCCGGGCGCAGCCCGCCGGGTCGCCCTCGCCCGAGGCCAGCTCGGCGATCAGCTCCAACAGCCGGTCGGGGGAGCCCAGTTCGGCGATCACCGCGCGGGCCGCCAACACCCTTTCGTGTTCGGGCAGTTCACCGTCCAGGGACTCGGCCAGCAACCGCCGTGCCGCCAGGACCTGTCGACCGCCCATGCACCCACCCTTCGACCGCCGGGCCGGAACGACGGGTTCAGCCGTCCGGCTGATACATCCATACGGCATGCGCCCGCATCGCCGAAAGACCTTGATAGGTCATCCACATGGGGCGGCGCAGCTCGGTGCCGTCGCCCCGGTCCCAGCTCCAGATGCCGTCCGTGTGCCCCGCCCACACGGCGGCGAACGCCCCGTCGAGCCGCTCCCGCCAACGCGCCTGGAGACCGTCCGCCAGCGCGACCTCGCGGGCACCCGGCGTGGTAAGGGCGCGCACCAGCCAGGACGCGGTGAAGTGCCGCACGTTCAGTACCTCGTGCCGGGCCGGGTCGTCGGTGCGCGGCCTGCGCACCTCCTCACGCAGGTTCGTCACGTCCGGGCAGACGTCGTGCCGCGGGTCGGGGCAGGCGAGCAGCCAGCGCACCCCGTCCTGCCGGGCCGCCCGCGCCCCCGCGCTCTCGCCCAGCACCCGCGCCGCCCGGTCCAGGGCGACCACGGCCTGCGCGGTGTGCAGCGCCGACGGCGGCCCGTACGGCGGACACAACCGGTACGCCCAGCACCGCAGATGCTCCCGGCGCTCGTCGTCGAGCGCGCCGTCCACCAGGGCCTCGCACAGCTCGGGCAGGTGCGGGGAGCGGGGCGCGGCGCGCAGCAGACCGCGCAGCACGGTCGTGACGACATGGGTCGAGTCCCGGCCTGCCGGGTCGAGCGCGCGGGTGAACCGCGTGGTGCACCCGGTCACCTCCGCCGCCACCCGGTCGCCCGACGACCCGGCCCGCGCCAGCGCACCCAGCACCAGCGCGGTGATCTCGGGCCGGGCCTCGGAACCCTGGGTGCGCGCCGACCAGCCACCGTCCGGCAGCCGCAGCCGCCACAGCGTCTCCACCAGGTCGCCGGTGCTCAACCGCCCGTCGGGCACCCCCAGATCGAGCATCATGTGCAGGCCGTACGCCGTGCTGAGCGCCGTGGGCGGCGCCGCGTCGCCCTCGCCCAGCGAGTGCGACCAGCCGGTGAGCCGGCCGCGCACCGGGTCGTCGACCACGGTCACCTCGCCCACCAGCGTCTCGTACGCGGCCGCCAGCACCCCCGGCAGCGGGCCGGGCGTCCCGGCAGCCGTCCTGGCGGACACCGCGGCGGGCCGCCCCGCCCCGGCGGCCCGCACCCGCAGCAGCGCCGCCGCCAGCCAGGCCGCCACCGCCGTACCGACCCCGCTCACCCCGGCGACCAGCCACTTGGCCGGTTCCCCGCCGAGCGAGTCCGGCAACACCCCGAACAGGGCCTGGAAGACGCCGTATCCCGCCGCCGCGCAGCCCAGGCCGCCCAGCCAGCCGACGAACCGGGCGGGCGAGCCCACGCCTGCCGGCGGCACCGGACCGGCCGCCCCGGATCCCGAGGGTCCGCGTCCCAACTGCTGTTGCGACAAGGCGCGCTCCCTCCCCCGCGGCGGCACACGACACCCGCTCACACTCGCGAAAAGTCCAGTCTATGGGGTCGGCGGGACCCCGGGGGCGTCGGCGGCGGGCGCCGTCCGGGGCCAGTGCTCCAGCGCGATGTGCAGGGCGTCGACCGCCTTGTCCCAGGAGAGCTGTACGTCGCGCGGGGCGCCGAAACCGCCCGCCGACTCCAGGGCGCAGTAGCCGTGGAAGGTGCTGCGCAGCAGGCGTACGGCGTCGGTCAGATCGGGTTCGGCGAGGCCGTAGGCGCGCAGCAGGCCGTAGGTGATCTCGGCGGTGCGGCGCAGGGCGGGGGAGTCCGTGACGAGGTCCTGGTCGATCCGGATCTGGGTGGCCGCGTACCGGCCCGGCCGCTGAAGCGCGTACGACCGGTAGGCCGCGGCGAACGCGACCAGCGCGTCCTTTCCGGTCCGGCCCGCCACGGCGTCCGCGATCCGGTCGATCAGCTCGCCGCCCGCGTACAGCGCGAGCCGGGTGCGCAGTTCTCCCAGACCGCGGACGTGCGAGTACAGGCTGGCGTCCCTGACGCCGAAGCGGCGGGCCAGCGCGGACAGGGTGACCTGCTCGAAGCCCACCTCGTCGGCCAGTTCGGCCGCCGCGGCGACGAGCCGGTCGACGGTGAGTCCTGCCCGGGGCATGCGGCGGGCGACCTCCGAATCCCTCTGTCAGCGGCCGGTCGGCGGCCGGTGGACCGGCCGAGAGCCGGCCGCTCCACCGACGGTCGGTCGGTCCACGGTCGGCCGGCCGGCCGTCCCATGCGGCCGGCCGCCTAATATAGCCAGGTCCGGCGGTGCGTCGGCGCGGGCCGCGGGCGGGGAGCCGGGCCCAGACGCACGCGGTGATACGGGGGTGGGGCGGATGGATGACGGAGCGCGGCCCCTGTGGCGGCAACGGGACTTCGGGACCTTCTGGTTCGCGCAGACCCTGTCCGTGCTCGGCGACTCCTTCGCGATGATCGCCCTGCCGCTGCTGGTGCTCCAGGCCACCGGTTCGCTCGCCCGGATGGGGCTGCTGACGGCGGTGGGCGGTGCGGCCTCCGTGCTGGCCGCGGTGTTCGCCGGGGCGGTGGTGGACCGGGTGGACCGACGCAGGCTGCTGATCGGCTGCGACCTGGTGCGCATGGTGCTGTACGGACTGGTGCCGCTGGTGTGGGCGTTCGGCCCGCGCGGCTGGCTGCTCTACGTGGTCCTCCCGGTGTGCGAGGCCGTCGGCATGCTGTTCGCCGTCGCCTACGTCACCGTCGTGCGGGGGCTGGTCGACCGGGACCGGCTGACCGAGGCCAACGGCCGGCTGAACGCCACGGCGGCCGCGGCCGGGGTGCTCGGACCGCTGGGCGCGGGCCTGGTCGCGGCCTGGACGGGACCCTCCGCCGCGGTCGGTGTGGACGCGGCGAGCTTCGGGGTGTCGGCGGCCTGCCTGTGCTTCGTCCGGATCCGGGCGCGTGCCGTGGACGGCGCCGAACGGCCTGGGCGGGCCGGTCTGTGGCGGGACCTGCGCACCGGCGTGTCCTTCCTCCGCCACCACCCGGTGCTGCGCACCCTGACCGTCCTCCTCTTCGTCTTCAGCTTCCTCACCCTCGGCCTCACCGACCTGGTCATCTACCACGTCAAGCACGACCTCGGCCATCCGGACGGCACGGTCGGCACCGTCATGGCGGTGGGCGCGCTCGGCACGATCGCGGGCTCGCTCCTCGTCGCCCGGGTCCGCCGGCGGTTCGGTTTCGGGCCGACCTGGACCGGTTCGGTCGCGGTGTGCGGGCTGGCCTTCGCCGGCCTCGGCCGGACGCACGAGGTGGCCGTCGTCGCCGTGCTGAGCGCCGCCTTCCTGGCCTGCGTGGGCATGGCGGGCACCTGCTCCATGTCCCTGCGGCAGGAGGTCACTCCGGAACCCCTGCTGGGCCGCGTCACCTCCGCCTTCTGGACCCTCCAGTACTCGGCGGCACCGGTCGGCGCCGCCGTCCTCACCTGGGCCGCGGAACGGCACGGTACGGCCCTGGTCGCCGCCGTCGCCGGCGGCTGCTGCGCACTGATCGCCGCGGTCGCGCCGGCCACCCCGATCCGGGGGGCGTGACCGGCGGGTCGTGGGTGCCGCGCCCAGGGCCTCCAGCCGCATGCCGATACGGTCCCACCGCGCCCCTTCAGGGCGTTGCCGGACCGCAGCGGATTCCGCCCGGCCCGCTCAGCCGTCGGGCGTCCTCGTCCGCCGGACCAGCCCCAGCGCCGCCGGCAGCGACGCGCCGGACAGCGCGGGCGCCCGACGGGGACAGGCCGAACGCGCCGCGCAGGCCGGGCACCGCCGGCCCGTAGAGGGCCTGGAGCATGCCGATGAGGACGAAGGCGACGCAGGACGCCACCGCGGCCGGCCGGGTGAACAGGCGCCGGCCGGCCGCGGTGGCCGTGATGTCCTGGTCGGTCAACCGAGTTCCGAGAAGACGAAGGAGAACTCGGCGGGTTCGGCCCGCAGGTAGTACTGCGGGAGCGGGCCGGGACCGCAGGACTGCGAGCCGATGCCGTGCTGGCCGTGGTCCAGGTTGACCCACACCGTGTCACCGGGCGTGAGGTCGCTGCGGTGGGTGGCGGCGTCCAGTTGCTCGGTGGTCCAGCGGCGGGCGGTGAACCAGAACTCCGGGTCGCCCTCGACGCGCAGCCCGCCGATCTCCGCCCAGCGGACGTCGGCGCGGGCGCCGTTCTCCTGCGGGCGGACGTACGGGGTCTGCAGGTCGTCGACCGTGGACTCCCAACGGGCCGGCAGCGCCGCCGACCTCGTGTCCGGGTACGCCTCGCCGGGGCCGCCGCCGAACCAGCGCACCCGGTCGGCGGCCGACAGCCCGAGGCGGACACCGAGCCGGGGCAGCGGCACCGTCCAGTCGCCCTCGGGGGTCACGGACACCGTGAGCCGCACCCGGTCGCCGTCCGACGTCCAGCGGTACACCGTCGCCAGCCCCGCCTCCCGGGCGGCGGGTGCCACCCGGGTGCGCACCGTCAGCGCGTCGCCTTCCGTTTCCACCGCGTCGATGCGGTGCCGCATGCGCTGCAGACCGAGCCGGCGCCACAACGGCCCGTACCGGGTGTCGGTCTGCCAGGCCGCGCCGTCGTCGTTGTCGGTGGGCGCCCGCCACACGTCGAGGCGCGGACCGGTGACCGGCACCGCGCCGATCGCCGTCAGCGTGCCGGTCCGGGCGTCGAAGGCGGCCGGGCCGAGGGTGATCAGCCGCTCGCCGGGCACCGGACGCGTACTCGCCGTGACGGACGGCACCGGGCGCGCCGTGACCGGGAACCGCCCCCAGGCGACCACGTGGCCGCGCGGCGCCCACGCGGTGTCGGCGGCCAGTACCGCCCGTACCGTCCCCTGGACCTCGCCCGGACCCGCCGGGGGCGGCTGGGGGAGCTTCACCTCGGCCGACTCGCCGGGTGCCAGGGCCGGCACCGCCAGCGCGCCCGACTCGACCGTCTCGCCGTCCACCTGGTACGACCACTCGAAGGCGAACGCGGACAGATCGGCGAAGTCCTGCTTGTCGGTGATGCGCACGGTGCCGCGCGCGCCGTCCCCGTCGATCAGGACGGGCTCGATCACCTTCTTGTACTCGACCAGACCGGGGGAGGGCCGGCGGTCCGGGAACAGCAGGCCGTCGCAGACGAAGTTCCCGTCGTGCAGTTCCTCCCCGAAGTCGCCGCCGTACGCGAAGCCGTACCGCTCGTCCTCGATGCCGTGGTCGATCCACTCCCAGATGAACCCGCCCTGGAGCCGCTCGTACGACTCGAAGATCCGCTGGTAGTCGGCGAGGCCGCCGGGACCGTTGCCCATGGCGTGCCCGTACTCGCACAGGATGAAGGGGAGTTCGCGGCGGCGCCGGGTGCCGCCGTCCAGGCCGCGGCCGATCCGTTCGACCTCGGCGTGCGGGGCGTACATCCGCGAGTACACGTCCGTGTCACGGCAGGTGTGGTCGCCCTCGTAGTGGACGAGCCGCGACGGGTCCCGGCCGTGGATCCACTCGGACATCGCGGTCAGGCCGCGGCCGGTGCCGGCCTCGTTGCCCAGCGACCAGATCACCACCGACGGGTGATTCTTGTCCCGCTCCACCATGCGGGCGGTACGGTCCAGCAGGGCCGGGGTCCAGCGGTCGTCGTCGACGGGGTTGTCCCGCCACCCCTGCTCGGTGAAGCCATGGGTCTCCAGGTCGCACTCGTCGATCACCCACAGGCCCAGTTCGTCGCACAGGGCGAGGAAGGCGGGGTGCGGCGGATAGTGCGAGGTGCGTACGGCGTTGATGTTGTGCCGCTTCATCAGCAGCACGTCCTCGCGCATGGTCGCCATGTCGAGGGCGCGGCCCAGCCGCGGGTGCCACTCGTGCCGGTTGACGCCCTTGAACAGCACCGGCCTGCCGTTGACCTTGATCAGGCCGTCGGCCAGTTCCACCGTGCGGAAGCCGACGCGCAGCGGCACCCGTTCGCCCTCGGTGGCCAGCACGCCGTCGTACAGCGTCGGGGTCTCCGCGGTCCACGGCCGGGCCGGGACCGTGACCGGCTCGCCGGTCGCGACGTCGATGCCGAGGCCGGGCACGGTGACCCGGCCGTCCACGTCCGAGTCGACGCGCAGCGTGCCCGTGCCGGTGCGGTGATCGTAGGAGGCGTGCACGAAGAAGTCGAGGACGGCGCCCGCCGGGCGGTGCAGCAGGGTGACGTCACGGAAGATGCCGGGCAGCCACCACTGGTCCTGGTCCTCCAGGTACGAGCCGGCCGACCACTGGTGGACCCGGACGGCGAGCACGTTGCCGGTGGGCCGCAGCAGGTGTCCGACCGCGAACTCGTGCGGCAGCCGGGACCCCTTGAACTCGCCGATGTCCGTGCCGTTCAGCCAGACGCGGGCGCAGGACTCCACCCCGTCGAAGCGCAGCACGCAACCGTCCTCGGCGAGGTCCGGCCAGTCGTCGGGGAGGTCGAAGAGGCGCAGGTGGTCGCCGGTCGGGTTCTCGGTGGGCACGCGGGGCGGGTCCACCGGGAACGGGTAGAGGTGGTTGGTGTAGATCGGGGAGCCGTGGCCCTGGAGCACCCAGTGGCCGGGCACCGGGATCTCCGCCCAGCCGCCGGAGTCGTAGCCCGGCTCCGCGAACGTGTCGTCCTCGGCGTCGGCTGTCGGCGACAGGCGGAAGCGCCAACCGCCGTTCAGGGACAGGGAAGCGGCGTCGGAGGAGGGGTACCAGGCGCGGGGCGGAAGGGCCCCGGAGCCGGGCGAGACGTCCTCGACGTAGTCAACGGTCCGGAAAGACATCGGTCTCCTTGCTCGGCCCCCGACGCCGGTCCGCGCGGCTCCCGCACCGGCCGTCGCCGGGGGAGAGGAGGAACGCGGGCGGCGGGGGCGGGATGGACGTGGCGGTGGCCGTGGAGATCAGGTGGCGGGGACGGTCGGGTCGGTCGAGGCGATCGTGGTGGCCGTGACGGGGGCGGTCGCGGTGGCCGCGACCGGGGTGGTCGCGCGGAACCCCAGGAAGTACTGCCGGACGGGTCGGCGGGTGGCACCGCCGTTACCGCGGCCGGAGCCGCGGCCGTTGGGACGCTACCCTTCGCCCAATGCTTCGGCAAGGGGTTGGACGAAGTGCGCCCCGAAAGAGGTGGGGAGCGGGTGGGGCTGCCTGTTCGAGCTGTTCGAGCGAGGCCGGGAACCCGGGGGAGGGAGCTGCCATGACGGATCCGCGGTCGACGTACCGGACGTCCCGCGGAGCGCTCAGCGCCTGGCCGGGGGCCTGGTGCGGGCCGGGTCCTGGCCCGGCCGGCCGCCCGGCTGGAGCGCGCCCTCCAGCGCGAACGTCGCCGCGCCCAGGGAGACCGGGTCGGTGGGGATCGGCGAGAGGACGATCTCGGTGGCGGCCAGCGGGCGGCGCAGCGCGTACCCGGCGACGGCCCCGCGCACCTCCGCGAGCAGCCGCTCACCGAGCCGCGCGGCGACCCAGCTGCTGAGCACGACGACCTCCGGGTTGAGCAGGTTGATCAGGTCCGAGATGCCCGCGCCGAGATAACGGGCGGTGTCGCGGACCACCGTGACCGCCACCGGGTCGTCGGCGGCCACCGCGCGGGCCAGCGCGTCGATCGTGGCCGTCTGGTCCTCCGGGTGCAGCAGCGCGGACCGCGGGCTGACCTCGCGCAGGTTCCGCATGATGCCGGGCGCGCCGACGTACGTCTCCACGCAGCCCTGATTGCCGCAGTGGCACCGCCGGCCGTCCAGTACGAGCGTGGTGTGCCCCCACTCGCCGGCACTGTTGCTGACCCCCCGGTACAGCCCGCCGCCGAGCGCCAGACCCGCGCCGACCCCGGTGCCGAGGTTGACCACCACGGCGTCCCCCCGGCCGCGCGCGGCCCCGAACCACAGCTCGGCCACCGTGCAGGCGCGCAACGGGTTGTCCAGGTACAGCGGATAGGCGATGTGCTCGGCGAGCAGGGCGTGCAGCGGTACGCCGTGCCAGTCCCAGTTGGCCGCGTACTCGGCGACGCCGGAGTCCCGGTCCACCTGGCCGGGGAAGCTCACCCCCACACCGAGGACCCGGGCCGCCTCGACCCCGGCCTGCGCCACCACCGAGCCGACCGCCGCGGCGACGTGCCCGACCACCTGCTCCGGGCGGTTCTCGTCGGGACGCAGCTCCTCGTCGGCGCGGGCCAGCACGTTCAGCGCGAGATCGAACAGCTCGGCATGGACGTAGGTCTCCGCGATGTCGACGCCGATCAGCGCGCCCCCCGAGGCGTTGACGGCGACGAGCCCGCGCGGGCGGCCCCCCGCCGAGTCCTCGAAGCCGACCTCGGTGATCATGCGGAGGTCGAGCAGCTCCCCGACGAGCGTGGCGACCGTGGCCAGGCTCAGCCCGGTGGCAGCGGCCAGCTCCTGCCGGGACGCCGGGGACTCGGCGATGATCTGGCGCAGCACCTCGTAGCGGTTCGCGGTACGGATGTCACGGGACGTGCGCTTCACGGAACTGCCCCTCCCAGCCCCGTTCCCGCGGGCCGGACGGGGGCGGCTTCGGCGTCGGGCTCCGGCGTGGCGCAAGGGTATGGGCTGGAAGGGGCGTGGGCAAGTTCGGCCAGGACTTAGGAAATGGCCTTTATGAAGTCACTCGCCCAGGGCGTCGCGGACGAAGTCGTTGGCGAACTTCCCGGCCGGATCCAGGGATCTCGCGAGCGCCAGGAAGTCGTCGAGACGCGGATAGCGCCCGCGCAGCACGGACGCCGACGCGGTGAACACCTTGCCCCAGTGCGGGCGCGGTCCGAACGGATCCAGCGCCTCCTCCAGCCGCCGCACCACCGGCAGCACCGCGGCGATGTCGTCGACCCAGGTGAAGTGCAGCGCGACCGAGTCCCGGCCGTGCGCGGGGCCGAGCCACTGCGGGTCGGCGGCGACGGTCCGCACCTCGCAGGTCTGCACCACGGGGGCGACCGTCCCCCGGACCGCGTCCAGCGCGTGCAGCGCGTCGAGGGCGGCCGGCCGCGGCAGCAGGTACTCCGACTGCAACTCGTCGCCGCTGCTCGGGGTGAAGTCCGCCCTGAAGTGCGGCAGCCGTTCGTGCCAGGGACCGGGCACCCCGAACTGCGGGGTGCAGTTGACCGCGGGCATGCCCGGCACCGGGTGCATGGCCTCGGCCGCGGGCGCCGCCCACGGGAAGACCGGCGGCGCCTGGTCGGTGCGCCGCTTCAGCCACACCTGCCGGAAGCCCGGCTCCCGCCAGTCGGTGAACAGGCTCACGCTGTACGCCGCCGCCGCGACCGTCTCGAAGTCGAGTCCGGCCAGCGGCAGTTCCGTGAAGACGTGCTGCTCTACCTCATAGGCCGGTTCCAGGTCGAGGGTGAGCGCGGTGACCACGCCGAGTGCGCCGAGGGAGGTGACCGCACCGTCGAAGCGGGCGTCGCCTCGCGCGACGACCACCGTCGAGCCGTCCGCGGTCAGCAGCTCCACCTCCCGTACCGGGGCGGCCAGCGAGCCGTTGCCGACCCCCGAGCCGTGGGTGCCGGTGGCCACCGAACCGGCCACCGAGATGTGCGGCAGGGAGGCCATGTTGGGCAGGGCGAGACCGTGCGCGTGCACCGTGCGGGCCAGTTCGGCGTACCGGACGCCGCCCGCGACCCGTACCGTGCGGGCCGCCGTGTCCACGTCGAGGGCGGGCGGCAGGCCGGCGATCGAGACCAGGACGCCGTCGGCGCCCGGGTCGGCGATCCGGTTGAAGGAATGGCCGCTGCCCAGCACCCGCAGCCGTGTGGCGGCGGTCACCACGGACCGCAGCGCGTCCAGCGACCGCGGGCGGTGGTACTCCTTGGCCGTGTACGTGATGTTGCGCGCCCAGTTGGTGACTCTCTGCGTCAACCCCGTCACCCCTCCCAGTGAGTGCTCGTGCTGCTCCGACCTTCTCATTCGCGGCGCCGCACGGCGGCGGTCCCCCCTGGTCGGAGTGGCGTGGACGCCGTGGCGACCCGGCCCGCGGGGGGACCCGGCACATCCGACGCGCGAGCGGGGGCATACCGTGAGGAGTCGAACGCCTGAGCCGGGAGGAGACACGGGATGGGCAGCCGTACCGCGCTGGTCGAGGATCTGATGGAGCGCTTCCCGCACGTACCGCGGGAAGCCGTCTTCAAGGAGGACCTGCTACGGGGCGGTGTCGCCTTCGACGCGTCCGCCCTGTCCGACAACGAGGACGGCGAGGTCAAACCGAAGTCGTACTTCATCTTCTCCTTCGACCACGGCACCCTGCCGGAGCTGGGCGAGGCCGCGCTGCGCCGCCCGCCGGAGGAGATCATCCTCACCGGCGGACCGTACGACCTGCGCCGGACCGTGGTGTCCGTGCGGGTGAACCCGACCTCGCCGTACCGGGTCGCCGCCGACGGCGAGGGGCAGCTCGGGCTCTACCTCGACGGCAAGCGGATCGCCGACGTCGGCGTGCCGCCGATGCCCGAGTACTACCGGCACACCCTCTCCAACGGGAAGTCCGTGATGGAGGTGGCCCCCACCATCCAGTGGGGCTACCTGATCTACCTCACCGTCTTCCGCGTCTGCCAGTACTTCGGCGCGAAGGAGGAGTGCCAGTACTGCGACATCAACCACAACTGGCGCCAGCACAAGGCGGCCGGCCGGCCCTACACCGGCGTGAAGGACGTCGAGGAGGTCCTGGAGGCGCTGGAGATTATCGACCGGTACGACACCCAGAAGGCGTCCACCGCCTACACGCTCACCGGCGGCGCCATCACCAAGACGGTCGCCGGGCGCGACGAGGCCGATTTCTACGGCCACTACGCCAAGGCCATCGAGGAGCGCTTCCCGGGCCGCTGGATCGGCAAGGTGGTCGCCCAGGCCCTGCCCAAGGACGACGTGCAGCGCTTCAAGGACTACGGCGTGCAGATCTACCACCCGAACTTCGAGGTGTGGGACCGCCGTCTCTTCGAGCTGTACTGCCCGGGCAAGGAGCGCTACGTCGGCCGCGACGAGTGGCACCGCCGGATCCTGGACTCCGCCGACGTCTTCGGCGCGCGCAACGTCATCCCGAACTTCGTGGCCGGTGTCGAGATGGCCGAGCCGTTCGGCTTCACCACCGTCGACGAGGCCATCGCGTCCACCACCGAGGGCCTGCGCTTCTTCATGTCGCACGGGATCACGCCCCGCTTCACCACCTGGTGCCCGGAGCCCACCACCCCGCTCGGCAAGGCCAACCCGCAGGGTGCGCCGCTGGAGTACCACATCCGGCTCCTTGAGGCGTACCGCGCCACCATGGACGACTTCGGCCTGTCCTCCCCGCCCGGCTACGGCCCGCCCGGACCCGGCCGCGCGGTCTTCTCCGTCAGCTCCTTCATGGACAGCCTCCCGGCCCGGGAGACGGCGACCGAGCCGGCCGAGGTCTGAAGCCACCGGTGCCACCGGCCGTCGGACAGGGAGGTCCCTTCCGGCGGCCGTCCGGCATGCGCCGCGGGCCGCGTCCCGGCGCGCGGTTCCTGTCCGCGCGCGGCCCCGCACCCGGCCCCGAGCCCTGCCCCGACCGGCCCGGGGCCAGAGCCGAAGAGGCTGCTTGTCAGCCGTGTCAACGTCGTGAAAGGCTCGGCTTCGCCGCGAGGTTTCCCCACAACCGCACTGCCCCTATGGTGAGTTGACCTCGCCCGTGGACGCAGGAGACCCATGCCCGAACCGCCGACCCCTCAGGACGCCACCGAGGCCGCGCTGTTCGCCGAGTACGGGGACATCGTGCTCTTGTACGCCGACCTGTGCACCACCGGCACCGGGACGGCCGAACGACTGGCCACGGAGGCGTTCGCGCTCGGCCTGCGCGAGGCCCGCGCCATGGGATGCGCACCCGGGCGCACCGCGGGCCGGCGCACCGCCCGGCTGCCCGTGATCCCGCTGTTGCTCGCCGCCGTACGCGCCACGGCCGCCGGCTGGGAGGCCGCGGGGCGCGGCCACCAGCTCGACCCCGGCCTGCGGCTGTGGCTCACCTCCGGGCAGGCCGCCCGCTACACCGGGCCGCCCCCGCAGCGCCCGGTCGCCCTGCGCGGCCTCAGGGACCTCCAGGAGACGGACGCCACGCTGCTGTGGCTCGTCGAGGTGGAGGCACTGCCGCTGCCCGTCGTGGCCCGCAGGCTCGGGCTCGACCCGGACCTCGCGGCCCGCGAACTCGACCAGGCGCGGACCCTGTTCCGGGACCGCTGCCACCGCGCCCACCTCGACACCCCGATGGACGCGGAGTGCCGCAGCTTCGCCCGGCTGCTGGACGCGGTCACCCGCTCGCCCGCCGGCGACACCCCCGACGACCTCGCCCGGCACCTCGCCGGCTGCGCACGGTGCGCGGAGGCCGCCGGCTGCCTGCGGCTGCACGGCGGCGGACTGCCCGCGGCGCTGGCCGGCGGAGTCGTCGGCTGGGGCGGCCTCGCCTATCTGGAGCGCCGCCGCCGGGCGGCCGAGGCACGGCTCGGCGCGGGCCGCCCGGCGACACCGGCGGACCGGGAGACCGACGACCCGACGGCCGGCGCCGGCCACGGCCGTCTGCTGCGCAACAGCCTGCTCGCCACCGCCGTCCTGCTGTCGGTGCTGGCGCTCGGGGTGTCGATGATGCCCCGCGGCGGCACCGCCCGCACCCGGGGCTCCGACGCCGACTGGGCCGCCCGCCACGACAACCGGCACCCGTCCGCCGAGCCCGCCGAACCGCTGCCGTCCGCCGAGGCCAGCCGCCGCCCGCTGCCGTCCGCGAGCCCGTCGCGGTCCACGCCCGCCACCCGCTCCGCCACCCCCTCGGTGACCCGCACCGCCGTCGGGGTCGCCGACCGCGAACCCGACCCGGAACCCCAGGGCACCACGTCCGCGACCGCGTCCGCCGCCACCCGTGTTCCCGCCGCCACGGTCAGCGCCCCGGCCGCCTGCCGGGTCGAGTACGACCAGGTCGACGAGTGGACCGGCGGCTTCCAGGCCACCGTCACCGTCACCACCGCCGAGGCCCTGAGCGACTGGCGCGTCGCCTGGTCCTTCCGGGACGGCCAGCAGGTGAGCCAGATGTGGAACGCGCGGATCAGCCAGCAGGGCTCCCGGGTCACCGCGAACGCCACCGACTACGACGCGTCCGTCGCCGCGCACGGCAGCCTCAGCTTCGGCTTCCTCGGCACATGGCACGGCAGGAACTCCGCGCCGTACGCGTTCACGCTGAACGGCGCCGCCTGCGCCGCCTCCTGACCGCCCGCCGAAAAACAGGTTGACGCGGGGAGTTCGGGGCGGGATAGATTCTGCGTGCGCACACCGAGCGGTGCGCGCACCCGAGAGCGGACGAGGAGGTGTCGACCGATGGCTGTCGTTGCGATGGGCGCTGCCCGCATCCAGGAATCCATCAAGTCCACCTCCGTGGCCACCGGCTGACGACCACTCACCGAGCCGCGCACCAGGCGCGCGCCACCGCCGGGGCCACCCTGTGAAGGGTTTCCCGTTGTCTTCCACCTCCGCAGTTTTCGCCGCTCTCGCTCCCTACGGCTGGGACCGGGCGTGGGCCGACCAGTTCGCTCCCCACGCGGCCGAAGGGCTGCTGCCCGGCCGGGTCGTCCGCGTCGACCGCGGCCAGTGCGACGTGATCACCGCAGGCGGGGTGCTGCGCGCCGACACCGCCTTCGTCACCCCCCACGACCCGCTGCGGGTCGTGTGCACCGGCGACTGGGTCGCCGTCGAACCCGGCGGCAACCCGCGCTACGTACGGTCGTACCTGCCGCGCCGTACCGCCTTCGTGCGGTCCACCTCGTCCAAGCGGTCCGAGGGGCAGATCCTCGCCGCCAACGTCGACCACGCCGTCGTCGCCGTGTCCCTGGCCGTCGAACTCGACCTCGGCCGCGTCGAACGCTTCCTGGCCCTGGCCTGGGAGTCCGGGGCGCAGCCCGTGGTCGTGCTCAGCAAGGCCGACCTGGTGCCCGACCCGGTGACCCTCGCGCACCTCGTGCGGGACGTGGAGACGGCCGCGCCCGGGGTGCCGGTGCTGACCGTCAGCGCCCTGCGCGGGGAGGGCCTCGACACCCTCGTCGCGCTGGTCGGGGCGGGCACCTCCGTGCTGCTCGGGCAGTCCGGCGCGGGCAAGTCGACCCTCGCCAACGCCCTGCTCGGCGAGGACGTGATGGACGTCCGGGCCGCCCGGGACGTGGACGGCAAGGGCCGGCACACGACCACCACCCGCAACCTGCTCGCGCTGCCCGGCGGGGGCGTGCTCATCGACACACCGGGGCTGCGCGGCGTCGGGCTCTGGGATGCCGAGACCGGAGTCGGACAGGTGTTCGCCGAGATCGAGGAACTGGCGCAGGAGTGCCGCTTCCACGACTGCGCGCACGACTCCGAGCCCGGCTGCGCGGTCACGGCCGCCGTCGAGACCGGCCGGCTGCCGGTCCGCCGCCTGGAGAGCTACCGCAAGCTCGTCCGGGAGAACCAGTGGATCGTCGCCAAGACCGACGCGCGGGCCCGCGCCGAACTGCGCCGGGACTGGAAGCGGAAGGGGGCGGAGGGCAGGGCGGCGATGCAGGCCAAGCGCGGACACCTGCGCTGAGTCCGCGGGGGCGGCCGGCGGCGGGTGCACGGGGGCGGCAGCGTCGCGTCCGATTTCCGCCAGCCGCTCCCGCCCACGTCACCCACACTGGGTGACGTGATGGACGAGGACACCAGGTACGAGGCCGTGCGCAGCCGGGACGCCCGGTTCGACGGGGAGTTCTTCTTCGCCGTCGAGACGACCGGGATCTACTGCCGTCCCAGCTGTCCGGCCGTGACCCCGAAGCGGCGGAACGTGCGGTTCTTCACGACCGCCGCCGCCGCGCAGGGCCGCGGCTTCCGGGCGTGCCGCCGTTGCCGCCCGGACGCCGTGCCCGGCTCCGCCGACTGGAACGTCCGCGCGGACGTCGTGGGCCGTGCCATACGGCTGATCGGCGACGGCGTCGTCGACCGGGAAGGCGTCGCCGGGCTCGCCGGCCGGCTCGGCTACAGCGCACGGCAGGTCCAGCGGCAGCTCACCGCCGAACTGGGCGCCGGACCCGTCGCGCTCGCCCGGGCCCAGCGGGCGCACACCGCGCGCGTCCTGTTGCAGACCACCGACCTGCCGATCACCGAGATCGCCTTCGCGTCCGGGTTCGCGAGCGTGCGGCAGTTCAACGACACGATCCGGGCCGTGTACGCGGCCACCCCGAGCCGGCTGCGGGCCACCGCGCCCCGGGGCCGCGGCGCGGTGCCGCGCGGCATCCCGGGCTCCGGGATCCCGCTGCGGCTCGCCCACCGGGGGCCCTACCAGGCCGCCGCCGTCTTCGACCTGCTCGCGCGCGAGGCCGTACCCGGGATCGAGGAGGTGCACGGCGGCCGGGGCGACCGGACCTACCGGCGCACGCTCCGGCTGCCGTACGGCACCGGCATCGCCGCCGTGGCCGAGCGGACCCGGTCCCCGCGGGCCGCGCCCGCCCACCCGGGCGGCTGGCTGGACGCCCGGCTGCACCTCACCGACCCGCGGGACCTGACCACGGCGGTGCAGCGGCTGCGCCGGCTGTTCGACCTGGACGCCGACCCGTACGCCGTCGACGAACGGCTTGCCGCCGATCCGCAGCTCGCCCCGCTGGTCGCCGCCCGGCCCGGCCTGCGCTCGCCGGGCGCCGCCGATCCGGCGGAGTGGGCGGTGCGCGCGCAGGCCGGGCGCGCCCGGTCCGAGTGGCTGGTGCAGCGGTACGGGAAGGCGCTGGACGCCCCCTGCGGCAGCCTCACCCACCTCTTCCCGGAACCCGCCGTGCTGGCCGCCGCCGAGCCGCACGGCACCCTGGGCGCGCTGGCCGTCGCGCTGGCCGACGGCACCGTACGGCTCGACGTCGGCGCGGACCGGGACGACACCACGCGGGCCCTGCTCGCCCTGCCCGGCCTGGCGGCGGACGTGGCCGCCGCGATCCGGATCCGCGCACTCGGCGATCCCGACGTGGCCCCGCCCGGCCTCGACATGCCGGACGGCCGACGGCCCTGGCGTTCGTACGCCGTGCGGCACCTGGACACCGCGCGGCACCCGGACGCCGCGCGTGAGCCGGACGACGGGAACCACCCGTACGCTCCGCAGCACACGGACTCGGAAAGGAAGCCGCAGCCGGCATGAGTCTCGAACCCACCTACTGGACCACCGTGGCCGCACCCATCGGCCCGCTCCTGCTCACCGCGGGCCCGGACGGCGCGCTCACCTCGCTCTCCGTGCCCGGCCAGAAGGGCGGCCGCACGGTCGGCGAGGACTGGCGGCGCGATCCCGGCCCCTTCCGGGCGGCCGAGGAGCAGCTGCCCGCCTACCTCGCCGGTGAACTCAAGGAGTTCCGGCTGGAGCTGAGGACACGGGGCAGCGACTTCCGCGAGCGGGTGTGGGGCGCGCTCGACGCCGTTCCCTACGGCGCGACCACGACGTACGGCGAGATCGCCGCGCGGATCGGCGCCCCGCGGGCCGCGGTGCGTGCGGTCGGCGGCGCGATCGGCGCCAACCCCCTGCTGATCGTCCGCCCGTGCCACCGGGTGATCGGCGCGGACGGCTCCCTGACCGGCTACGCGGGCGGCCTCGACCGCAAGACCTGGCTGCTCACCCTGGAGGGCGCGCTCGGCCCGCGCTGACCGACGGCGCCGGGCCGCTCCGCCCGGCGGAGCCGACCTTCGGCACCGCCCGTCCACGGCGGTTCCCCGCACCCCGGCCCGGCACACCCGCGAGCTGCGGAAAGCTCCCGCTGGGCCGAGTGGGTGTCATCCCGGTGATGTTGCTCCGGCGCCGCCCTGCCGTGTGTCACCTTCGCCTCCTGCGGGCCATCGGGAAGGGCGGGCGCACACATGGTCAAGGGCGGGCGGGTTCTCGCGGCGGCGCTGCTGGCGCTGATCGGTACGACGGCGACGGCACCCGGGGCGGCGACCGCACCCCGCGACGGCGCCACGGCGACGGCAGCGGCACGGACGACGGTGACCGCGACCGCAGGCACTGCTCGCGCCGGATCCCTGCCGAGCCCCTGGTCCGGCACCTGGGAGGCCGCCCCGTCCGGCACCACGCCTGCACTGCCGGGCGCCGCCGTCCGCAACGTCGTCCGCCTCAGCGTCGGCGGGACCCTGCTGCGGATCCGGGTCAGCAACCGGCTCGGCACCGCGCCGCTGGCGCTCGGCGCGGTCACGGTCGCACTGCGCCGCGGGACCGGCCCGGACGCCGTGCCCGGCACGATGCGCACCGCGACCTTCGGGGGCCTGCCCACGGCCACCGTCCCGCCGGGTTCCGACGTGGTCAGCGATCCGGTGCCGCTCGTCGTGCCGGCCGCCGCCGACCTGCTCGTCACCGTCCACACCCCCGGCGACTCCGGGCCCGCGACCCACCACCGCACGGCCCTGCGGACCAGCTACATCGCCCCGCAGGGCGCCGGCCGGGCCGCCGACGTGGACGGCTCCGCGTACACCGCCACCACCAGCCAGTGGTACTACGTCACCGGCGTCGACGTCCTCGGCCGCGGCGGCGCCGGCAGCGTCGTGGCCTTCGGGGACTCGCTCACCGACGGCACCGGCTCCACACCCGACGCCGACCACCGCTGGCCCGACCGGCTCGCCGAGCGCCTCGGGCCCCAGCGGCTCGGCGTACTCAACGCGGGGATCGCCGGCAACCGCCTGCTGCGCGACGGCACCGGGCCGAGCGCGCTGTCCCGGCTGGATGCCGACGCCCTGTCCCGGGCCGGCGCGCGGGCACTGATCGTCTTCGAGGGCATCAACGACATCAACGGCAAGCCCCAGGCGGACGACGTCCGCGACTTCGAGGCCGCCTACCGCACCATCGTCACCCGCGCGCACGCCCACGGCATCCGGGTCGTCGGGGCCACCCTCACGCCGTACGGCGGGCACGGCGGCTTCACGGCCGCCCGTGAGGACCTGCGGCAGCGGATCAACGCCTTCATCCGCACCGGCGGTGCCTTCGACGCCGTCGTGGACTTCGACGCCGCCGTCCGCGACCCGGCCGCCCCCCAGCGGATCCGGCCCGCCTACGACCCCGGCGACCACCTGCACTTCAACGACGCGGGCATGCGGGCGCTGGCCGACGCGATCGACCTCGGCGCACTGCGGTGAGGCGCCCCGGCGGCCGTTGGCCGGTTTTCGCCGGTCAGCGGGCCCCGCGCCGTCAGCCCCAGACCACCGCACCCAGCCAAGCACCCAGGATCAGCAGGCAGGTGAACAGTTCCGTCAGCACACCGGAGCCGCCCGAGCGCATCGCCGTACGCAGTGCCGCCATCGCCTCGCCGTGCCCGCCGAGCCGCAGCCGCTCGTGCAGATAGATCCCGGCGAGGAAACCGGGGACCGCGCCGACCACCGGGAGCAGGAAGAAGCCGAGGAACGCCCCCACCCCTCCGTACACCTCCAGGTCCGGCGGGGCTGCGCCCGCGCGCAGCCGCCGGGGCGGCAGCGCCCAGCGCACCACCTGGGACAGGAACAGCACGACGGTCGCTCCGACCAGCACCCCCCAGGCCACCGGCTGCGGATCCTGCAACGCCCACCACAGCACCCCGGCCCACACCAGCCACGACCCCGGCACCCCGGGCACCAGCACTCCGCACAGGCCGAGCACGATGACCAGGCCGACCAGCAGGAGTTCCCACACTCCCATCTGCCCAGGGTGCCGGAGCGCGGCCACCCGCGCAGGTCAAGTACGGGTCACTCGTGGGCGTCCCGGGCCACCCAGCCGCGTTCGTAGGCGTGCCAGCCCAACTGCAGCCGGGTCGTCACCCCGGTCAGCTCCATCAGCCGCTTCACCCGCCGCTGTACGGTCCGCAGCCCGAGGTCCAACTGCTTGGCCACGCTGGCGTCGGTCAGCCCCGCGAGCAGCAGCGACAGCACCTCCAGGTCGGTGCCGTCGGGTCCGTCCGGCTGCTGCTCGCGGACGCCGGAGGCGCCCAGGCTGAGCGGCAGCGCCCGGCGCCACACCGACTCGAACAGTCCGGACAGCAGCTCCAGCAGGCCGCTGGCGTGCACCACGAGCGCGGCCGGTTCCGCCCTGTGCGCGGTGAGCGGGACCATGGCGAGCGCGCGGTCGGCCACCACCAGCTTGGTCGGGACCTCGTCCACCACCCGCACCTGCTCGTCCCGGCCGAGGGCCGCGGTCAGCTCGGTGATCCCGCCCGGCAGGTCGAGCACCGACCGCTCGACCACCACCCGGTAGCGGACGCCGCGTCCGGCGGCCTGCTCCTCGGCGTCGTTCTCGGCGCCGGAGACGACCATCGGATTCCCGGTCACCAGCGCACAGACCTCGTTGCTCGCGGCCAACTGCATCTGGAGGAACCGCTGGGCCACCGCGGCGGCGCCGGTCACCACCTCGACCAGATCGTGCACGGCGGGCTCAGCCGCCGCCGCCCGGTACTCCTCGGCGAGCAGCGCCGCCGCCAGTTCGGCCTTCTCCAGTTCGTGCCGCTGCTGGGTGAGCAGCGCGCCCAGTGCGACGCCGGGCGGCGCCGCCACCCAGCGGCCCGGACGGGCCGACGACTGGGCGGCGAGGCCCTGAAGTTCCAGCCGGCGCAGGGCACGCTCGGTGTCGTGCTCGGCCAGGGTCAGCCGCCGCGCCAGATCGGGCACGTCGGCGGCGCCCACGGACACCAGCGCCCGGTACGCCGATTCGTGCGTCTCGTCCAGACCTAAAGCTGCCAGCATCAGCCCGTCCCTCCCCGGCGCACCCGCGCCCCCGGCGGCGGGGCGTGGCGGAAATCGGCCACGGCGCAAACCCGCCTCGGGACATCATCGCCGTGGCACGGGTCACTCTGCCAAGGTGGCGCTACCGCGAAGTCGATCACTTCTTGGGTCGCCGCGTCGACGGTGGTCCGCGACCGGGCCACTTGGGTGTCGCCGGGCGGTTCTCCCGTGGGGGGTGGAACCGCCCGGCGACCCGCACCGGGACCGGCCCGTGCCCTGCTGAGTCGCGTATCGCCCAGCTCCGTACGGGAGTTCACGGTCTGCCTCGCTCGCCGTCGGCGGCGGACCCGGGCACCGGTTTTTCCCGATGCCCCGTTTTCCCGGGCCCCGCGCTGTCGACAATTAGGGTCATGAGCGAGCAGGGGGGCAGGCCCACCCGATCAGAGGACGACTGGTGGGGTCAGCTGTACGACGACTCCACCCACGACACGGGACCCGCACCGGCGGCGGACTCCCTGGACGACCGCTTCGCCTCGGCATCGAACACGGTGGCCGCGCACCCACCCGTGCCCGTCCCCGCTCCGTCCCCGGCGTCCGCGACCGCCCCTGCCGGTGACCCGGAATCCGGTCCGAGCAGCGGGTCCGCCGCCGGGACGGAGACCGGGGGCGGGTCCGGGAGCGGACCCGAGCGCGAGACCGGAGGTGGGGCCGAGGGCATGGTGCCGGCACAGCGCACCTCCGGTGTGCCGGAGGCGGGCCCGCTGGACACCGCTGAGGCGGACGCCGGTCCGCCGGACCCAGGTCTCCGGACCGGTCCGCCGGAAACCGGCCCGCCGGACCCAGGTCTCCGGGCGGCCGGTCCGTCGGGCGTTCCTCCCTGGGCCGCGGGCCCACCGGGCGCTGACCCCTGGGCGGCCGGACCGTCGTATGCCGGTCCGTCGGATGCTGGTCCCTGGGCTGCCGGTCTGTCCGATGCGGGTCTGTCCGATGCCGGTCTGTCGGATGCGGGTCTGTCTGATGTGGGTCCGACGGGTGGTGGTCTCCGGGACGTCGGTCCCTCGGGCGGTGGTTCATCGGGTGCGGATCCCTGGGCCGCCGGTCCGTCGGACGTCGGCCCTTCGGGCGGCGGCCTCCGGGACGCCCGTCCGTCAGGTGGGGGTCTGCGGAAGGCCGGTCCTTCGGGGGCCGCATTCCACGTGGCCGGTCCGTCGGGCGCCGCTCCGCAGGACGCGGTTCCCTGGGGTGCCGGGCCGCCGGAGCCCGCGCCACCGGCTGCCGGACCGCTGGACGCCGGACCGTCGGCTGCCGGACTCCCGCGGCAGCGGGCGCCCTGGGAACCGTCCCCCGCGGTCCCGGAGCCCCCGTCGAGCTTCCCGCCCGCGGGCCGCAGGCGCCGGACCCCCGCCGAGAGCGCCCCGCACCTGCCGCAGGACCCCGGTCCGGTTTCCGGCGCCGAGTGGGACAGCGCGGGAGCCGGGGCGCGGGGCGGGGCAGAGTACGTCGGGTCCGCGCCGCCCGCCTACGAGGCCGAGCCCACCGCCCTGCCCCCGGCCGATCCCGACGACCTCGGCGGACTCGTCGCGGACACCGTGCTCGACGGCGCCCGGTACGGGGTGTGCACCCTGCGGGCCGCGTCCGTGCGGGGCGACTCCGCGCGCTCCCGGGGCGAACCGCGCCGGGACGCGCTGCTCACCGCCCGGTTCGGCACGGGCGACCAGGCGCTGATCCTCGTCGCCATGGCGACCGGCGCGCGGGGCGCACCCGGCGCCCACCGCGCGGCGGCCGAAGCGTGCCACTGGATCGGCCGGGCCGTGGGCCGCAGCCACCAGCGGCTGGTCGACGACATCCACGCGGCCCGCCGCGACGACCTGAAGTCCGGCCTGCACCGGCTCACCGACCGCAGCCTGGGCAAGCTGCGCGCCAGCGCCACCGAGCAGGGGATTCCGCCGCAGGAGTACGCGGCCGACCTGCGCTGCCTGCTGCTGCCGGCCCACCCGGACTGCCGTACCCGGGTGTTCTTCGGCGTCGGCGAGGGCGGCCTGTTCCGGCTGCGGGACGGCGCCTGGCAGGACATCGAGCCGCGGGTCGGCCGGTCCGACACGACCGGTGACGCGGTGCCCGGCTTCGGCTCCCGGCCGGCCGAGCCCCCGGGCGGCGACCGGCTCACCATGGACCTGGGGATCCCGACACCGCCAAGCCCCTACGAACCCGCCCCCGAGCCGCCCCGCGAACCCTTCCGCTTCCGGGCCTCCGTCGCCCGGCCGGGTGATGCGCTGCTGATGTGCGGCGGCGGCCTCGCCGATCCGCTGCGCGGCGAGCCCGCCCTCAGCGCCTACCTGGCCCGACGCTGGTCCGAGGGCACCGCGCCCGGCCTGGCCGAGTTCCTGGTGGACACCCAGGTGCGGGTCAAGGGGTACGCCGACGACCGCACGGCCGCCGCCGTTTGGGAGGCGTAACCGCGGCCCCTGTGAATTCATGGAACTCCGAGCCGACCGTCGGATCCCCCGCGACCGGAGGGGTACGAGCCCGGAGGAGTACGCGAAAGCCATGGCCAAACAGAACGTCGCCGAACAGTTCGTAGACATCCTCGTCCGCGCCGGCGTGCGCCGCCTCTACGGCGTCGTCGGCGACAGTCTCAACCCGGTGGTCGACGCCGTCCGCCGCAACGCGGCCATCGACTGGATCCACGTGCGGCACGAGGAGACCGCCGCCTTCGCGGCCGGTGCGGAGGCCCAGATCACCGGCGTGCTGGCCGCCTGCGCCGGCTCCTGCGGCCCCGGCAACCTGCACCTGATCAACGGCCTGTACGACGCCCACCGCTCGATGGCGCCCGTACTCGCCCTCGCCTCGCACATCCCGTCCAGCGAGATCGGCCTGGGCTACTTCCAGGAGACCCACCCCGACCAGCTGTTCCGCGAGTGCAGCCACTACAGCGAGCTGATCTCCAACCCTCAGCAGATGCCCCGGCTGCTGCAGACCGCGATCCAGCACGCGGTGGGGCAGCGCGGCGTCAGCGTGGTGGCCCTGCCGGGGAACATCGCCGCCGAGCCCGCGCCGGAGAAGGCCGCCGAACTCGCCCTCGTCACCTCCCGGCCCTCCGTACGCCCCGGCGACGCCGAGATCGACGCGTTCGTCCGGATGATCGACGAGGCCGACAAGGTGACCCTGTTCTGCGGCAGCGGCACGGCGGGCGCGCACGCCGAGGTGATGGAGTTCGCCGAGAAGATCAAGTCCCCGGTCGGCCACGCGCTGCGCGGCAAGGAATGGATCCAGTACGACAACCCGTACGACGTCGGCATGAGCGGCCTGCTCGGGTACGGCGCCGCCTACGAGGCCACCCACGAGTGCGATCTGCTGATCCTGCTCGGCACCGACTTCCCGTACAACGCCTTCCTGCCCGACGACGTGCGCATCGTCCAGGTCGACGTGCGCCCCGAGGTGCTGGGCCGCCGCTCCCGGCTCGACCTGGCCGTGTGGGGCGATGTGCGCGAGACCCTGCGCTGTCTCGTGCCGCGGGTGCGGACCAAGCAGAACCGGCGCTTCTTGGACCGGATGCTGAAGAAGCACGCGGACGCGCTGGAGGGCGTGGTCAAGGCGTACACCCGGAAGGTGGAGAAGCATATCCCGATCCATCCCGAGTACGTGGCCTCCGTCCTGGACGAAATCGCTGACGAGGACGCCGTGTTCACGGTCGACACGGGCATGTGCAACGTCTGGGCCGCCCGTTACATCTCGCCCAACGGCCGCCGTCGCGTCATCGGCTCCTTCTCGCACGGCTCCATGGCCAACGCGCTGCCCATGGCGATCGGGGCGCAGTTCACCGACCGCGGACGCCAGGTCGTGTCGATGTCCGGTGACGGCGGGTTCGCCATGCTGATGGGCGACTTCCTGACACTCGTGCAGTATGACCTGCCGGTCAAGGTCGTCCTCTTCAACAACTCCGCGCTCAGCATGGTCGAGTTGGAGATGCTGGTCGCGGGCCTGCCCTCGTACGGCACCACCAACACCAACCCCGACTTCGCCGCCGTGGCCCGCGCCTGCGGTGCCTTCGGGCTGCGGGTGGAGAAGCCCCGGCAGCTCGCGGGTGCGCTGCGGGACGCCTTCAAGCATCCGGGTCCGGCCCTGGTCGACGTGGTCACCGACCCCAACGCGCTGTCCATCCCGCCGAAGATCAGCGCCGACATGGTCACCGGGTTCGCTCTGTCCGCCTCGAAGATGGTGCTGGACGGCGGCGTCGGCCGCATGGTCCAACTGGCCCGCTCGAACCTGCGCAACGTCCCGCGGCCCTGATCCGACGCACGGCGGGGCGATGTATCGGCGATGGACGAGCACGAGACAGACGAGTGATCGCACACGACAGCCCCCGCCAGGGACGACCCGGCGAGGGCTGTTTGCGTTGCCGTGTCAGACGAGGTCGCCGCGCTTCACAGCGTCGATGAACACGCCCCACAGGGCACTTCCGCGTTCCGGGGAACAACACCGCCGCACATCAACCGGTGGATCCGGGCTGAAGTTCTCCTGTCGTCATGACGATCCGACAGGCGATTGCAGGGAAATTCCAAGCAACGACAGCGCTTGAGTGCTGTCCAGATCGGGCGGAGCCATCATGCCGGATATGCTGCAAATTTGGCGACCGCCGAGTGAACCGATTCTGAACAGCGGATGATGCTTCCTCGCGTCGTTGGTTCTGTCGAGAGCCGTCTCCGGCAAACCAGTGATCCCTCTGTCGTTCGGTACTGGTGTGCGACCGAATGTACCTTTCTCCTCGCGCTGGCGAGCAGGTTTGTAGAGAAACTTCTTGGAGAGCATCAAGTGAGTGGCTGACAGCATCGCCGAAGCCCGGAGCCATAGATAGCAGCCGGCGATCTCCGGGAACTTGGAGAGCAGGCCGGCTATCTCGCCATCGCTCATCGCATCCAGATCCAGCTTCGTGATGCCAGCCCTATCGAGAAGAATATAGGGTAGCGGAGAATACTGCATCGCTCTGTTCAGCTGCTCTCGCTCGCCGGAGAGCAAGCCAGGGTAGATCTTTCTGATGTGGGCTTGATGCTTCGATGGCTGGATGCCACTCATCAAGTCGCGGGTGATGAACTCGATATCCTGGGTGCCGCTCGGAGGTACGTCGTCGACCTCCCAGTGAACGGCGAACTGTCGGAAGACGTCCATGAAGCGGCTGGCAGACATGGACCCACGCTCGTCTCCATGTTGAAAGTCGAGCATCAACCTGCGAGCTGCCATCAACATGTGGTTGGCCTGATTGAAGCGGTCGCGGATCTCGTCTGCCTCCATACCGGAACACCCTTGCTCCCAGATGGTCCGAAGCGCTCTGTTGGCCGCCATCTCCAGGGTCTCGCAGCGATCGAACAACTCAATGCATTGAACTTCACCTATGTCGCCCGTATAGGTTCGGGTGATGCCATCCTCATATACGCTAGGGATTCGTGCGACACACTCCCCGCTCCAGTACGCCCTCATATCCGGTGAGTTCCACTTAATCAGAGAAGCGTAGGCATCTCGATTCGGATGTCCAGTACCTGAGGCTGTAGCCAGTTGCGCGAAGTACGCCAAGAACGGCACCCGCTGATATCCGACTGCCAACTGGTCCAGACCGGTCGACGGATGGTTTTTCGCCCTGTCGAGATCACGTCTCTGGAAGTGCATCGCCACCGAGGAACCCCACATACCGAGCTCTACAAGCAATGTGCGGGCCTCGTCGTGCGAGACAGTATCGGTCTGCGGCAGGGTGAGAAGCAGTCTATTCATCTCCCTGACCATGATCTCTGGCTCGACCTCGCCGGCCAGTACCAGGTTGTTGAACCGAGGGAGTTCAGCAAGGGTCCATCTGCCTACAGGGTTGTCGGTTCTCGCTGTGCATTCCATATTTCATCGACCTTAGAAATCGGCGTTGTCACGTTGTTGGGTGTGGGGGCTTCTGACGGCGTGTCGGGGCGGCGGGGCCGGTTCGGGTCCTGTGCTCAGGCTGTGGTGGGCCGGCCGACGGCGCCGGTGATCTGCTCCCAGAGGGCGAAGCGGACGGTCATCTCGGCTCGGTAGTCGTGACCTATCTCACCATGGAGGCCCTGCGACGGATGTGCCAGTAGTTGAACCATTCGGCGGTTGCCTACTCGACCTGGGAGAGCGGCTCCAGGTCCGCTGGGGTTCGATCAACTCGGTTTTGTACAGGACGATCGTCGACTCCATGAGGGCGTTGTCCAAGGCGTCGCCGACCGAGCCGATGGAGGCGGCGATGCCGACTGCGTCCAGATGCTCGGCAAGCCTGAAACTCGTGTGTTGACCCCCGGCGTCCGAGTGGTGAATCAACTCTCCTGGCTGGATGGAATGTTGGTCGCGGTCGCGTTGCCAGACGCCGTCTCCAGGCAGGGGCCGCGCCGTTCAGGTGAGGGTGTCCCTCGTTCTCCTCCTGGCCGGCGGCACGCGTTCGCGCCCAGCGAGCCGGCTTCCGACGGCCGTATCCAGCGCGTCCCCGTCGATGCGCGGGAGGATGCGACGCACGGTGGCCTCGGCCGGGGCGACAGAGCCGCGGTCCGGCCCCTGGCATGGGCCACCGAACCGGGCCAGGACGTGCGGCGGGGCGTCGGCGGTCGGCCCGGACCTGGCCGAGCCGGTCCTCAAGCAAGCACATGCAGGCGGTGTGCCTTGCTGAACCATTCGTGCGGGGAGCGGTAGCCGCCCGGAGCCCGCTTGCTGCCCTTCTCCCCGACCGGCAGCGACAGCCGGTGCCGGATCGTCGCGATACCGGCTTCGAGGGACAGGACATGCGCGGCCTGGCCGCGCCGGGCCTCATCGTCGTCCAGCACCAGCAGGCGACGGCCCGTCGCGGGCAAAGCGGCCTCGACAAGCGCGACGTTCATCCGGCCGAGCCGGTCCTTGTGCTCCACCACCACGGTGGTCACGCGTGGTTACGCTCACTTACCCGACACCGAGGACCAGCAGGTGGAGACCCCTCGCCCCCTCCTCCGCTCAGGGGACGAGAACCCGCCCGACGAGTGCCCTGTGGAGAGGGGCGGGTGTAACACAGGCCCGCTCGGCTCCATCCCCGTGGGAGGAGGGCGGGGCATCTTCTTGCCCGCTGGCTGGACCTGCGCAACGTCCCGCGGCCCTGAACAGCCTCCACAACGTCCCGCGGCCCTGACCCGACGCACGGCGGGGCGATGTATTCCGGCCAGATTCACGTGCACGGGAGGGAGACCGGTTCCGGATTCCGGGCGTCCCGGCCCGTCGTGACGCGGCGCTCGTGGCGCCGTACCACCCCCTCGACGGCCGGATCCCGCCCCCGGCGGCACCCGCGCATCGGCGGCGCCACCGCACCACCGTGGCCGAACCGCCGGGCGTCGGCGGTCGCGCAGGACTGGCCGGTGACTCACGGGGCATGGATCCCCGTGAACGTGTTCGATCAGGAGGGGCAACGGCAACAGCGTGCGGGCGGGGGACATGAGAAGGCAGGCACGAGGGAGCGGTCCCGTGGCCATCGGGGTCTCCTCGGTGAAGGCGGCGGGGGAAGAGACCGGCGACGACACGGACCGGGCGCATCCGCCGCAACTGCGGCGCAGACTCGGCCGGGCGGATCTGCGGGCCGTGCCCGAGGCCCGCAGGGAACTGCGGGAACTCCTGCGGCACTGGGGAAGACCGGGCCGCTCCGAGATCGCGGAACTGCTCACCAGCGAACTGGTCACCAACGCGCTCGTCCACACCGACCGGGACGCCGTGCTGACGGCCGTCGTCGGACCGCGCGGACTGCGTGTGGAGGTACGGGACTTCGTGGCCCGCAAGCCGGTACTGCGCGGGCCGGCCGCCGACGACGGCACGCACGGCCGGGGCCTGATCCTGGTGCAGTCCCTCGCGGACGCGTGGGGCGTACGGCCGCACGGTGTCGGCAAGTCGGTGTGGTTCGAACTCGGCGCGGAGGCCGCGTGAACGGGACGGGGGCGTGACCCGTGCGGTCACGCCCCCGTCCCGAGATGTCCGGTCCCGGCCGGTCACGTCCCGGCCGTACCAGCGGTACTAACCGAACTGCTGCTCCAGGTCCTTGAGCTTGCGCTCCAGGGAGTCGAGTCGCGGCAGGGCCATGGTGTCGTCCTCCGCGGTCAGGTCGACGGTGATCGGCTCAGCCCCTTTGCGGACCGGCTGGAGGGAGGGCCGAGAGGGTACGGGCAGCGGTTCCGGCGCCGCTATGGCAGGCTCCGAGGAGACCTGCGCGGACCCGCGCTCCATCGCCTGCACCTCGACCTGGTGGCCGGCGCCGCGGCCGATGAAGCCGCGGGTGCCGCGGCTGATGGCCTTGAGCTGGGCCCGCTCGATGCGCTGCTGATCGCGCCTGCGCAGTCGGGCCTCTTCCTTCTGCCGCTTGTCGTCGCGGACGTCGTCGACCGCCTCGTCCAGGCTGCGCACGTTCTCCAGCAGCATCAGCGACCACGCCTTGTAGGTCTCGCGGGGAGCGCGCAGCCAGCGGACGATGCGGATCTGCGGCAGCGGGCGCGGCACCAGGCCCTGCTCGCGCAGGGCGGCCCGGCGGGTCTGCTTCAGGGCACGGTCGAACAGCACCGCGGCGGAGAGGGACATGCCGGCGAAGAAGTGCGGGGCGCCCGCGTGACCCAGCCCCCTGGGCGCGTGCACCCAGTTGAACCAGGCAGCGGCGAACGAGAACGTCCACACGAGTATCCGGGAGCCGAGGGCCGCGTCGCCGTGGCTGGCCTCGCGCACCGCGAGGACGGAGCAGAACATGGCCGCGCCGTCCAGGCCGAACGGCACCAGGTACTGCCAGCCGTCGGTCAGGCCGAGGTTCTGCTCACCGAAGCCGACGAGGCCCTTGAAGGAGAGCGCGGCCGCGACCGCCGCGCAGCAGAAAAGGAGTACGTAGGAAGCCGAGGCGTACAGGGCCTCCTTGCGCCTGCGGCGCTCCTCGCTCCGTTCCCACGAGTCCTCGGTCTTCGTTTGCTCCCCGGACCGCTTGTTGCGCGCGAGCACCGCCACCGCTGCCAGCACGCCCAGGAGCAGTACGGCGCCCGGAAGCAACCAGTTCAGCGATATGTCGGTCAGTCTCATCTGGGGTCCCTTGCATTGGGAAAGGGCGTAACGCCCGCCATAGTGGCCCAATTCCACCGGCCCTCAGGGGGTTTCGGGGCAAGAGGCCGCCAAGGAGGTGCAAGGGGTTGCCCAGGGCGGCGTTCTGCTCGAACTGCCGCTTGAGGGGCGGGAGTTGAGTTCGAGTAAGACTACCCATACGCGTGGTTGAATCGAAAGTTCCTGCGACAGGTGAGGGAGTTGTGAAGGGGCACCGTCCCGGCGCGGGCGTTCTGGATGCGGATGATCTTAGTGGACGTGCGGGGGGCTCCGTCCGCGCGTCCCTCCGTGCGAGGAAGGTGAGCCTTGCCTTGCTTGATCTGCCGGGAATTTGACCTGTCGCCTCGTACGCCTAAGGTGCTTGACGGACAGGTAGCAACCCGTCGTAATGACCCCAAGTGCCGACAACCCGGAGGAGGAGTCCGTGGGGCACAGTGTGCACGACTCCGCCGGGACCGGGCTCCCGGCGACGCGGACGGAGGCGGCCCGGGTGCCCGCCCAGACCCGGCCCGCGGAGATGGGCCCGGGGCGGAGCGCCGCCGCGCCGTGCGCGCGCGGCGAGCACACCCACGGTGAGCCGTCGCCGCAGGCGCGGCCCGTCCAGCGGGCGTCGGTGCGCGGACAGATCCTGGACGCGCTGCGCGCGGCGCTGGCGGCGGGCGAGCTGGAGCCCGGCGAGGTGTACTCGGCACCGGCGCTCGGGGAGCGGTTCGGGGTGTCGGCGACGCCCGTGCGGGAGGCCATGCAGCGGCTCGCGCTCGAAGGCGCGGTCGAGGTGGTCCCGAACCGCGGCTTCCGGGTGGTCGAGCGCGGCGCGCGGGAGCTGGCCGACCTGGCGGAGGTCCGGGCGCTGATCGAGGTGCCGGTGCTGCTGCGGCTGGTCCGCACGGTGCCGCCCGAGCGCTGGGCGGAGCTGTGGCCGCTGGCCGAGGACACCGTGCGCGCCGCGTCCTCGGGCTGCCGGGCGGCATACGCCGAGTCCGACCGGGCCCTCCACCGGGCGCTGCTGTCGCTGTCCGGCAACGAACAGCTGGTGCAGATCGCGGAGGACCTGCACCGGCGGACCCAGGGCCCGCTGCTCGGCGGCCCGGCCCGGACCCAGCGGGCGGAACTGCTGGCCGACGCGGCACAGCACACGGCCCTCTTGGACGCACTGATCGCCCGGGAACCGGAGAGGGCCGCGATCCTCGTCACGGCCCACTTCACGACCGGCACCGCGTGAATCCGCGGCCCGTCCGGCCGCGCGATGCCGCTGCGGGCGGCGGCTGACGCCGACCGCCCGCCGGACCGGCCTCGTGGGCCGGTGGTCAGGCCGTCGCCGTGCCCGGGGCCGGTGGGGTCAGGTGTTCGGCCAGCCAGGTGGGGACTCCGCCGAGGAGACGGAACAGACGGCGGGCCTCCTCCCGCAGACGAGATGCCTCCGGTTCGGACTCGGTGTCGGCGAGCGAGGCCAGGGCCGGTGCCGTGCCGACCAGGTAACCCAACTCCTCGCGGATGCGCAGGGACTCCGCGAAGCCGTGGCGGGCCTCGGCCACCTCGCCGTCCCGCAGGGCGAGTCCGGCGAGATGCCGCCAGGTGAAGGACATCAGCAGCGGGTCGGCATGCGCGGCGGCGCTCGCGTGGGCACGCCGGTAGGCGGCCAGGGCCGCCTGCGGGGAGCGGGCCAGGTTCTCGGCCAGCAGCCCGCGCCGGAAGTCCAGCAGCGCCCGGCCGGGCGCCCCCGGCGGGATCAGCGCCGCCGCCCGGCCCAGTGCGGCCCGTGCCTCGTCCGCCCGGTCCCGCACCCCGTGCAGCGTGGCCGCGTAGGCGAGCTGGCCGCGTTCACAGGCCGCCGCGCCGCGTTCCTCGTCGCTCTGGGCCACCGCCTCCGCCGTACGCAGCGCGTCCTCGGCCTCCGCCCAGCCCCGCTCGGTGTACAGACAGCGCTCGACCAGCAGCCCGGCCCGCTGGAGCGCGGCCGGCGCGGTGTCCGGCCTGAGCAGGGCCGCCGCGTCGGCCCAGCAGGCCCGCGAGCGCAATCGCCATACCGCGGTCTGGAGCGGATCGTCACCGGCGGTCGTTCCGTTACCAGACATGGCGGAATGCGCCACGTTGCCCTCCCCTAGCGCGCCGTCGAGCTGTTGAGTGGTGGCGGCATTCCAGCACCAATTCCGTGGCCGGGCCAAGAGGGTGGGTGAAGGATTTCACAAAGTCGTGGGACAGAACGTCACCCGGCATCCGCCCGGCGCACGCCCGCGCGGCCTCAGCTCATGCGCAGTGCCAGGAAGAAATCGAGCTTGTCCTCCAGCCGCGCGAGGTCCCGTCCCGTCAACTGCTCGATCCTGCCCACCCGGTAGCGCAGCGTGTTGACGTGCAGGTGGAGCCGGGTGGCACAGCGGGTCCAGGAGCCGTCGCAGTCGAGGAACGCCTCCAGCGTCGGGATCAGCTCGGCCCGGTGCCGGCGGTCGTAGTCGCGCAGCGGGTCCAGGAGGCGGGCGGTGAAGGCCCGCCGTACGTCGTCCGGCACGAAGGGCAGCAGCAGCACGTGCGAGGCCAGCTCCTGGTGGCCGGCCGCGCACACCCGTCCGGGGCGCGCCGCGGCCACCCGGCGGGCGTGCCGGGCCTCCTCCAGCGCCCCGCGCAGCCCCTCCGCCGAGTGCACGGCCGCGCTGACGCCGAGGGTGACCCGGCCGTCGTCGTTCAGGCCGGCCGCCAGCGGTTCGCGCACGGCGGCCAGGAGCGCGTCGGCGTGGATCCCGGACTCCGAACCGTCGTGCTCGGCGGAGACGGCCGGCAGCGGGACCAGCGCGACGGCCTCGTCGCCGGTGTGGGCGACGGCGACGCGTTCGGCGGGCTCGGGGCCGTCGGGCTGTCCCGCGCCCGGTGCGCCCTGGGGCGTGTCCACCAGGATCTCCTCCAGCAGCGCCTGGGCGAGCGGACCGCCCGCGATGCCGTCCGCCCGGCGCCCGCCGGAGCCCTCGGCGGCCGGTCCCGCGGCCCCGCCGGGCACGTCCTCCCACTCCACCCGGGCCACCACCACCTGCCAGTGCGGGGCCGCGCCAAGACCGGGCAGCAGCACCGGCGCGGCCACCCGCAGGCGCGCGGCGATCTCCGCGGGCACCGCGCCGGCCTGCACCAGTTCCAGCACCTCCTGCGCGAGCCGCCGCCGCACCGCGCGCGCCGCGTCCCGCCGGTCCCGTTCGACCGAGATCAGCTGGGTCACGCCCTGGAGCAGGTCGAGCCGCTCCTCGGGCCAGTCCCCGGCGTCGGCCTCGACGGCGAGCAGCCAGTCCGACAAGACCGTCTCGCGCACGTCCCGGGCGGCCCGCGGGGAGCGTCCGCCGGAGCGGACCGGGAAGAGGGAGTACGTCGTGTGTCCGAGACTCACCCGGTGCGGCCCGCGACGGCCGGTGCGGGCGGCCCCCAGGTGCTCGGCGGCCAGCCGCACGCAGGTCTCGGCGGGCAGCGCGGGCCCGGCGCCCTTGGCGCCCGCGACGATCCGGCCGGTCGGGGAGAGCACCCAGGCCCGCAGGTCCAGGTCGGATCCGAGCAGGTCCAGGACCACGTCCGGGCCGCCGCCCGCCGGGCCCGCGGTCATCATCCGCCGGTGCCGGTCCACCACGGCCGCGAGGTCGCCGGCCCGCTCACCGGACACCTGGCGCACCACGTGCTCGGTGATCGTCGCGAACGCAACCGACTCGTTCACCGCGAACAGCGGCAGCCGGTGCCGTGCGCAGGCCGCCACCAGGTCGTCCGGCACCATCCCCAGCTCGGCCTCGCCGGCGGCGAGACCGGCGACCCGGGCCTGCACCAGGAGCCGTACGAAGGGCTCGGAGTCGGCGGCGTCCCGGCGCCAGGCCAGCCCCGTCAGCACCAGCTCACCGCCGGAGAGGTAGCGGCTCGGGTCGCGCAGATCGGTGGTCATCACGCCCCGTACGGTCCGCTCCAGCTCGTCCTCGCCGCCGAGCAGCCGCAGGCCCAGCGCGTCGGTGTCCAGCAGTGCGCGCAGCCGCATTTCGTCGCCGCCGTTCTCTGTCTCGAAACCTACGATGAATCTTGGTGGGGATTCGTGGGAGGAGCCCGGCGACCGGTGCGCGGGCCGCTCCGCACGTCGGCCCGACTGTGGCCCGCGTTTCCTCCGGAAAACGGAGGGGTTACTGATGACCTCTGTTCATACGAATCTACAAGATGTGCTTCCTGGCCAGCCAACTCCTTCATGGTTTCGGTGACTGACCCGGTCGGAGCACGGCACGGTGTACTGAGCCCACTCCGCGTGAACAGGACATGAACGAGCCGGGCGCACGGCACACGGATTGGTTCAATCGACACCCCCCACGAGACGAAGAAGAGAGCCGGTCATGGACTTCCTTCGCCCCGCCAGCTGGGAGGAGGCGCTCGCCGCGAAGGCCGCGCATCCCACCGCTGTGCCGATCGCGGGCGGCACCGACGTGATGGTCGAGATCAACTTCGATCACCAGCGCCCCGAGTACCTCCTCGACCTCAACCGCATCGGTGACCTCTACGAATGGGAGGTCGGCGCGGACACCGTGCGGCTCGGCGCCTCCGTCCCGTACACCCGGATCATGGAGCACCTGCGCGCCGAGCTGCCGGGCCTCGCGCTCGCCTCGCACACCGTCGCCTCCCCGCAGATCCGCAACCGCGGCGGTGTCGGCGGCAACCTCGGCACCGCCTCCCCGGCCGGCGACGCCCACCCCGCGCTGCTCGCCGCGGGCGCCGAGGTCGAGGCCGTGTCGGTGCGCGGCACCCGCCTGATCCCGATCGACGACTTCTACACGGGCGTGAAGCGCAACGCCCTCGCCCCGGACGAACTGATCCGCGCGGTGCACGTCAAGAAGGCCGACGGGCCGCAGCAGTTCGCCAAGGTAGGCACCCGCAACGCCATGGTCATCGCGGTCTGCGCCTTCGGGCTCGCGCTGCATCCCGCCACCCGCACGGTCCGCACCGGCATCGGCTCGGCCGCGCCCACCCCCGTCCGGGCCGAGGCCGCCGAGGACCTGCTGACCGCCGCGCTCGACGAGGGCGGATTCTGGGAGAGCGGACAGGCCATCACCCCGTCCCTGGCCCGGCGGTTCGCGGACCTGTGCGCCGCCGCCTGCAACCCCATCGACGACGTCCGGGGCACCGCGGGCTACCGCCGCCACGCGATCGGCGTGCTGGCCCGCCGGACGCTCACCTGGACCTGGGAGACGTACCGCGGCACCCGCCGCGCCGCTGAAGGAGCTGCGTGATGCGCGTCAACTTCACCGTCAACGGACGGCCGCAGGAGGCCGACGACGTCTGGGAGGGCGAGTCCCTGCTGTACGTGCTCAGGGAACGGCTCGGCCTGCCCGGTTCCAAGAACGCCTGCGAGCAGGGCGAGTGCGGTTCCTGCACGGTCCGCCTGGACGGCGTGCCGGTGTGCGCGTGCCTGGTCGCGGCCGGTCAGGCCGAGGGCCGCGAGGTCGTCACCGTCGAGGGCCTGGCGGACCACGCCGCACAGCGCTCCGGGGGCGGCACCCGGGGGACCACCCTCGACGAGGCGCAGCACTGGCGGGCGCAGGGCGCCGGTGCCCGGACCGGCGAGGGCGCCGGGCTCTCCCCGGTCCAGCAGGCGTTCATCGACGCCGGCGCCGTCCAGTGCGGTTTCTGCACCCCGGGTCTGCTGGTCGCCGCCGACGAGATGCTGGAGCGCACACCGAACCCGACCGACGCGGACATCCGCGAGGCGCTGTCCGGCAACCTGTGCCGCTGCACCGGCTACGAGAAGATCATGGACGCAGTCCGGCTCGCGGCAGCCCGCCAGTCCGAGGGGGTCTGACCATGCCGAACGGCGCTCCCACCAAGATCACCCAGGGCACCCGGACCAAGGGCGGCATCGGCGAGTCCACGCTCCGCCCGGACGGCGTCCTCAAGGTCACCGGCGAGTTCGCGTACTCGTCCGACATGTGGCACGAGGACATGCTGTGGGGGCAGATCCTGCGCTCCACGGTCGCGCACGCCGAGATCGTGTCGATCGACACCGCCGAGGCACTGGCCACCCCGGGTGTCTACGCGGTCCTGACCTACGACGACCTGCCGGCCGGCGTGAAGAACTACGGCCTGGAGATCCAGGACACCCCCGTCCTGGCCCACGGCAAGGTCCGTCACCACGGCGAGCCGGTCGCCGTCGTCGCCGCCGACCACCCGGAGACCGCCCGCCGCGCCGCCGCCAGGATCAAGGTCGAGTACCGGGAACTCCCGGTCATCACCGACGAGGCGTCCGCGACCGCCCCGGACGCGGTCCTCGTGCACGAGAACCGCACCGATCACCACAGTGCCCACGTCCCGCACCCCAACATCGTCCACCGTCAGCCGATCGTCCGCGGCGACGCGGCGGCGGCAGCGGCGCGGGCCGACGTGATCGTCACGGGCGACTACGTCTTCGGCATGCAGGACCAGGCGTTCCTCGGCCCCGAGTCGGGCCTCGCCGTGCCGGAGGAGGACGGCGGTGTGCACCTCTACGTGGCCACCCAGTGGCTCCACTCCGACCTGCGCCAGATCGCGCCCGTGCTCGGGCTGCCCGAGGACAAGGTCCGGATGACGCTGTCCGGCGTCGGCGGTGCGTTCGGCGGCCGCGAGGACCTGTCGATGCAGATCCACGCCTGTTTGCTGGCGCTCCGCACCGGCAAACCGGTCAAGATCGTCTACAACCGGTTCGAGTCCTTCTTCGGCCACGTCCACCGGCACCCGGCCCGCCTGCACTACGAGCACGGCGCCACCAAGGACGGCAGGCTCACCCATGTGAAGTGCCGCATCGTCCTCGACGGCGGCGCCTACGCCTCCGCCTCCCCGGCCGTGGTCGGCAACGCCGCCTCCCTCGGCGTCGGCCCGTACGTCGTCGACGACGTGGAGATCGAGGCCGTCGCCCTCTACACCAACAACCCGCCGTGCGGCGCGATGCGCGGCTTCGGCGCGGTCCAGGCGTGCTTCGCGTACGAGGCGCAGATGGACAAGGTCGCCGACCGGCTGGGCATGGACCGGGTGGAGTTCCGGCGGCTGAACGCGATGGAGCAGGGCACGATCATGCCGACCGGGCAGCGCGTCGACTCGCCCGCCCCGGTCGCCGAACTGCTGCGCCGCGTCAAGGCGATGCCGATGCCGCCGGAGCGCCAGTGGGAGAGCAGTGAGGGCGTCGACGTACGGCAGTTGCCCGGCGGCCTGTCCAACACCACCCACGGCGAAGGCGTCGTCCGCGGGGTCGGCTACGCGGTCGGCATCAAGAACGTCGGTTTCTCCGAGGGTTTCGACGACTACTCGACCGCCAAGGTGCGGATGGAGGTCGTCGGCGGCCTGCCAGTGGCCACCGTGCACACGGCGATGGCGGAGGTCGGCCAGGGCGGCGTCACCGTCCACGCGCAGATCGCCCGCACCGAGCTGGGCGTCACCCAGGTGACCATCCGGCCCGCCGACACCCAGGTGGGCAGCGCCGGTTCGACCTCCGCGTCCCGGCAGACCTATGTCACCGGCGGCGCCGTGAAGAACGCCTGCGAGCTGGTGCGCGAACGGGTCCTGGACCTGGGCCGGCGCAGGTTCGGCAGCTACCACCCCGCCTGGGCGAACGCCGAACTGCTGCTGGAGGGCGGCAAGGTGGTCACCGACGCGGGTGAGGTGCTCGCCGACCTGGCGGACGTCCTGGAGGGCGAGGCCGTCGAGGTCGAGGCCCAGTGGCGGCACCGGCCCACCGAGCCCTTCGACCTGCGCACCGGGCAGGGCAACGGCCATGTGCAGTACTCGTTCGCCGCGCACCGCGCGGTCGTCGAGGTGGACACCGAGCTGGGGCTGGTCAAGGTCGTCGAGCTGGCCTGCGCCCAGGACGTCGGCAAGGCGCTCAACCCGCTGTCCGTGATCGGCCAGATCCAGGGCGGCACCACCCAGGGGCTGGGCATCGCGGTGATGGAGGAGATCGTCGTCGACCCGAAGACGGCGAAGGTCAGGAACCCCTCCTTCACGGACTACCTGATCCCCACCATCCTCGACACGCCGACGATCCCGGTCGACGTGCTCGAACTCGCCGACGAGCACGCCCCGTACGGGCTGCGCGGCGTCGGCGAGGCACCCACCCTGTCGTCGACCCCGGCCGTCCTCGCGGCGATCCGGAACGCGACCGGGCTGGAGCTCAACCGCACACCGGTCCGGCCGGAGCACCTCACCGGCCTGTCGTAGCCGAACCGCCGCCGTCGCGGCAGCCGTGCCTCCCCCCTGCCCCGCGGGCCGGGGGAGCCGGCGGCACGGGTGTCCGCGGCGGCCCCGGCGCCGGGCGATCCTTCACTCCGGTGCCGGCCGACAAGCGTGCAGTACCGGGCCGTCCCCCGGGTCGTGCACATCCCAAAACCCGCGTACGCCGAGTGCGCTGCGCGGATGTCCCTGTGAACCTTGGGAGACGGCACCATGACCCAGCAGTCAGTGGCGACCGGGAACACGGCCGAGGACGCGGGCGCGGGCACCCGCGTCCCGGCCGGCAGATCCTGGCTCGACCGGTACTTCCACATATCCCGGCGGGGATCCACCCTCGCGCGCGAGGTGCGCGGCGGCATCACCACCTTCATGGCGATGGCGTACATCCTGCTGCTCAACCCGCTGATCCTGTCCGGCAAGGATGTGGCCGGGGACACCCTCGGCCGGCCGGCCCTGATCACCGCGACCGCGTTCGCCGCGGCCCTCACCACGCTCCTGATGGGCTTCGTCGGCAGGGTGCCGCTCGCCCTGGCCGCCGGCCTGTCCGTGTCCGGCGTGCTGTCCTCGCAGGTCGCCCCCCAGCTGACCTGGCCGCAGGCGATGGGCATGTGCGTGCTGTACGGAGCGGTCATCATGCTGCTCGTCGTCACCGGCCTGCGCGAGATGATCATGAATGCGATCCCGCTCGCGCTCAAACACGGCATCACCATGGGCATCGGCCTGTTCATCGCCCTCATCGGCTTCTACAAGTCCGGCTTCGTGCACCAGGGCAAGGCCACCCCGCTCAGCCTCGGACCCGCGGGCGAACTGGCCGGCTGGCCGGTCCTGCTGTTCGCCGGCACCCTGCTGCTGATCTTCATGCTCCAGGCCCGGAACGTGCCCGGCGCCATCCTGATCGGCATCATCAGCGGCACGCTCGTCGCCGCGGTCCTGGGCGGCTTCGGCGTCGTCGACGCCGGGCAGTGGGCGAACGGCGCCCCCGAACTGCACGGCGGCGCCGTGTCGATGCCCGACTTCTCGCTGTTCGGGCAGGTCGAGTTCGGCGGCTGGGGCCAGGTCGGCGCGATGACCGTCGGCATGATCGTCTTCACCCTGGTGCTCGCCGGGTTCTTCGACGCGATGGCCACCATCATCGGCGTCGGCACCGAGGCCGGGCTCGCCGACGGCAAGGGCCGGATGCCGGGCCTGTCCAAGGCGCTGTTCATCGACGGCGCCGGCGGCGCCATCGGCGGGGTGGCGGGCGGCTCCGGCCAGACCGTGTTCGTCGAGTCGGCCACCGGCGTCGGCGAGGGCGCCCGCACCGGCCTCGCCTCCGTCGTCACCGGCCTGTTCTTCGCGGCCTGCCTGTTCTTCACCCCGCTGACGGCGATCGTCCCGCAGGAGGTCGCGTCCGCGGCGCTCGTCGTGATCGGCGCGATGATGCTGATGAACGCCCGGCACGTGGACTGGGGCGACCGGGCCACCGCGATCCCGGTGTTCCTCACCGTCGTCCTGATGCCCTTCACCTACACCATCACCACGGGCGTGGCCGCCGGTGTCGTCTCGTACGTCGCCATCAAGGCCGCCCAGGGCAGGGCACGGGAGGTCGGCGCCTTCATGTGGGGCCTGACGGTGGTCTTCCTCGTCTACTTCGCCCTCCACCCCGTCGAGGGCTGGCTGGGCGTGCACTGAGCGCTCCGCCGGAAGGCCGGCCGGCACCGCTCGGCCGTCCCGTCCCACCCCGTCGCACCGACCGTCGTAAGGAGACCGAGACATGCTGGACATCGCCGACGAACTGCACCGGTGGGTCGAGCAGGGCCGTGACTTCGCCGTGGCCACGGTGGTGGCGGTCGGCGGCAGCGCCCCGCGGCTGCCCGGCGCCGCCCTCGCGGTGGACACCGAAGGCACCGCGATCGGCTCGGTCTCCGGCGGCTGTGTGGAGGGCGCCGTCTACGACCTGTGCCGCCAGGCGCTCCAGGACGGCGAGAGCGTCCTCGAAAGGTTCGGCTACAGCGACGAGGACGCCTTCGCCGTTGGCCTGACCTGCGGCGGCGTCATCGACATCCTCGTCACACCGGTGCGGGCGGCCGATCCCGTCCGCCCGGTGGCCGCGGCCGCGCTGGCCGCCGCCGCGGGCGGTGCGGGGGCGGCGCTCGCGCGGATCGTCGCGGGCCCGGCCCGGCTGAGGGGGCGGGCGCTGCTCGTCCGCGCGGACGGCACCGTCGAGGGCGGCTTCGGCGCCCACCCGGAACTGGACCGCACCGTCGCCGCGGAGGCCGGCGCCCTGCTGGACGCGGGCCGCACCGGCACCCTGGAGATCGGCGCGCGGGGTTCCCGCTGCGGCGCCCCGCTCACCGTGCTGGTCGAGTCGTCCGTCCCGCCGCCCCGGATGCTCGTCTTCGGGGCGATCGACTTCGCCTCGGCCCTGGTGCGGGTCGGCAAGTTCCTGAACTACCACGTGACGGTGTGCGACGCCCGCCCCGTCTTCGCCACCCGGACCCGCTTCCCCGAGGCCGACGAGATCGTCGTGGACTGGCCGCACCGCTATCTGGAGCGCACCGAGGTGGACGACCGGACCGTGCTGTGCGTCCTCACCCACGACCCCAAGTTCGACGTGCCGCTGCTGCGCCGGGCGCTCGGCCTGCCGGTGGCCTACGTCGGCGCGATGGGCTCCCGGCGCACCCATCTGGACCGTGCGGAGCGGCTGCGCGAGGCCGGTGTCACCGAACTCGAACTGGCCCGGCTGCGCTCCCCGATCGGCCTCGACCTCGGCGCCCGCACACCGGAGGAGACCGCCCTGTCGATCGCGTCGGAGATCGTCGCGAGCCGGCGCGGCGGCAGCGGAGCCTCCCTGACCGGCGCCCGCACCCCGATCCACCACGAGCCCGCGGGCGTCCCGCCCCGCCGGATCGGCTCGGTCGCCTGACCGGCGCCCCGCTCTCCCGCCCGTGGCCGCCCCGCCCGGCGACCGCCGGACCGGGCCCGGAACGTCCCCGTGGACCGGCCCGAACGAGAGGTTTCCGTGACGGCCTGCTGATCGGCGACCAGGGCCTGCTGTGGCGACCAGGGGAGTGCCGACCGGCGACCAGGGCGTGCAAGGTGTGCGACCAGGGGCGTGCAGGGCATGCGACCAGGCGAGTGCACGGCGTGCGACCGGGGACTGCCGCGTCGGCCGGTGCCCGCGGCCAGGCGGTCGTCACGCTCCGCGCCGGGCGCTGATCAGGCCGTTCTGAGCAGTGAGTTGACCTCGCGGCCGAACACGGCGCGGGCGGCTGCGGCCAGCGGCGGGTCGAAGAGGGCCGGGAGCCCGCGCAGGCGCAGCTCCTCCCGCCACAGCACCCGGGTACGGCCGCCGGGACCCGGGCGTACCTCCAGTTCGGCCCAGCCGGCCACCACCCGGCCCCGCTTGACCAGCCGGACCAGGCCGGGCTCGGCGTCGGTGGGCGGACGCCACACCGTGACCTCCATCGGGTCGTCGAAGCCGAGCGGACCCACGCCCGTGCGGGCCACGAACCGCGTGCCCACCCGGGTCGGCGGCTCGGTGACCATGACGACGCGGGTCAGCGGCACCGTGCCGGCGTGCCGGGACCACCGCGTGAGCCGGCGCCACGCCTCGTCGATCGGAAGCGGTGCGGTGCGCTGGAGAACGAAGTCGGCCACGGGCCGATCCTAGGGAACACCCGCACGGCACGGTCCGCACGCGCGCGCGGCGGCGCGGACGCCTACGGCCGGTAGATCTGGCCCGGTCGGGGCTTTCCCGGGGCCAGCAGCTGCGAGACCGTCACGAAGACGTACCCGCGTTCCTTCAGCCCGTCGATGACGCCGGGCACGGCGGGCACGGTGCCCGGGTAGATGTCGTGCAGCAGGATGATCCCGTCCCGGGACGCCTGGTCCAGCACGCGCCGGGTGATCAGCGCCGAGTCGTTCGTCGTGTAGTCCTTGGCGGTCACGCTCCACAGGACCTGCGCGATCCCGAGCTTTCGGCAGACACCGGTCACGGTCTCGTTCGTCCGGCCCTGCGGCGGGCGCATCAGCACCGGCCGCTGTCCGGTCAGCCGCTCGATCTCGTCGCTCGGCCGCAGCAGTTCCTCGCGTATCTGCTGCTCCGAGAGGCTGGTGAGGATCTTGTGGTCCCAGGTGTGGCTGGCGACCTCGTGGCCCTCGGCCGCCATGCGCTGGACGAGTTGCGGGTACTTCACGATGTGCCGCTTGCCGAGCAGGAAGAAGGTCGCCGGAACCTTCTTCTCCTTGAGGATGTCGAGGAGACGGGCCGAGTTCTCGCTGGGGCCGGCGTCGAAGGTGAGCGCGATGCACTTGGCCTCGCGGCAGTCGACGGTCCCGAACCGGGCCTGGGACGCCGGGTCGGCCTGCGCCCGGGCCGCGCTGGGCGCGGTGGTGTCCACCTTGGCGCAGCCCGTCAGCGCGGTGGTCAGACACCCGGCGGCGACGATCGAGACGGCCAGCCGGAACCAGGACGGCCATCGTCTCATCTTGTTGTTCGAAGACTTGCTCGGAAAGGGCATGACTGGACTATACGCACAGCGTATATACAGGGTTTATAGAGGGGGTGCACAGCCGGGACATAGCCGCACCGGGCCCGTCGTATCACCATGGAAGGAGAGGGGGAGCCGGCTCCGGCGGAGCGGACGGACCAGCGGCGGAGAGGACGGGCCATGCGCTTCCACGACCGACGGCAGGCCGGCCGGGAACTCGCCGGGCGGCTCACCGCACTGCGGGAGCGGAGCGGTCTGCCGGATCCCGTCGTCCTGGCCCTGCCCCGCGGCGGCGTCACGGTGGCCGCGGAGATCGCGCGGGCCCTCGGCGCCCCGCTCGACGTACTGCTCGTCCGCAAGATCGGCGCACCGCGCCACGAGGAGTTCGGCGTCGGCGCCATCGCCGGCGACGACCCGCCCTGCTACGACGAGATCAGCCTCAAGCGGCTCGGCCTGGACGAGGCCCGGCTCGCCCCCGTGGTGGCACGGGAACGGAACGAACTGCACCGGCGTGAGCTGCGCTACCGCGAGGGCCGCCCGCCGCCCGCACTCGCCGGCCGCACGGTGATCGTCGTCGACGACGGCCTGGCCACCGGCGGCACCGCGCGCGCCGCCCTGCGCCACGTGCGGCGGCAGGCGCCCGCGCGCCTGATCCTGGCGGTCCCGGTCGGCGCGCCCGAATCGCTGGCCGCGCTCCGCGGGGAGGCGGACGACGTCCTGTGCCTGCACGCGCCGTACTCCTTCAGCTCCGTGGGCCAGTGGTACGAGGAGTTCGGACAGTTGACGGACGACGACGTGCTCGACGCGCTGCACGGGAAGTGAACCTGCGGCAGGCGCGCCCCGAGCCACGGCAGACCGAGGAGGCCGATGGTGCCGGAGATGACGGCGGACGAGGCTCGGCGGCGGTTCACCGCCGCCCGGGTGGCCCGGCTCGCGACGGTGGACGAGGCCGGCCGGCCCCATCTGGTGCCCGTCGTGTTCGCGGTACGCAACGCGGCGGGCGGGGACTGTACGGACGGCATCGTGACGGCCGTTGACGGCAAGCCGAAGACCACGACCCGGCTGAAGCGGCTGCGCAACATCGCCGCCCATCCGGCCGTGAGCCTGCTCGTGGACGCCTACGGGGAGGACTGGGACCGGCTGTGGTGGGTCCGGGCCGACGGCGAGGCCGGCGTCCTCGGCCCCGACGCCGCCGACCCCGTCGTACGCGCCGCGCACCGGGCCGCGCTCGGCCGGTTGCGCGACAAGTACACCCAGTACCGCGACCACCCGCCGACCGGCCCCGTCATCGCCGTCAACGTCACGCGCTGGACCGGCTGGCGCGCGGGTCCGCCGGCCTAGGCCCCGCCTGCCGCCGTCAGGCACCGACCGGTCGCGGGGCCGGGTCCGCCGGCTCCCGTCACCCGGGCGTCCACTCATCCGCCCGGGCCTCGCGGACGGTGCCGTCCGGCTCGATCACATGGGTGGTCCAGTACTTCTCCGACTTGTCGTCGACCGTCAGTACCGTCCCGGTCCTCGGGCCGCAGGCTGATCCGGACCTCCAACCACAGAGGGAGCCCGCGTGGGTTCGGTCTCCCACCTGCGGCGACGGCCGGGGCGGAGCACATGTGCCGGCCCGGCCGCCGCCCGGCCCGCCCTCCCCGTGTCGTCCCGGCCCCCGCCCGTCCGCCGGGACCCGGCGCATCACAGTGGTAGCGCGAAGGCACGGGGAGTAGCCTCGGGAAACATGACGCTCACGGGGGAGCGGGTCGTCGAGTCGCGGTGGCGTACGCCGAGTTGGGTGGCACGCATCCATCGGACCGAGGGATCGGTCATCGGTGCCGGTGTGCTGCTGAGCCCTGACCGGGTGCTCACTGCGGCCCACGTCGTCCGACCGGGACGGCGGTACGTCGTCCACTTCGTGGGCGCCCCCGGCGTCCCGGCCGTCGACGCCGCCGTCGACGACGAGGCGTACGTACCGGAGGAAGTGGACTCCTTCGGCGACCGCAGCGGAGACCTGGCCCTGCTGCGCCTCGCCGTGCCCCGGCCCGCCGACCACCCCACCCGGCTGTTCCGGCTCGCGGCCCCGCCGGCGGGCGTCGAGATGTACGGCTTCCCGGAGGGCGACGACGTCGGCCGCTGGTACAGCGCCGCCCCGCTCGGCGGGCGGGGCCGGGACAGCCGGGTCCAACTGCGCCCGCACACCCCGCAGGAGCTGGCGAGCCCCGGCTTCAGCGGCGCCGGCGTCGTCGACCTCGCCACCGGCCAGGTGCTCGGCATCGTGCTCAGCGCCGACGAGGGACACGAGGCCAACTTCACCCACATGAGCCCCACCGAGACCGTGTTGAGCCACCTCCCGCAGGTCGCCGACTGGACGGACGGCCCGTCCGCGGTGGATCCGCAACTGCGTCCCGGAGCGGCCGTCGGCCGGCTCGACGTGCCGTTCGCCACCGAGCTGGCCACCTGGTTCGCCGGCCGGGGCTGGCCGGTGCTGGTGAGCGTCGTCCCGGCCGACGGCGACCGCGCCTGGAACCTCCAGCGAGCCATCGCCCTGGCCACCCGGGAACTGCGCACCACGCAGCGGACGAGCCGGTTCGCGGGCGACCCCCCGCACACCGTGCCCCCGCCCGGCGGCCACGATCTCGCCCTCGTCGTACGGGGCATGACGGTCCGCCAGATCACGGACCGCCTCGCCGAGCGGCTCGGCATCCGCACCGACCCCGTGGTCCCGTTCCCCGACCGGCTCGGCACACTGCGCCTGACCCCGGCCGCCGTCCTCGTCGGCGTGGACGAGTCCGCCGAACCCGGGCCGCTGCTCGGCATGCTGGAGCAACTCGCCGCACAGGGCGCCCGGTTGCTGCTGGTCTTCCGCAGCCCGGACGGGCTCGCCGCGCAGGCCGAGGAGACCCTGGTGGGCCGGCCGCTGCGCGAACGCCGGGCCCGGCTGCACCGGGCACTCGACGCGATCGTGGACCGGCTCGGCCCCGGCCTCGACCAGCGCCTCAGCCGGGTGCGGCCCGGCCCGGACCCGGCCGACACGGAACTGGTCGACCGCGCCATGCAGGGTGTCTGGCTCACCGGCATGCTGCGCGAGCAGCTGACCGGCACCCGCGACGGAGAGCCGGAATCCTCCGGCGCCGACGCCCTGTTCCGCCACGAGGCCACCGTCGAACGCCGCAGAAGACGACTGGAACGCGCCACCGAGCATCTCGACGCCCGCCTGGTACGCCTGCGCGAACTTCGGCTGCGGCTCACCGCGGAGTGGGGGCTGTGGCGGCAGAAGGCGGGCCCGGCGGGCACCGGCCCGGACCTGACGGCGTACGAGCTGTACGAGAGCGCCGCCGCGCTGCTGCGCGCGGCACCCTGCGACCTCGACGCGGCGGAGACGGCCGTCGCCACGTTCGCCGAGCACTGCTCGAAACGACCTGATCCGTCCCGCTCCGCCCACGACAGCGAAGGGGAGGGCACGTCATGACGTCATGCACCCGGTCCGGCTGCCGGGGCCGCATCATGGCCACCGGCTTCTGCGACACGTGCGGCCGCCAGGCCCCGCCGGACCCCGCGCCACCGCCCGACGCCGACCTCGACGCCCCGGCGAGCCAGCGCACCGAGCGCTCCCGCCGCGCCCCGAAGCCCGCCTTCCCCGGCGTCGGCGAACTCGACCAGCACGGACTGGTCGTCCTGCCCGAGGTGGCGGCCCCCGAACACCCGCTGGACGAGGACCCGCAGCCGCCCACCGGCGGGCGGCGCTGCGGCGCGAACGGCTGCTCCATGATCATCGGCGTCGGCTACGGCGGCCAGCCGCCCCGGGCCGACGGGCGCTGCCCGCGCTGCGGCACCCCCTACTCCTTCCGGCCCCAACTGCACGCGGGCGACCTGGTCGCGGACCACTACGCGATCCTCGGCTGCCTCGCCCAGGGCGGACTCGGCTGGGTCTACCTCGCCGAGGACACCCGCGTCACCGGCTACCGGGTGGTGCTCAAGGGACTCATCAACGTCCACGACGCGCTGGCCCGCAGGACCGCCGCCGAGGAACGCCGCTCGCTCACCGAACTGCACCACCCCGACATCGTCCGCATCGTGACGTACGCCGAACACGCCCTCGCCGGCCAGTCGCCCACCGGCTACCTGGTCATGGACTACATCGGCGGGCGCTCCCTGCGGGACCTGTTCGCCGCCGACGACGCCGAGCGCCTCTTCCAGGGCCGCCCCCGCCTCGACCACGTGCTCACCTACGGGTGCAAGATCCTCGGCGCCCTCCAGTACATGCACGAACGCGGGCTGCTGTACTGCGACATGAAGCCCGCCAACGTCATCCACTTCGGGCGCGGCATCAAGGTCATCGACCTCGGCGCGGTCCGCGCGGTGGGCGACCGCACCTCCGCCTACGTCTACACCAGCGCCTTCGCGCCGCCCCCCGAGGAGGTCGAGGCCCGCGGCTGGCACGTCGACAGCGACCTCTACACCGTCGGCGTGACCCTCCAGATGCTCGCCGGCGCCACCGAGCGCGCCCCCGGTCTCGCCGGTGACTCCTTCGACAGGCTCGTCGCCCGCGCCACCCACGCGGAGCCCCGGGCCCGGTTCCGCTCGGCGGCCGAGATGTCCCGGCAGCTGTGGGAGGTCCTGCGGGAGTTCCGCGCACTGCGGTTCGGCGAGCAACTGCCGGAGAGGTCCACCCGGTTCCGGGCCACCGACGCCGCGCTCGACGCCGGGCTCGGCGCGATCCCCGCGCTCGGCCACTGGACGGACCGGCCGCACGGGCACCTCCCCGCGCTGGACGTCTCGCCGCCGTCCGCCGCCGAAGTGGCCGCCGCCCTCCCCCAGCCCGTGCCCGACCCCGACGACGGCGCGGCCCTGCTGCTGGACGCGTTCGAGCCGGACGCCCCCGACCGGGTCGCCGAGCAGCGGCGCCGCTCGTCCCGGCTGGGCACGCCCGAGACCGCGCTGTGGCTGTGCCGCGCCTATCTCCGACGCGGCGAACAGGACCGGGCCGAGAAGTCGCTCGCCGAGGCCGAGACCCAACTCGGCGAGCGGCAGGCCCCGTACGACTGGCGCATCGCCTGGCACCGCGGCGTCCTGCACCTGAGCAAGGGGAAGGTGCGCGCGGCGGGCGCCTGCTTCGCGCAGGTGTACCGGGCGCTGCCCGGCGAGTACGTCCCGAAGCTCGCCCTCGGCTACTGCGCCGAACAGGACCGCGAGTCGTCCGCGGCCCGGCCCGTGACGTTCTACGAGGCGGTGTGGAAACGGGACTTCGCCCACGCGCCCGCCGCCTTCGGACTGGCCCGCTGCCGGCTGGCGGCCGGGGAACGGGACGAGGCGGTCCGCGTCCTCGACGACGTGCCCACCACCTCCCGGCACCACGACGCCGCCCGCGTCGCCGCCGTCCGCATCCGCACCGGCGCCCTGCACGGCCGTCCGCCGTCCGTGGCCGACCTGCGGGACGCGGCCCTGCGCCTGCCCGAACTGCGGCTGGACGGCGGCGCGGCCGAGGGCGAATCACGCGCCCGGCTGGTCGCCGAGGTGCGCGAGACCGTCCTCGCCCACTGGCCGGAGCGGGGATGGGGGGAGCAGTACCCGGTCGGGCCGGTCTTCGGCGCCGGCCACCAGGACTCGCTGCGCGGACTGCTCGAACAGTCCTTCCGGCAGCTCGCCGGGCAGGCCCGAACCGCCGACGAGCACGGCAGGCTGCTCGATCTGGCCCACGCCGTCCGGCCCATGACCACCTTCTGAACACCCACGAGCCGTCGAGGGGGAGACCGCGATGACCGACACCGGTGGCACGGACAGGGCGACGGGCGAGCCGGGAGCCGTCGAGGTGACCCTGGCGGTGGGCCAGAACAAGTACCTGTCGACCGCGCCGACCGCTGCCGGTCCGCCGGGCGAACAGGTGATGTACGCCGTCCTGGAGGTCGGCGTCGGCACCACCGGCGGCGCGCCCGTCCCGCCCCGGCCACCCGATGCGGGCGCCGCGCTCGCCGAGGTGCTGATCATCGACACCTCCAGGTCGATGCTCTACCCCGACAGCAAGCTGCACGCCGCCAAGGACGCCACCGTCGCGGCCGTCCGGCGGCTGCCCGACGGCACCGCCTTCGCCGTGCTGTCCGGGCGGTTCGACGCGACCGTCGTCCACCCGGGCTCCGGCACCGAGGCGATGGCCGTCGCCGGGCCCGACCAGCGCGAGGCCGCCGAGCACGCGATACGGGTCCTCGACGCGGACGGCGGCACCGCCATCGGCACCTGGCTCGACCTCGCCCGCCGCCTGCTCCAGGAGCAGCGCGCGCCCGTCAAACACGTCCTGCTGCTCACCGACGGGCGCAACGAGCACGACGCCCGCGCCGCCATCCGGCTGGAGAACGCGCTCACCGCCTGCGCGGGCGGCCGGATCAGCTGCGATGCCTGGGGCATCGGCGACGACTGGGACGCGGAGCTGTTGCTGCGGATCACCCGGCGGCTGCACGGACGGGCCGGCGCGGTCCGGCAGGAGTCCGAACTGACCGCCGTCTACCAGGAATTGATCGACGACCTGCTCGGCACCTCGGTCCCCGAGCTGCGGATCCGCCTGATCCCCACCCCCGGCACCCGGATCCGGCAGGTCAAGCAGATCGTGCCGGGCGAACAGGAACTCCCCGCCACCGCCGACGAGTCCGGCGCGCGGGAAGCCGAGTACGTCACGCGCGGCTGGGGCGACGAGGTGCGCCACTACCAGGTCGTGCTCGCCGCCGACCCGTCCGACCGGGACCTCGGCGAGGACCTCCAGCTCGCCGCCGTGGAACTGTCCGTCCCGGACATCGGCCGGCCGGTGCGGCTGCCGCCGCCGCGGCCGATCCTGGTGCACTGGACGGACGCCCCCGCGGACGCGTCCAGACCGCACCCCGGGATCCGCCGCCACCAGCTCTACCAGCAGGCGAACGCGGCTGTGCTGCACGCGCACCAGGCGTGGCGGCGGGGCGAGACCGGCCGGCCCGACGCGGACGCCGCGCTGGCCCGAGCCGTGGCGCTGGCCGGCGAACTCGGCGACGCGCAGCTCCTCGGCGCGCTGCGGAAGGTCGCCGACACCGCAGGACCGGGCGCGGCGCGGGTACGGGACGGGCTCAAAGGCGTCGACTGGCAGCACCTGATCCTCTCCAGCGCCATGACCACCCCGCACCGGTCCCCGGCCGCCGGGCCCGGGGCGGAGGGGGAGGGCACGGGGGACGCACCGGCCGGCGCCGAAGGGACCGGCGGCGGGACCGCCGACGGGGCCGGTGCCGGGGCCGGTGGCGGGACCCTGGCCGAGTGCCCGACCTGCCACTGGCTCGGGCCGCCCGGCTCCCGTTTCTGCGGCGGCGACTGCGGCCGGGAACTCGGCAGGCCGCCGGTATGAACGGGCCCGGCCCCGCGCACCAACTGCCGTCCGTCACGGAGGTGAGTCCACCATGAGCGCGGAGAACACCACGGACGTCCCGGCGCGGCCCTCCGCCGCGCGCCCCGAGCGGACCCGCCCGCCGTCCACGCCGACCCGCCTGTTCCGGCTGCTCGCCCCGGTCCTGGTGCCTGCCGCGGCACTGGCCCGCAGGCCCGGCACCCCGGGCACGGCCACCGCCGGCGACGGCAGCACCACCTCCCGCGAACTGGCCCTGCGCCGACGGCTGCTGCTGGTCCTGTCCGCCGCGGTCAGCGTCGCCCTGTTCTTCTCCTACCAGGGCGTGCACGGCGACGCCGACCCGCTGCGCACCGCCAGCGGCCCGGCCGTCCTCGCCATCGACACCGCACAGCACGCCCTCACCGAGGCGCAGACGACCGCCGCGTCCCCGGCCACCAGCGAGTTCCAGAAGCAGATCTCGGTGGCCGTGCAGTCCCTCGCCGTCGCCGCCTCCGAAGGCGCGGGCGGCACCACGGGCCGCCAGGCCCTGCAGACGGTCGCCGGCCTGATCACCGTGTACGCGGGCATGGTCGGAAAGGCCCAGTTCGAACCGGCGGACTCGGTGCTGCGCCGGGCCTATCTCGGATACGCGACGAGCATCCTCGCGGACAAGGACTCCGGCATCACGGCACGGCTCGGCCTGCTCCAGGCGGAGCAGCGGCGCGTCGTGCGGCAGCAGACCTCCTTCGGACGGCTGCTGTGGCTCGGCTGGAGCGTCACCGCGCTGCTCGTCCTCGCGCTGGCCGCGGCCCTGGCGGAGACCCAGGTCTTCCTGCGCGGCCGGTTCCGCCGCCGCTACAACCGGCGGCTCCTCACGGCCGCCGCCGTACTGCTCGGCGGCTTCGTGACGCTGACCCTGTTCACCTTGTGGACGCACCAGGGCATGGCGGACACCCGCGGGCTGCTCGACCGCCCGCTGTCCGGCCAGGCCATCACCGACGCGGGCCGGCGGACCGCGTCCTACCTGGCGAACACCGGCTTCCGCGCCGCGGCGGCGGTGTGGATCGCGATCGGAGGCATCGTGCTCATGGCGCTGGCCGAGGCGGGACTGCGCCCGCACATCAACGACTACCGGTTCAGGCCGCGGTGAGCGCGCCCGGAAACGGCCCGGCGGCCGTCCCCGCCGCCCGTCGCCGTCCCTCCCGGCGGGCCGTCCGCACCGGCACCGTCCTGGCGAGCTGCCTTGCCCTGCTGGTGGCGGCGGTCGTCGTGGCCGTACGGGTCTACGACCGCGAACCGACCGTCACCCTGCTGGCCAACTGGACCGGCGAGGACGAGCGCGCCTTCCGGGAGGCGGTGATCGCCCCCTTCGAGCGCAAGTACCGCGTCCACGTCGACTACCAGGGCAGCTCCGCCCAGAGCCAGGTGCTCAGCGCCGACGTGGAGGCCGGGACACCACCCGACGTGGTAGTGCTCACCGGCCCCGGCGAACTCGCCTCCTACGCCGCCCAGCGCCGGCTGAAACCGCTCGACGGCCTGGTCCCCGAGGGCGGCTTCAGCGCGTCCTGGGCCACCCCGATCGACGGGCACGTCTACTGGTTCCCGCTCAAGGCGGACCTCAAGAGCATCGTCTGGTACCCGGGGGACATGACCGAACGGCAGCGCCGGGACGCCGCACGGCAGCCGGCCCAGTGGTGCCTGGGCCTGGGCGCGGGCGCCACCAGCGGCTGGCCCGGCACGGACTGGATCGAGGACCTGCTGCTCCAGCAGTCCGGCTGGCGCACCTACGACAAGTGGGCACGCGGAGACCTGCCCTGGACCGACACCGCGGTGCGCCGGGCCTGGACGACCTGGCGGAACCGGGTCGCCGGCGGCGGCGAGAACGAGCGGCTCGTCAGCCGGGCCCTGGAGACCCACTACCAGGACGCCTCCGCGTACGTCGTGAAGGACCCGCCCCAGTGCAGCCTGGAACACCAGGCGTCGTTCATCGGCGCCAACGAGAACTGGAAGAAGGCCGACGGACACTACGAGGCGTCCGGCACGCTGCTGGGCACCGGCTACTCCGACGCCTGGGAGGTCTCCGGCGACCTGGTCGCCCTGCTGCACGAGACACCCGCGGCGCGGCAACTGATCCGCTATCTGTCCTCGACCGACGCCCAACGGGTGTGGAGCGCCGAGAAGTCCGGCTTCTCGGTCCAGGCCGACGTACCGGCCGGTTCGTACGGCGCACCGGGCACCCAGCAGCGTCGGCTCGCCGACACGCTGCGGGACCCGCGGGCGGTGCACTGCTTCGACGCCTCCGACGCGATGCCGCCCGCCGTGCGTGACGCCTTCGCCCTGTCCGCCATCGACTTCCTCGCCCGTCCGGGCGACCTGACGTCGCTGCTGAAGACGCTGGACACGCTGCGCACCGACCCGAAACTGACCTGGCTGCCCTCGGTCTGCGACCGCGCACCCTGAGCGGGCGGCACCGGAAGCGGAGCCGCCCGCGAGGCCGGGCGAGGTGCGCGGCCGTGGTGACGGGCGCGGGGCGGCCGGGCTCAGAACGGGTAGGCGGGCTGCTCGGACCTGGCGGTGATCCAGCGGGTCTCGGTGAACGCCTCGATGTTGGCGTCGCCGCCGAAGCGGGCGCCGGTGCCGGAGGCGGCGACACCGCCGAACGGCGCGACGGCCTCGTCGCTGACGGTCTGGTCGTTGACGTGGACGATCCCGGTCGGGATGCGCTCGGCCAGTTCCAGACCGCGCATCGCGTCGGACGTCAGGATGCCGAGCGACAGACCGTACGAGGACGCCGTGGCCAGCGCCACCACCTCGTCCAGGTCGCGGAAGGCGCGGACGGGGGCGACCGGGCCGAAGACCTCCTCCGCGTAGGCGGGGGAGGCGTCGTCGACGTCGGCGAGCACGGTCGGCCGGTAGAACAGGTCCTGGTAGGTGCCGCCCGCCACCAGCCGGGCGCCGTTGCCGACACTGGCCGTGACCAGGCCGTGGATCTTGTCCCGCTGCCCGGCGTCGATGACCGGCCCGAGCGCCACCTGCTCCTTGGCGGGGTTGCCGACCGGCAACTGCTCGGCCTTCTCGGCGAGGCGCGCGACGTACTCGTCGGCGACCGAGGCGTGCACCAGATGGCGGCCGGTGGTCATGCAGATCTGGCCCTGGTGGAAGTAGGACCCCCAGGCGGCCGTGGACGCGGCCCGCTCCAGGTCGGCGTCGGGAAGCACGATCAGCGCCGAGTTGCCGCCCAGTTCCAGGTGGGCGCGCTTGAGGTGCTCGGCCGCCGCCGCGCCGACCTTGCGGCCCGCCGCCGTGGACCCGGTGAAGGAGATCACCCGCACCTGCGGCGCCGCCACCACCGCGGCCCCGGTGTCCGCGCCGCCCGGCAGCAGGTGCAGCAGGTCCGCGGGCAGCCCGGCCTCCTCGAAGACCCGCATGACGGACACCCCGCCGCACACCGCGGTGCGCAGGTCCGGCTTGAACAGCACGGAGTTGCCGAGCGCGAGGGCGGGCGCGACCGAGCGGATGCCCAGGATGAGCGGCGCGTTGAACGGGGCGATGACACCGACCACCCCCGCGGGCACCCGGCGGGCCAGGCTGAGCCGGGGCTCCGCCGAGGGCAGGATCTCGCCGAGGGGGCGGGAGGCCAGGGTCGCGGCCTCGTAGCACTCCTGGGCGGCGGTCGTCGTCTCGAAGGCCGCCTTCCCCGGGATGCTGCCGCCCTCGCGGATCAGCCACTGGCCGATCTCGTCGGCGTACCGGGTGAACAGGTCACCGGCGCGGCGCAGCACGGCGGCGCGTTCGGTGTACGGGGTGCGGGCCCAGGCCGACTGGGCCCGGGCGGCGCGCTCGGCGGCGTTGGCGACGTCCTCGGGGGTGGCGACGCCTATGGTGCCGAGGAGCTCTCCGGTGGCGGGTTCGACGACGGGTGCGGTGCCCCCCGTCATGGCCGTCCAGGTGCCGACGTGGGCCTTGCCGGACCACTGGGTGGGATCGAGCAGGGACATGATGGTCTCCGGGCTGCGGGTCGGGAACGGTGGCGTGGGGGGAATGGGCGTCAGGGCCGGAAGCCGGCGCCTACGCCGACGGAGATCTCCAGGAGCAGGGGGCGGGTGCGGTCGGCCAGGGTGGGGCCGAGGTCGTCGAGCGCCGCGCACAGTTCGGCGTGGTCGCCGATCCGGCGGGCGGGGCAGCCGAGGGACTCCGCGAGACCGGCCACGTCGATCTCCTCGAACGGGGGCCACGGCGGCTTGCCCCCGTGCTGTTCGGCGAGCTTGTCCATGACCGCGTAGCGGCCGTTGGCGAGGACGACGAAGACGACGCCGACGTCGTAGTGCACGGCGGTCCACAGGGCCTGGATCTGGTAGAGCGAGGAGCCGTCGCCGACGACGGCGATCACCGGGCGGCACGGCTGCCCCATGCGCACCCCGATCGCGGCGGGCAGCGCGAAACCGAGACCGCCCATGGCGGCACTGAGGAAGCCGAGCGGTGCCCGGGCCGGCAGCAGGGCGTGCAGGTCGGGGCGGGAGGACGGGGTCTCCTCCACGACCACGGTCTCGGGGGGCAGCCGTTCGGCGAGCGCCGCGAGGACCTGGGACGGGCTCAGCGGCTCGCCGGGCCGCGGCGGCTCGGGGCGCCGCGGGCGGGGCACCGCCGGGCCGGCCGCCGGTCCGCGCGCCGGGGTGCGGCGGGCGAGCCGGTCGCAGAAGTCCGGCAGCGGGGTGAGCACCGCGAGTTCGGCGGGCGCGCGCCGCGCCTCGGCCGGGTCGTCGGTGACGACGACCACCCGGGCGTCCGTCAACTTCCCCGGCGTGTACGGGTATTGCCGCAGGAACGGGGCGCCGACGCACAGCACCAGGTCGTGCGGGGCGAGGACGTCACGCAGCCGGGGCCGGTCGGCGGGCAGGTGTCCGGCGAACTGCGGGTGGTCCTGGGGGAAGCCCGCGCGCGCCCCGAACGGTTCCTGCCAGACCGGGCAGCCGAGCCGTTCGGCGAGGGCGGTGAGCGCGCCCCAGGTGCGGGCGTCGTCGGCGCCCGCACCCACCACGAGCACCGGGGCCGATGCCTCGGACAGCAGCCCGGCGACCTCGGCGACGGACGACGGATCGGCGCCGGCCGCGCGGCGCAGCACGGCCGCGGCGGGCACGGGCAGGTCGTCGGCGGGCTCCGCCCAGTCGTCCATGGGCACCAGGACCAGCGCGGGGCCGCGCCCCTCGTGGGCGGCGTGCGCGGCCCGGCCGATCGCGCCGGGTACGTCCTGGGCCCGCACCGGCGACTCCACGCTCACCGGGTAGTCCCCGGCCAGGCCCGCGAGCCGGCCGGCGAGGAACGGCTCCTGGGCCAGGTGACGGCGGTCCTGCTGGCCGACCAGGACGACCAGGGGCGCCCGGTTGACGCGCGCGGTGGCGAGCGCGCCGACCGCGTTGCCGAGCCCCGCGGTGGTGTGCAGCAGGACCAGCGCGGGTCGTTCGCGGGCCAGCGCCCAGCCGGTGGCGGCGCCCACCACGGAGCCCTCGTGCAGGGCCAGGACGAACTCCAGGTCCGCGGGCAGATCGGCGAGCAGGGACACCTCGGTCGAGCCGGGGTTGGAGAAGAGGGTGGTCAGCCCGTGCCGGCGCAGTTCGTCGAAGGCGGCGTCCCGTACGGTGCGGGGCGCTGCGGGGGCCTCGGTCATGACAGTGTGCTCCGGTGGCTCGCCACCTGACCGCCCAGCCCGACGTTCGTCCGGAGCCAGGACAGCAGGGCGTCGCTGAGTCCCGTCTCGGCACGGGCCTCCTCCTCGCCCTGGCGGCCGGCCCGGACCTTCTCGATCGTCTCCAGGTGGTATGCGCGGATGACCTGCGCCGCGTGGGCCGGGTCCCGGGTGGCGACGGCGGTCACGATCCGCATCCGGCCGGGCTGGAGGGAACGCGCGATCTGGCCGAAGTCGCCGCCCTCGCCGCCGGACAGCTTGACCGCGAGCCCGATCTGCATCTCGGTGATGAACCGGCACAGGGCGGCCAGCAGGGGGTTGTGGGAGATCTCGGCCAGGGTGGCGAAGAACTGGTACAGCGCGGCGGCCAGCGCCTCGTCGTCCGTCGTGCGGGAGATGGCCTCGGCCGCCTCCCGCAGCCGTTCGATCTCCTCGTCGGAGGCTTGTTCGGCGGCGAGTTCGGCGGCGTAGCCGTGCAGGGCGCCGAGCAGGCCCAGCACCTCACGGGCGCCGACCTTCTCGACCTGGACGACGGAGGCGATGGACATCGCCAGCATGGTGTCGCCCTGCGCGTTGACCGTCGCCCGGCTGCCGTTGCGGGTGGTCACCAGTCCCATCGCGGTGAGAACCCGGATCGCCTCGCGGATGGTGGGGGCGCTGACGTCGTAGGACGCGGCCAGATCCCGCTCGGACGGCAGCCGGGAGCCGTTCGGCAGGGCACCGCTGAGGATCTGTTCGCGGAGGTCCTCGACGATCTGGTCGGCCACCCGGCCGCGGAAGATCCTCGCGGGGGTGTGAGGCACGGACATGTCACTCCCAGGGGTCTCTTGAGCCGCGTGGGCTCGGCCCGGGCACTTCGGCGGGCCACTGAAGCAGACGCTAACCTACTTGGTAGGTCCCGGCAAGCGCTGGCGGTTCACCGTTCTCGCTTCGAGTTGCCGTGATGGATGTGTCCGTTTAGCGTGGCATAAACCTACTAAGTAGGTACCGGACAGGTCGGAAACGAGGTACCAGGCAGGTCGAGTGGAGTTCCGCCGCGGTCCTGCGGCCCCGAAGGGCCCGTTCAGCGGCAGGCTCGGGTGGGCGTCTTGCCGGCCCGTGCGTCTCACGGCGTTCGGCCCCCGGAGGCGAGCAGGAAGAGGGAAGAACAGCCATGAGCACACTGACCCTGGCCCAGGCGTCCGAGATCGTCGACTCCGCGCTGGGTCACGCGCACGAGCTGGGCCTGCATCCGCTGGCCGTCACCGTCCTCGACCCCGGCGGCCACCCTCTGGTGGTCAAGCGGGAGGAGGCGGCCGGCATCCTGCGCCCGCAGCTCGCCCACGCGAAGGCGTGGGGCTGCCTCGGCACCGGCCAGGGCGGTGCGGCGAGCGCCCGGTACGCCATCCGCGACCCCGCGTCCTTCACCGCCCTGGCGGCGATCTCCGAGGGCCGGGTCGCCTCCTGCAAGGGCGGCGCCCTGATCCGCGACGCGGCCGGCGAGCTGCTGGGCGCGGTCGGCGTCAGTGGCGACCGCCCCGACAACGACGAGGCCGCCGCGGTCTTCGGCGTGGAGAAGACGGGCCTGATCGCCGACGTGGGCTGAGGCTGCCGACGGGCGGTGAGGGGGGAGGGGCTGGGGCCGCCGACAAGGCGGCGAGGGGCTGGGGACGCTTGGCGGGGAGACCGAGCGGCTGGTGGGAGTGGGGGGCTGGTGGGGGAGTGACGGCTGAGACCCGGCCGTCCCGAAGGGCAACCGGGTCCCGGGGCCGGTCTGTCGTGGCGGACGTAGATGTTGCCGTTGTCCAGGTTGCGCCACAGCAGGTCGGGGGGTCTTGTCGCCGTTGGTGTCCGCGACGTTGACGATGTCGCGTCGGGCCCGGGCGTCGGCGTTCATCTGCGTGGCGGTGCGGAAGGCGGTGCCGGTGTAGCCGGACAGGGTCCAGAAGGCGCCGCCGGCGCGCAGCACGAGATCGGGGAGCTTGTCCCCGGTGATGTCGCCGACCGCCTTGATCTCGGTCCAGGCCGAGGGGGCCGGAGCGTCCGCGGGCAGCAGGATCCTGATCCGCTCGTCGACGTCGAAGCTGCCGTAGCCGTCACCCGGGCAGAGCCAGAACGTGCCGTCCGGGGCGACGGCGAAGAGGTCGGTGATGCCGTCGCCGGGGTAGGCGTCGGCGTAGTGGGGGATCAGCGCGGCCTTGCCGGTGGCCGGGTCGTATCAGTGACACGCCTGGTGCAGCTTCTTGTCCGAGGTGTGCGACGCCGCCAGGCACTTGTCCAGATCGCCCTCCGGAAGCCCGACGCAGGTCCACAGGTTGCCGCCCGCGCTCACCTGGAGGATGTCGGGCAGTCCGTCGCCGCTGGTGTCACCGGGTGTGTCGCCCTTGCTGCCCGGCGGGACGCAGAAGACGTGGTTCGGCACGGCGCTCGTGTTGCCGGACACGTCGTAGGCGTACACGTTCAGCGAGTTGGGGCCGGCGTGCAGGGGACGCAGTGCGTCCACGGTGGCGGTGTCGTCGGTGGCCGTCCGCGTCTCCCCTCGGACGACCAGCCGTGCGCGAAGGACCGGCGCAACGTGACCCAGGTAACATCCGGACCGCGGGCGCCACCCCGCAAGACTTGCCCCTCTCGTTTTCTTGAACCGTTCGTCTTTGGGGCGATAGGTTGAGCGCCGTGACCGCAGCCCAGCCCTTCACCGCCGCTGACGAGCTGCGCGGTGCCGGTCTGCGGGTGACGGCCGCCCGCGTCGCACTGCTCGACACCGTCCGGCACGGCGACCACCTCGGTGTCGAGGCGATCGCCTCCGGTGTGCGCGAGCGCGTCGGGCACATCTCCGTCCAGGCCGTGTACGAAGGGCTGCACGCCCTCACCGCGGCCGGACTCATCCGCCGTATCGAGCCGGCCGGCAGCCCGGCCCGGTTCGAGGGCCGTGTCGGCGACAACCACCACCACGTGATCTGCCGGTCGTGCGGTGCCGTCGCCGACGTCGACTGCGCGGTCGGCGACGCCCCGTGCCTGACCGCCTCCGACAACCGCGGCTTCGCCATCGACGAGGCCGAGGTCATCTACTGGGGCCTGTGCCCCGGATGTTCCACCCCCAGCAGTTCCTGAGCACCAAGATGCGCCCAGTCCGGAAGGATTCCCATGGCCGAGAACAATGAGGCAATCGTCACTGACGCGAAATCGGAGGAGACTGGCGGCTGCCCTGTCGCGCACGGCCGCGCCCCTCACCCGACCCAGGGCGGCGGCAACCGCCAGTGGTGGCCGGACCGGCTCAATCTGAAGATCCTCGCGAAGAACCCCGCCGTGGCCAACCCGCTCGGTGCGGAGTTCGACTACGCCGAGGCGTTCAAGTCCCTCGACCTCGCGGCCGTCAAGCAGGACATCGCCGAGGTGCTGACGACGTCGCAGGACTGGTGGCCGGCCGACTTCGGCAACTACGGCCCGCTCATGATCCGTATGGCGTGGCACAGTGCCGGTACCTACCGGATCAGTGACGGCCGCGGCGGCGCCGGCGCCGGCCAGCAGCGCTTCGCCCCGCTCAACAGCTGGCCGGACAACGCCAGCCTGGACAAGGCCCGCCGCCTGCTGTGGCCGGTCAAGAAGAAGTACGGCCAGAGCATCTCCTGGGCCGACCTCCTGGTCCTCACCGGCAACGTGGCCCTGGAGACGATGGGCTTCGAGACCTTCGGCTTCGCCGGCGGCCGCGCCGACGTCTGGGAGGCGGAGGAGGACGTCTACTGGGGTCCCGAGACCGGCTGGCTCGACGACGCGCGCTACACCGGTGACCGCCAGCTGGAGAACCCGCTCGGCGCGGTCCAGATGGGCCTCATCTACGTCAACCCGGAGGGCCCCAACGGCAACCCGGACCCGGTCGCCGCGGCCCGCGACATCCGCGAGACGTTCCGCCGGATGGCGATGAACGACGAGGAGACCGTCGCCCTCATCGCCGGCGGCCACACCTTCGGCAAGACGCACGGCGCGGGCCCGGCGGACAACGTCGGCCCGGAGCCCGAGGGCGCCCCGATGGAGCAGCAGGGCCTGGGCTGGAGGAGCACGTACGGCACGGGCGTCGGCAAGGACGCCATCACCAGCGGTCTTGAGGTCACCTGGACCTCCACCCCGACCCAGTGGGGCAACGGGTTCTTCAAGAACCTCTTCGAGTACGAGTACGAGCTGACCAAGAGCCCGGCCGGCGCCAACCAGTGGGTGGCCAAGGACGCCGCGGAGATCATCCCGGACGCGTTCGACGCGGACAAGAAGCACCGCCCGAAGATGCTCACTACCGACCTGTCGCTGCGCTTCGACCCGGTCTACGAGCAGATCTCCCGCCGGTTCTACGAGAACCCGGAGGAGTTCGCCGACGCGTTCGCCCGCGCCTGGTACAAGCTGACCCACCGTGACCTGGGCCCGAAGTCGCTCTACCTCGGCCCGGAGGTCCCGGAGGAGACCCTGCTGTGGCAGGACCCGCTGCCCGCGGCCGAGGGCGAGGCCATCGACGCCGCGGACGTCACGGCGCTCAAGGCCAAGATCCTCGGCTCCGGCCTGAGCGTCTCGCAGCTGGTCAAGGCCGCGTGGGCGTCGGCCGCCACCTTCCGCGGCAGCGACAAGCGCGGCGGTGCCAACGGCGCCCGGATCCGCCTGGAGCCGCAGCGCGGCTGGCAGGCCAACGACCCCGACGAGCTGGCGCAGGTCCTGCGCACCCTGGAGACCATCCAGGGCGAGTTCAACTCCGGCGCGAAGAAGGTCTCGCTGGCCGACCTGATCGTCCTCGGCGGCAGCGCGGCCGTGGAGAAGGCGGCCAAGGACGGCGGCGTCGACGTCGAGGTGGCCTTCACCCCGGGCCGGGTCGACGCGACCGACGAGCACACGGACGCCGAGTCGTTCGCGGCGCTGGAGCCGTCGTACGACGGGTTCCGCAACTACGTCGGCAAGGGCAGCCGCCTGCCGGCCGAGTACCTGCTGCTGGACCGGGCGAACCTGCTCACGCTGAGCGCGCCCGAGACAACCGTCCTGGTCGGCGGCCTGCGGGTGCTGGACGCGAACCAGGGCGGGTCGAAGCACGGCGTCCTCACCGAGACCCCGGGCAAGCTGACCAACGACTTCTTCGTCAACCTGCTCGACCTGGGCACGACCTGGAAGTCCACCTCCGAGGACCAGACCACGTTCGAGGCCCGTGACGCCTCGGGCGCGGTCAAGTGGACCGGCACCCGTGCCGACCTCGTCTTCGGCTCCAACTCCGAGCTGCGCGCCCTCGCGGAGGTCTACGCGAGCGACGACGCGAAGGAGAAGTTCGTGAAGGACTTCGTCGCGGCCTGGACGAAGGTCATGGACCTCGACCGGTTCGACCTCGTCTGATCCTCCGGACGATCGTCACCGACGGAACGCCCGGACCGGCCTCGCGGCCGGTCCGGGCGTTCGCGTCGTCGTGGTCCGGGCCGCGGGGCCACCGGGTCCCACCCGGTCACAACGGCTGATGCGCGATCGCCGTCAGGAACGTTCCGTACGCCAGGGACACCGCCGTCAGGGTGCCGCCCAGCAGCAGGGCCTTCGGCCGCCGCGCGCGCCAGGTCCGTACGAGCGCCAGGGCGACCGGGATGAGCAGGGGGAACGCGGGCAGCAGGAAGCGGGGCTTGGAGGCGAAGGGGCCGGACACCGCCACCACCAGCAGCACCAGGGCGCCCGCGAACACCACCAGCGGCAGCGGGGCGCGCTCCAGGCACAGCAGGCAGAACAGCAGGACACCGGTGGCGACCACCACCAGGGCCAGCGGGTAGACGACCCCGCCGCCGTGCAGGAACAGCGCCTTGAGGAAGCGCAGGGCGCCGATCCCGAAGTCGAGGCGTGAGCTCCAGGCGCTCTGCACGCGGAAGTAGCCGTGGAACAGGTCCCCGGTCCGCCGGCCCACCCACAGCACGTAGCCCACCCAGCCCAGCGGGGCGAGCACGGCGCCCGCCCACAGGCCCGGCGGGACGCGGCCGCGGCGGCGCACGATCTCGTGTCCGGCGGCGACGAGCACGGCCGCCACCGCCGCGATGCCGCTCGGCCGGGACAGCCCGGCCAGGGCCGCCAGCGAACCGGCCAACAGCCAGCGGCCCTTGAGCACGGCGTGCAGACACCAGGCGGCGAGCGCGGCGAACAACGGCTCGGTGTAGGCGAGGGTGAGGACCACCGAGTGCGGCAGTGATGCCCACAGCGCCACGAGCGCGGTGGCGACGGCCCGCCCGTACACGTGGTGGCCGATCGCGTAGACACCCCAGGCGGCCACGACCGCCGCGCTCCAGGCGAGCAGCAGTCCGGCGGCGCCGGGGGAGAGCGGCACGACGGCCGTGACGGCCCGGACGAGGGCCGGGTACAGCGGGAAGAACGCCCAGTCCGTCTGCACCTCACCCGTCTTGGTGATCCAGATCAGCCGTCCGTAGCCGTGCGTGGCGATGTGCAGGTACCAGGTGGAGTCCCAGGAGTGGGCGAGGTTCTTGGTGAGCGGCCGGCCGGACAGCCGGCTCGTCGCGGCCACCGCGACGACACCGGCGGCGCGGACCGCCACGAACAGGGCGAGGGCCGCGAGGACACCGGCCGGAGCAGGGTGCCACCGGCGCCGCGCCCGTCCGGCCGGGGGCCGGTGCACGGGCGCGTACGGTACGGCGGGCTCGGGCAGCGGTGCGGAAGACGTGCTCACGCTTCGACCTTGAGCACGCCCCGCACCGGGCGCAATCGGGAGTCCTCCGTCCGCCCCGCCGGTACGTCGACGGGGGAGACCTGAGGGAGACGCCGGGGGAGACCCGCGTGGAACAGGGGAGCGGGGTCAGCCGGTGCGGCGCTGGTTGAAGCGGAGCATGTTGCCGGCCGGGTCGCGGAAGGCGCAGTCCCGGACGCCGTAGGGCTGGTCGATGGGCTCCTGGAGGACCTCTCCGCCGGCCGCCCGGATGTGTTCGAAGGTGGCGTCCACGTCGTCGGTGGAGAAGATCACGCCGCGCAGCAGGCCCTTGGCCAGCAGCTCCGCCATGGCCTGCCGGTCGGCGGGCGAGGCGCCCGGGTCGGCGAGCGGCGGTTCGAGAACGATCTCCACGCCCGGCTGCTCGGATGACCCGACGGTCACCCAGCGCATCCCCTCGAAGGCGACGTCGTTGCGCACCTCCAGGCCGAGGACGTCACGGTAGAAGGGGAGCGCCTTGTCATGGTCGTCGACTGCGATGAAGCACTGTGCGAGCTTGATGTTCATGCCCTCGACGCTACGAGGCGGCGGCCGGTTCCGCTTCTCCGTTCCTGACCGGTTGCGCGCGGGCGCCGGGTCAGGGCTTTCTGACCGGACGGGTGAGGACCTTGGCCACACACGCCGGTATCGCGGCGCCGGCCTCGTGGCGGCGGGCCCGGTAGGCGCTCGGGCTCTCGCCGACCAACTCCGTGAAGCGCGAGCTGAACGAGCCCAGTGACGTACATCCCACCTCGAAGCAGACCTCCGTCACACTCAGATCGCCCCGCCGCAGCAGCGCCTTGGCCCGCTCGATACGGCGGGTCATCAGATAGCTGTACGGCGTCTCGCCGAAGGCGGCGCGGAAGCTGCGGGAGAAGTGGCCGGGCGACATGAGGGCGACGGCGGCCAGCGCGGGCACGTCCAGCGGCCGGCCGTAGTCGCGGTCGATCGTGTCCCGGGCGCGGCGCAGTCTCACCAGGTCCTCAAGTCTCACGGAACCCAGCATCGCACGGGCCACCGACACCGCCCGGAGGGCCGCCGCCGCACCCGTCCCACGGCCCGGCGGCGCCCGACGGGGGCGTGGGACGGGGGGACCGGAATTCAAAAGGGGGTGGTCATACGGGTGCGGGAGCGGGCTATTCTCTGACCGCGGCCAGGCGGCCCGCCCCGGTCCGGGGCAGTGGCGCCCCGGTCTCCTCCCCCGCAGAGGCCGGACCTGGCTCTGGAACCCCGACCCCGCCCACGCCGTCCGGGCACCTCCTGGCGGCAGACCTCGGTTCCCGCGCCGAGCGCGCCCGGACGGAGCCGACCCGGCACGCTCGGCGCCCGGCCGGCGCCCCGAACGGGCCGCGGACCGTGCCGCGCCCGCGCCGGCCACGGCGGCGAGGACCGCGGAGCCGGCCCCGCAACAGCCAGCGACAGAGGGAGAGACGATGAGCAAGGCCACGAGCACGGACGCGCGGACGCCCGCGTCGCACACCGCCGACAGCCACGACCTGATCCGGGTGCACGGCGCGCGTGAGAACAACCTCAAGGACGTCAGCGTCGAGATCCCGAAGCGCCGGCTGACGGTGTTCACCGGGGTGTCCGGCTCGGGCAAGAGCTCACTGGTGTTCGCCACCATAGCCGCGGAGTCCCAGCGGCTGATCAACGAGACCTACAGCGCCTTCGTCCAGGGCTTCATGCCCACGCTCGCCCGGCCCGAGGTCGACGTGCTCGACGGGCTGACCACCGCGATCATCGTGGACCAGCAGCGGATGGGCGCCGATCCCCGCTCCACGGTCGGCACCGCGACCGACGCGAACGCGATGCTGCGCATCCTCTTCAGCCGCCTCGGCAAGCCGTACGTCGGCCCGCCCGGCGCCTTCGCCTTCAACGTGCCCTCGGTCCGGGCGAGCGGCGCGATCACCGTCGAGAAGGGCACCAAGAAGACGGAGAAGGCGACCTTCAGCCGCACCGGCGGCATGTGCCCGCGCTGCGAGGGCCGGGGCAGCGTCTCCGACATCGACCTGACCCAGCTCTACGACGACAGCAAGTCGCTGAGCGAGGGCGCGCTGACGATCCCCGGTTACAGCATGGACGGCTGGTACGGCCGCATCTTCCTCGGCTGCGGCTTCTTCGACCCGGACAAGCCGATCCGCAGGTTCACCAAGCGGGAGCTGCACGACCTGCTGCACAAGGAGCCGACCAAGATCAAGGTCGACGGCATCAACCTGACGTACGAGGGACTGATCCCGCGGATCCAGAAGTCGATGCTGTCGAAGGACATCGACGCGTTGCAGCCGCACATCCGGGCGTTCGTGGAGCGGGTGGTGACCTTCGCGACCTGCCCCGAGTGCGACGGCACCCGGCTGAGCGAGGGCGCCAGGTCCTCGAAGATCGAGGGGATCAGCATCGCCGACGCCTGCGCGATGGAGATCCGTGATCTCGCCGAGTGGATCCGCGGCGTCGACGAGCCCTCGGTGGCGCCGCTGCTCGGCAAGCTGCGGCACACGCTGGACTCGTTCGTGGAGATCGGCCTCGGCTACCTCGCCCTCGACCGGCCGGCGGGCACGCTCTCGGGCGGTGAGGCACAGCGCGTCAAGATGATCCGGCACCTCGGCTCCGCGCTCACCGATGTCACCTACGTCTTCGACGAGCCCACCGCGGGCCTGCACCCGCACGACATCCAGCGGATGAACGACCTGCTGCTGCGCCTGCGGGACAAGGGCAACACGGTGCTCGTCGTGGAGCACAAGCCGGAGCTGATCGGCATCGCCGACCACGTGGTCGACCTGGGGCCCGGCGCCGGCACGGGGGGCGGCACCGTCTGCTACGAGGGCGGCGTCGAAGGGCTGCGCGGCTCGGAGACCGTCACCGGACGCCATCTCGACGACCGGTCGGCCCTGAAGGGGACGGTGCGCGAGCCCACCGGTGTGCTGGAGATCCGCGGCGCGTCGGTGAACAACCTGACCGGTGTGGACGTGGACGTTCCGCTCGGCGTGCTCACCGTCGTCACCGGCGTCGCCGGGTCGGGCAAGAGTTCCCTGGTGCACGGCTCGATCCCGGCCGACGAAGGGGTGGTCACGGTCGACCAGAGTCCGATCCGCGGGTCCCGGCGCAGCAACCCGGCGACGTACACCGGGCTGCTCGACCCGGTCCGCAAGGCGTTCGCCAAGGCCAACGGCGTCAAGCCCGCGCTGTTCAGCGCCAACTCCGAGGGCGCCTGCCCCACCTGCAACGGCGCCGGCGTCATCTACACCGACCTGGCGATGATGGCGGGGGTCTCCTCGCCCTGCGAGGACTGCGAGGGCAAGCGGTTCCAGCCCTCGGTCCTGGAGTACACGCTGGGCGGCCGTGACATCAGCGAGGTCCTCGCGATGCCGGTGTCCGAGGCCGAGGAGTTCTTCGGCTCGGGCGAGCCGCGCACGCCTGCCGCGCACCGGATCCTCACCCGGCTCGCCGACGTCGGGCTCGGCTACCTCACCCTCGGCCAGCCGCTCACCACCCTCTCCGGCGGTGAACGCCAGCGCCTCAACCTGGCCACGCACATGTCCGAGAAGGGCGGCGTCTACGTCCTCGACGAGCCGACCTCGGGCCTGCACCTCGCCGACGTCGAGCAGTTGCTCGGCCTGCTCGACCGGCTCGTCGACTCCGGCAAGTCGGTGATCGTGGTCGAGCACCACCAGGCGGTCATGGCGCACGCCGACTGGATCATCGACCTCGGTCCGGGCGCCGGTCACGACGGCGGCCGGATCGTCTTCGAGGGCACCCCCGCCGATCTCGTCGCCGCCCGCTCCACCCTCACCGGCGAGCACCTCGCGGCGTACGTCGGCGGCTGACACGGGCCCGCACTCCTGGATTCCGGGCGGCTCGGCCGGGTCCGCCCACCTGAATCCGGACGGCTGAGCCCGGCCGGCCCACCCGGATTCCGGACAGTTGAGGCGGCGCGGCCGACCCACCCGGATTCCGGACAGTTGAGGCGGCGCGGCCGACCCACCCGCATCCCGTGGGACGAGCCCGGCTGCCCGCGCCGGGGCTCGTCCCACACAGCCGCTGCCGAGACGCGTTCCGGCAGCGGCTCTGCTGTGCACCGAACTTTAACCTACTTGGTAGGTTGGTGGCCAGGTGGTGGCTGGGGTGTCGGGCGCCGCGACATCGCCCCGCTCTGTCCCCGCGCCGGGCTCGGCCCCGCTGCGGAGCCCCGCGCCGCTGCGTGGCCCCACGTCATCGCGGAGTCTCATGTCGCCGTGAAGCCCCACGTCACCGGCGTCTCGGCCGTCATGGCACCTGTTCCGTCGGACGCGCCGGTGACCAGAGAGACGGTTCTCGCGAGGTCGGTGCCGGCCATCTGGGTGCTCCTTCGATTTCGATGAAAGCTCACTACCTACCTTGACACAAACCTACTAGGAAGGTTCTGTAGTTACGGCGATCGGAGGTCGTCGGACAGACGCGCCTCGGCCCGGCCGGGCGAGCGCGCATCCGGTGACCGCCGCCCGTAGTCGGACTCCGTCCCGCCCGCTCCGGGCCCGGGACGGCTGAGCACTCGAAAACGGAGGACAGCGATGAAGATCGCGCCGTACGACGAGAACGCGTTCAAGATGGACCATCCGCGGGGGACGGTGTCCTTCAACTACCTGCTGATGGGCGACCGGACCAAGCCGTTCGAGAACTACCGCTACATCCTCGGCCGCAACGAGGCCGACTTCACCATGCCGCGGCACTGCCACACGTTCGAGCAGATCCGGCTGCCCGTGATCGGCGACATGAACATCGGTGAGCAGGGCTTCCTGCGCGAGGGCGAGGTCGGCTACTTCCCGGAGGGCCAGACCTACGGGCCGCAGGACGACAAGCTGGAGGACCCCAAGCAGCTCCAGCTGGTGCTGCAGTTCGGCGGTGCCTCGGCGCTGGGCATGCAGGCCGGCCGCGGCCGCGGCCCGGACAACAAGGAGGCCCAGGCCGAGCGCCGTCCGCGCCGGGAGCAGAGGTTCCCCAAGCCGCGCTACAACGGCGTCGTCATCAGCAACCCGGACCACTTCAACTACCTGCCGGTGGCGGGCTGGCCGGGAGTCAAGCGCAAGCACATCGGCACCTACACCGAGCGGCAGTTCTGGATCGACTTCGTCAAGCTCGACGCCGGCGCCGAGTGGGTGTCGGAGAGCGCGGACGCCAAGCGGCTGACCGTGGTGCTCCAGGGCCGGGGCACGGCCGAGGGCACCGCGATCGGCTGGATGGGCGCGGTGGAGGCCGAGCCGGGGGAGAAGGTCCGCTACACCGCGACCGAGGAACTCGTGCTGTACACGGTCGGCCTGCCGCCGATCGTCCAGCCGGTCGAGCCCGACGACGACAAGTTCGTCACCGTCGTCACCGACGGCGGCATCCGCTTCGAGAACCCCAAGGACGCCGACAACGGCTGACGCACGGCTGCTCACCCGGACGATGGCTCGGGAGCGGGACCACCCCGGGCCACCGTCGGCTGCCTCGACCCCACTCATGGAAAGTCCTCGCACCCCGTGAAAATCGCCTCGCGCCGGACACCCTTCGGCGACCGCCTCTGCTTCGCCGATGTCGTACCCGGCCACCTCGTCGACATCCAGGCCGCCTCGGTCCGCCGGGCGGAGACAGCCGGTGTCCACCGGGACGACGCCCTGGCCCGCTCCCGGCACGTCGTCCTCGGCGACCTGCCCGCGCTGCTCCAGGCCGACCCGGACCTCGGTGAGATCCGCCGGGTGCACGACTGGGCCGTCGACCACGCCGGCACCGGTGAACTCGACGCCGACTGCCTGTGGTCCGACGAGCCCGGACGGCTCGGCACCCCGCTCGGGCGACCACGCACCGTCTGGCTCATGCTCGCCAACTTCCCACGCGGCGCCCGGCCCGGCGCGCAGCAGCCGCCGCGGGGCGAGCGCCCCACCATGCGGGGCTGCCTGAAGTCGGTGAGCGCCCTGGCCGGCCCCCGCGACGACCTGCTCCACCCGGCGATCAGCAGCAAGGTCGACCCGGAGGTGGAACTCGGCGTGGTGGTGGGCCGCCGCTCCCGCCACCTCGCCCAGGCCGACGCCCTGAACGCCGTGGCCGGTTACGTGCTGTTCTGCGACTCCGGTTCGCGGGACGTGTCCGAACTGGACGGCGGCCGCATGGACCGCGCCAAGGGCTTCGACACCTACGGCATCACCGGCCCCTGGTTCGTCACCCCTGACGAGATCGCCGACCCCCACGACCTGCCCATCCGGCAGTGGGTCAACGGCGAGTCGCGCCAGGAGGGCAGCACCGCCCAGATGTTCCACACCATCCCCGAGCAACTGGCCTGGCTCACCGAGGCGATCACCCTGGCGCCGGGCGACGTGCTGTCCACCGGCACCCCGTCGGGCCACGGGACCGTCGAGCCGGGCGACATCGTCCGCGGCGAGATCGAGGGGCTCGGAGTCATCGAGAACAAAGTCGTCCTCGACGACTGAGACACGGAGGGTCAGCAGTGACGCGACCGCAGCTTCAGATCATCGTCGGCAGCACCCGGCCCGGCCGCCGCGGCCTGCCCATCGCCACCTGGTTCCACGACCTGGCGGTCAGGCACGCCGGATTCGACGCCCGCCTCGTCGACCTCGCCGAGGTCGGGCTGCCGCTCCTCGACGAGCCGCGTCCGCCGCAGCGCGGCCGGTACGAGCACGACCACACCCGCCGCTGGAGCGAGACCGTGCGCACCGGCGACGCGTACGTCTTCGTGGTGCCCGAGTACAACCACAGCTACAACGCGGCCACCAAGAACGCCCTCGACTACCTCGCCCGCGAATGGGCCGGCAAGCCGGTCGCGTTCGTCGGGTACGGCGGGGTCGCGGCAGGCGCCCGCGCCGTGCAGGCGCTGCTGCCCGTGGTGGCCTCACTCGGCATGGTGCCGCTCTCCGGCAGCGTGCACATCCCCTTCGTACGGACGTCGATCACCCCCGAGGGCCGGTTCGAGTCCGCTCCCGGTCTCGACGAGAACGCCACCGGAGTGATCGACGAACTGCTGCGGCTGACGACGTCACTCGGAGCGGCCCGGACCACCCCACCGGTCGGATGAGCGCGCACCCGGCCACGGAGTCCGCGGGCGAGCCGCCCGAGGACGCACGCGGCCCGCGGATCGCCGTCAGCCAGCAGGTGGCCGTCGGGGTCGTGTACGTGGCCGGGCTGTTCCTGAGCACGCTCGACATGACCATCGTCAACGTCGCCCTGCCCACCATCGGCCGCGCCTTCGACGTCCCCGCCACGGCCGTCGACACCGTCTCCATCTCCTACCTGGTCAGCCTCGCCGTCTTCGTCCCCGTCTCCGGCTGGCTCGGCGACCGCTTCGGCGGCAAACGCACCCTGCTGACCGCCGTCGCCCTGTTCACCCTCGGCTCCGCACTGTGCGGCACGGCCACCGGCCTCGGCCAACTGGTCACCTTCCGGGTCCTGCAAGGCATCGGCGGCGGCATGCTCGCCTCCGTCGGCATGGCGATGCTGCTGCGCACCTTCCCGCCCGAGGAACGGGTGCGCGCCTCCGCCGTACTCAGCATCGCCAACGGCCTCGCCCCCACCATGGGCCCGGTACTCGGCGGCATCCTGGTGACCCACGTCTCCTGGCGGGCCATCTTCTACGTCAACGTCCCCATCGGCGTCCTCGCCGTCCTCTTCGGCCTGCTCTGCCTGCGCAACGAACCGGCCAGGCCCGCCGAGCGGTTCGACCTCGGCGGCTTCCTGCTCGCCGCGTCCGGCTTCGGACTCCTCATGTACGGCATCTCCGAAGGGCCCGAACAGGGCTGGGGCACCGCGCCCGTGGCCGCCGCCCTCGGCTGCGGCGCCGTCCTGGCCGCCGGGCTGACGGCCGTCGAACTGCGCAAGCGGTCACCGATGCTCGACCTGCGGCTGCTGCGGGACCGGCTGTTCGCCGCCGGCACCACCGTGCTGACCGTGCAGACGGTGACCTTCCTCGGCGCCCTGTTCACCCTCACCCTCTACCTCCAGGACGCACGGGGCATGACCCCGATGGCCGCCGGCCTCACCACCTTCCCCGAGGCCGTCGGCGTGGTCACCGGCTCACAACTCGCCAGCCGGGTGCTCTACCGCAGGCTCCGTCCCCGCCGGCACCTGATGCTCGGCACGGGCGCCACCTGTGTGGTCATCGCCGCGATGGGGCTGCTGCTGCGCGCCGGCACCGGCCGGTGGCTGATCGTGCTCCTGCTGTTCGGCATGGGGCTCGCCGTCGGACAGGTCTTCGTCGGCACCCAGTCCGCGTCCTTCGCGACGGTGTCGTCCTGGTCCTCCGGCCGGGCCTCGACCCTCTTCAACGTCGGCCGCAGGCTCGGCGGCGCCGCCGGAGTCGCCCTCGCCACCACCGTCCTGGTGACCGCGGGCACCACGGGCCCGCACCCCTCCCCGTGCGTGTCCGGCTACCACGCCGCCTTCCTCACCCTCGCCGCCGTCAACCTCCTCGGCCTGTACGCGGCCACCCGCGTCAGCGACGAGGACGCGGCGAGCACGATCCCCCCTTCCCCGAGCGGCACCCGCCAGAACGGACCCGACGACCAGGCCGACAACACACCGGACCAGGAACACGAACAAGCAGACGCACAAGCAGACGAACAAGAACCCGGCAACGAACCCGGCAACGAACCCGACAAGAAACCCAAGAAGGAGAAGGAGTCTCAACGATGAGCACACTGACCCTGAGCCAGGCGTCCGAGATCGTGGACGCGGCCCTCAGCCAGGCCCGCGAACTGGGCCTGCGCCCGCTGGCCGTCACCGTCCTCGACCCCGGCGGCCACCCGCTGGTGGTCAAGCGTGAGGAGACCGCGGGCATCCTGCGCCCGCAGATCGCCCACGCCAAGGCATGGGGCTGCCTCGGCACCGGCCAGGGCGGCGCCGCCGGTGCCCGCCACGCGACGCGCGACCCCGCGTTCTTCGCCGCCCTGGCGGCCATCTCCGAGGGCCGGATCGCCGCCTCCAAGGGCGGCGTGCTGATCCGCGACGCGGACGGCGTGCTCCTCGGCGCGGTCGGCGTCAGCGGCGACCGCCCCGACAACGACGAGGCCGTCGCGGTCTTCGGCGTGCAGAAGGCGGGCCTCACCGCCGACGCCGGCTGACGACCCCCGCCACCTCGGCGCCCGCACTCCCGGCCACCGGCCCGGGAGCCACGGCACAGGGGCCGGGACCGCAGCCCGTGCGGGTCCCGGCCCCTATCGGAAACGGATGCAGCTCCCCCAGCAAGAGCCGCATTCCCCGGGGGCCGCACACCTCGCGTGACAGCCGCCCCACGGCATCGAACTCCCTCTGAAGATGGCCGACGGGAAACACAGAGGTACACCATGGCAAAGACGCCGGAAGACCTCGGCACACCAGCTGAAACACCCGGGAACAAGGGACGTCCCGGTACCCCCGAATCCGCCCGGCTCAGCAGCAGGCACCGTGCTCAGGCCCTGGCCGTGTGCATCGCCGCCGCCTTTCTGACCCTCCTCGACGTGAGCATCGTGACGGTGGCGCTGCCCTCCATGGAGCACCATCTGCACCTGTCGTCCTCGCAGGCGACCTGGTCCGTCGCCGGTTACACCCTGACCTTCGGGCTCGTCCTGGTCCCGAGCGGCCGGCTGGGCGACGAGTTCGGCCGTAAGAAGATCTTCCTCATCGGCATGGTGCTGTTCACCATCACCGGCGTGCTGTGCGGGGTCGCGCCCGACGCCACCTGGCTCGTCGCCGCGCGCCTGGCCCGGGGCGTCGCGGCCGGCCTGGTCGCACCCCAGGTGGTCGGGCTGCTGCACCAGATGTACCAGCGGCGGGAACGCGGCCGCGCCTTCGGCTACTACGGCGCGAGCGTCAGCCTCTCCACCGCCATCGGCCCGCTCCTGGGCGGCATCATCCTGCGGAACGTCGGTGACGCGGAAGGCTGGCGCTGGATCTTCTTCGTGTTCATCCCGCTCGACGTGGTGGCACTGCTGCTGGCCGCACGCCTGCTGCCCGAGGGCCGGCGCGGCGCCCAGCGCCGCGGACTCGACCTGGTCGGCACCGTGGTGCTCGGCCTGGGCGTCACCGGCGTGATGCTGCCGCTGCTGCAGAGCGGGGCGTGGGCCGAGCGCCGCTGGTGGCTCGCGGCCTGCGGGATCGCCCTGCTGGCCGTCTTCGTCCGGTGGGAACGCTCCGTCACCCTCCGGGAACGGCAGCCCCTGGTCGACCTCGCGCTGTTCCGCGAGCGCACCTACTGGGTCGGCACCCTCGTCGCCGGAGCGCTCTACGGCGGATTCACCGGCATCTTCATCGTCGTGGCCCAGTTCCTCCAGCAGGGCCTGCACTACTCACCGCTCAAGGCGTCCCTGTGCACGGTGCTCTTCACGGTCGGCTCCGCGGCCTGCGGCGTCGTCACCGGCCGTCTCGTGCACCGCATCGGCCGCCCGCTGGTCGTCATCGGCACCGCCATGACCGCCGCCGGGCTCGCGGTGACCGCCCTGGTGGTCGGCGCTTCCGGCCCGGGGGACAACATGTTCCTGCGGATGGCCCTGCCGCTGTTCGTGGCCGGCTGCGGCGCCGGGTTCGTCATCGCGGCCAACCAGACGCTCGCCCTGCAAGGGGTGCCGCGCCGGGACGGCAGCACCGCGGCGGGTGTCTACCAGACCGGCATGAAGATCGGCACCTCGCTGGGTACGGCACTGGCCAGTTCCCTGTACTTCAGCAAACTCCTCGCCACGCACGGCGACTTCGCCACCGCCGCGCGCGCGGGTCTGCTGGGCGCGGCGGCCGTCGCCGCCGTCGCCTTCGTGGTGGCCCTGCCCGGCCTGACCATCCCCGGCCGGCAGGACGCGACACCGCGGGTGCCCGTCCTGGAGGAGGCCGAGTCCGTCAGGTGAGCCGGGCGACCGGAGGGCGCCCGCACCCCGGGCGCCCCCCGGCGCGGGGCCACCTCCGCGCGGGCCCTCCGGGTCCGCGGGGTCACCCCGGTCGAGGCCCTGGTCGTCGTCGACATGCAGCAGGGTTTCCTCACCGGCGAGGCGGCCGTCTCGTCCGCACCGTCTCCGGCCTGCTGCTCCGGGCCCGTCGCGCCCGCGCCGTGGTGATCCACCTCCAGAACGACGGTCCGGCAGGCGCCGTCGACGAGCCGGGCCGCCCCGGCCGGCAGCTGTGTCTCACGGCGCCGGACGAGGCCGTGATCCGCAAGACCGAAGACGACGGCTTCGCGGGAACGCCGCTCGGCGCCCTGCTGGAGCGCCGCCGCGTCCGCCGTATCGCCGTCGTCGGCCTGCTCTCCGAGATGTGCGTGAGCGCCTCCGTCCGCACCGCGCTCGCCCGTGGCCTCTCGGTCGTCCTGCCCCGGGACGCCCGCTCCACCTACCGGCTCGACGAGATCCCCGCCCACGTGGTCGCGCGGGTCGCCGAACACGCCCTCGGCGACGAGGTGGAACTCGCGGGTGCATTAGCGGTCGTGGACTTCGCCGCGCCCCCCTGCTGACCGCGGCGCCTGGCTGATCGCCCGGTACTCGCTCGGCGTCAGACCGACGGAGGTGCGGAAGGCACGGGTGAAGTCGGACGGCGCCAGGTATCCCCAGCGCGCGCCGATGACCGCGACGGGGACCGTGCGCTGCGCCGGGTCCGCCAGATCCCGCCGGCAGCGGGCGATGCGCTGCTGCCGTACGAACTCACCGACCGTCGTGCCGTGTTGCTGGAAGATGCGGTGCAGATAGCGGGTCGAGATGAAGTGCGCCGCGGCCACCGTGCCCGGCTTCAGACCGGGGTCGTGCAGATGAGCGGCGATGAAGGCGCCGATCTGCTGGAACAGCGCGCCCTGCCGGGACTCGGCCGGGAGCAGCGCCTGCCGGTCGCTGTGGTGGGCGAGCAGGGCCGCGGCGAGATCGACCGCGGTGGTGCCGAGCCGGGCGGTGTCAGCCGGAGTGAGATCGCCGTGCGTCTCCACCAGGCCGGTGAGCATCAGGCCGAGCAGCCGCCCGACGCCCGACCCCGAGTCCAGCGCCGTACCGCACAGCGGCGCCACGTCCTTCTCCGGCAGGGGCAGGAGCGTCCTGGGGAACTGGAGCAGGACGGTCCGGGTACCGGAGGACTGCGGGCCCGAGACGGCGGTGAACGGCCGCGAACTGTCGTACAGCACCAGTTCGCCGGGACCGAGCGCGGCGCTCGACCGGGCCTGCTCGATCCGCTGGTGTCCGGCCACGGTCAGCCCGAGCTGGTACTGCTCAGGATCGGACTGCCGGATCAGCCGGGCGGTCCGTCGGGACGACAGCGGCGTGTAGGACATGACCGACAACTGGACCGGACCGAGCGCCAGCGTCTGGATCTGGGCGCTCACCTGATCGGGTTCGTGGACCAGGAAGCGGATCAGGGTGTTCACCAGCGCGAGGCCCGTGACCTCGGCCCACGCCGCGGTCCGCTCGGCGGGCCGCAGACGGGCGGTGTCCAGCACTGTGGTGAGCATTCCCCTCCCCCGGTGATGCCGCATGGGAGCGTACGCCGGGAGCGGCCTCGCCCGCCACGGGGGTACCCGATGCCCGGCGGTCCGCGGACAGTGCGCTGTACGCCAAGCCGAGTGCACTCCTGGCCGATGAGGCGACCGGTGCCCGGATGCCAGGCTGGGCGCGGCACGGGGGCGCGGCACGGGGGCCGCGAGCCGGGCGGCGCGGTCGCTTCCGCGCCGCCCTCACCTGCCGGTGTGCCGACCGTGTCGTCGGCTGTGTCGCAGGCCGGGCCGTCCGCCGTGCCGTCCACCCGGCCGCGTCAAGACGGTGTCAGGACCGACGCGTTCCGCGCGCACACCGCCCGCGGTGGCCTTCCGGTGCCCACGAAGCCCGCTCGCCCGGACGACGGCCCGCCGTACGCCATCGCCCTGGATGCCGGCCGCGGGGTCCGCCGCCGGGCAGCGCTCGCCTTCGCCCAGGTCTGCGCGCCGTACGCCGGATCACGCCGGACCGTCCGATCGCTGTGAGGCAGGTCACCGACAGTCATGGCGGACCGGCCACCGGCGGCCGGCGGCCGTAAGAGGCCCGTCAAAGCCGAGCGGGCTGCCGTATGAGAGCTGTCAACGCGCGACCGGAACCGGCCACTCAGGCGTTTTCCTCGAACGGTCCGATTCAACCGAACCTCATTCCAGGAGTTCGCGATGGCCGATGTGGCCTTCGTCGTCACCACGATCGCGCTGTTCGCGCTGGTGGCCCTTGTCGCCAGGGGGGTGGCGAAGCTGTGACCGCTGAGAACGTCGTAGGTCTGGTGGTGGCCGTTGCCCTGCTGGGTTATCTCGTCCTCGCCCTGATCTTCCCGGAGAGGTTCTGAGAACAGACATGGGTCCGGTACTCGCGGGCGTGCTCCAGCTGCTCGCCCTCATCGGCGCGCTGGCGCTCGTCTACATCCCCGTCGGCAACTACATGGCCCGGGTCTACTCCTCCGACCGGCATCTGCGCGTGGAGAAGTGGATCTACAAGGGCATAGGCGCGAACCCGAACGCCGAGATGACCTGGCCCGCGTATCTGCGCGGTGTCCTCGCCTTCTCGGCGATCAGCGTCTTCTTCCTCTATCTGCTGCAACGGCTCCAGGGCATCCTGCCCGGTTCGCTCGGCTTCTCCTCGGTCAACCCGGCGCAGTCGTTCGACACGGCCGTGTCGTTCGTGACCAACACGAACTGGCAGTCGTACTACGGCGAACAGACCATGGGTCACGTCGTGCAGAGCGCTGGTCTCGCCGTGCAGAACTTCCTCTCCGCGGCGGTCGGCATGGCCGTCGCGGTCGCGCTGGTGCGCGGCTTCGTGCGCTCGCGCACGGGTGAACTCGGCAACTTCTGGACCGACCTGGTGCGCGGCACGCTGCGGATCCTGGTGCCGATGGCCGCCGTCGCCGCGGTGATCCTCGTCGCCTGCGGTGCGATCCAGAACTTCTCCGGCATCCACGAGGTCGGACAGTTCATGGGCGGGTCGCAGCAGTGGAACGGCGGCGCGGTCGCCTCCCAGGAGGCGATCAAGGAACTGGGTACGAACGGCGGTGGCTACTTCAACGCCAACTCGGCTCACCCGTTCGAGAACCCCAGCCCGTTCTCGAACCTCTTCGAGGTCTTCCTGATCCTCATCATCCCGTTCTGCCTCACCCGCACGTTCGGAGTGCTGGTCGGCTCGGTGAAGCAGGGTTACGCCATCCTCGCCACGATGTTCACCATCTGGCTGGGCTTCGTCGCCCTGATGATGTGGACCGAGTTCGCCCACCACGGCCCGGCGCTCCAGGCCGCGGGCGGGGCGATGGAGGGCAAGGAGGTCCGCTTCGGCATCGGCGGCTCGTCGATCTTCGCGGTGTCCACGACGCTCACCTCGACCGGCGCGGTGGACTCCTTCCACTCCTCGTTCACCGGACTGGGCGGCGGCATCACGATGCTGAGCATGATGCTCGGCGAGATCGCGCCCGGCGGCACCGGCTCCGGCCTCTACGGCATCCTGATCATGGCGATCATCGCGGTGTTCATCGCCGGTCTGATGGTCGGCCGGACACCCGAGTACCTGGGCAAGAAGATCGGTTCGCGGGAGATCAAGCTCGCCGCCTGCTACATCCTGATCACCCCGGCACTGGTCCTGGTCCTCACCGCGATCTCCATGGCGCTGCCGACCCCGCCGCACTCGATGCTCAACTCCGGTGCGCACGGGTTCTCCGAGGTGCTGTACGCCTTCACGTCGGCGGCGAACAACAACGGTTCGGCGTTCGCGGGGCTGAACGCGAATACGGACTGGTTCAACACCATGACGGGTGTCGCGATGCTGCTGGGCCGCTTCCTGCCCATGATCTTCGTCCTCGCCCTGGCCGGCTCGCTCGCCGAGCAGAAGCCCGTGCCGGTCACCGCCGGCACCCTGCGCACCGAGAAGCCGCTGTTCACCGGCCTGCTGGTCGGCGCAATCCTGATCATCACCGGCCTCACCTACTTCCCCGCCCTCGCGCTGGGTCCGCTCGCCGAAGGGCTGGCGTCGTGATGGCCACTCGTACACAGAAGTCAGAGGACTCCATGTCCACAGCCACTCCCACCAGGGCGCCGCACAGCGACGTACCCACCGGGCACAAGTCCGCCGAGGGCCGTGTCGGAGCGGGCCTCTTCGACCCCAAGCAACTGCTCAAATCGCTGCCGGAGGCGTTCCGCAAGCTCGACCCGCGGGTGATGATCAAGTCGCCCGTGATGTTCGTGGTGTGGATCGGCTCCCTGCTGACCACGGTCTTCTCCTTCAAGGACCCGGGTGACTGGTTCGGCTGGGCGATCAGTGCCTGGCTGTGGCTGACCGTGGTCTTCGCGAACCTGGCGGAGGCGGTCGCGGAGGGCCGTGGCAAGGCGCAGGCGGACACGCTGCGCAAGGCCAAGACGGACACCGTGGCCCG